>CAYPGK010000226.1:0-1527 GCA_964410055.1 uncultured Gemmatimonadaceae bacterium | reverse complement strand
CGATCCTGGTGCTGCACGGCCCCGATTACCGGATCGACGCCTACGTCGATGGCCGGCGCGTCGCAAGCCTGCGGCGCGACCTGGAACCGATCGTGGTGTCCGCCGGGCTGGCGGCCGAACGGGTCGGCGCCGGTCCCTACCGCGACTTCATGCGGAGGGCCGGGATCACGGCCGACCAGATCGTCGCCGCGGTGGGGTACGAGGCGTCGGCCTCTCCGATCGAATGGATCGCCGCGAGCCCGTCCGGCGAACTCTGGGTCAGCCGCGGCTCCGGACGGCCCGTCCCGGAACGCGTCGACGTCTTCGGCCCCGACGGCCGGTATCGGGGCACCTTCGACGCGCCCGGCTTCCCGGTGGCGTTCGTCTCGGATTCCCTCTTCGTCGCCCTCGAGATCAGCGAGTTCGGTGAACCGGTGCTCGGTCTGTACAGGCTCGAGACCGACGGCGAGTTCCGCGACTGCGACACGTGTCCCGTCGTGGTGGTCCTTCCCCCGGGTCGGTTCCTCATGGGCAGCCCGGAGGGCGAGGCGATCGATGAACTGAGCGAGCACTGGCACCATCTCCTGCAATTCGAAAAGCCGCAGGTGGAGATCGACATCGCGTACCCGCTGGCCATGGGCAAGTACGAGGTGACCTTTGCGGAATGGGACCGCTGCGTCGAGGCCGGCGGCTGCAGCCACGTCCCCGACGACGAAGGGTTCGGCCGGGGCGACCGACCCGTGCTCAACGTGAACCGGCTCCAGGCGGAGGAGTACCTGCGGTGGCTCAGCGAGGAGACCGGGCACGTCTACCGGCTGCCGAGCGAGGCCGAGTGGGAGTACGCCGCACGGGCGGGCACGAGCACCGCGCGTCATTGGGGGGATGAGATCGGCGAGGGGATGGCGGCCTGCGTCGGTTGCGGCGGCCGCTGGAACGGGCGCTCGACCGCGCCGGTCGGATCGTTCCCGCCGAACGACTTCGGACTCCACGACATGCTGGGCAACGCGTACGAGTGGGTGTCCGATTGCTACCACCGGGGCCACGACGGCGTCCCCACCGACGGCTCGCCCCGCCTCGAGAGCTCCCCGTACTGGGAGGACGGCACCTGCATGGTGCACGTCCGGCGCGGTGGGTCCTGGGCGTCGCCCGCCTGGGAGGTGCGGGCCGCGCGGCGCAAGGCGATCGACATCCGCGGCCCCTGGGGGCTCGCCGGCGACCGCTACGCGGGGTTCAGAGTCGTGCGGGAGCTGAGGACGTGACGGCTCAGCCGACCCCGCATCGACGCGGCGCCTGCGCCGGCCGCCCCCTCCCCGCCCAACTTGCTCGCCTTCGAAATCGCCTCTAACGTTCGGGATGCAGGACTTCGCCCTTCTACATCCACTGCGGCGACGGTTCCTCAACCGGGCGATCCGGCCTTGCGTGGCGCTCACCCTCATGGCCCCCGGCCTCCTTCTGCCGCCCGGCCTTTCTGGGATTTCGAGGGGCGATAGCTGATTGGACAAACGCATTTACCTGCTGGCGTCGATCGCGTTCGTCGTCGGGATGGAC
>CAYPGK010000225.1:0-1579 GCA_964410055.1 uncultured Gemmatimonadaceae bacterium | reverse complement strand
AGTAGATCCCGGTCGAGGCGACGGCGTAGATGAAGCGGCCGGCGTAGGCCGGGTCGCGGGAGCGGACGGCGGCCCACGCCTCGTCGTCGTCGATCCGGTCTTCGACCAGGACGGCGCTAGTGCGCATCGAGCCCCGCGGGGTAGCGGTCCCCGACCAGGTTCAGCTCGATGCCGTGCTCGAGGTAGGCCTTGAGCCCGGCGAGGACCATGGTGAAACCCTCGGTCGCGTCCAGCGCCTCTGCGACGACCGCGTCCGGCTCGCCCGAGAACCCCGAGTTGGTGATCTCGACGAAGGTCGAGCCGTCCGCCATCTCGGTGAAGCGCCACTCCACGGTGCTCGGGCCGGTGGCGCCGGGCCACTCGATCTCGATGCGGCGGTTCGGCTCGACGGCCTTGACCATGACCGGGGCCGAGGCGTCGTACATCTCCCAGGTCCAGGTGACCTCCTTGCCGGCCTCGAGCCGACCACTGCTCTTGGTGAACCAGAACCGGGTGGTGACCTCGGGGTTCACGAAGGCTTCGAAGACCTCGGCCGCGGGTCTACGGATGAGCATCGCGGTCTTGACGACGGGGGTCCGGATCAGCGCGTGGTCAGCCATGGTGTAGCTCCTTTCGGTTGTGGTGCGTGTTTTTCGCAGCATCGGCGCGACGGCGCGCGGTGCTCATTGCGCGTTTTCACCCGCTACCGGCGCAGGAGCAATCCTCTCGAGTCGGCGTAGACCTCACGACCGCGCTCGGGCGCTCGCCCGCTCGATCCGAAAATCATAACATCCCGCCTTCGTGTCGCGCACGTGGATGTAGTCGACGTCGTCGCGGCCGAGCAGACGCTCGATCTCGGCGTCCAGGGAGTCCGCGGTGACGTGGACCTGCTCGCGCAGTGCGCGCCCCCTGCCGTAGCCGTTCAGGGTGAGCGGGTGCGCCTTCAGCTCCCGGGGGAAGCCCGCGTCTTCGGGATAGCGCTCGCACTCGGCCTCGTGGATGAAGATCGGGCCGGGAAGGGGGTAGGGCTCGAGGTCGTGGAACGGGTCGTAGGTGAAGAGAATGCGCCGCTCCTCGCCGACGCGGAAGGTGCGCAGGCAGTGGCGGCACGGGCCGTACCCCGTAGCGACCTTGACGGAGGCGGGGTGCTTGTAGCCGGGCGATTCCATGGTGTCGCGGACGGCCCGGGCGATTTCGGTCGGGAGTGCGATCGTACGATAAGTGGTCATGATGCCTCACCGGATCGGTCGTTGGTGAACGTGCGACGCGGCGGGGATCGCCACGTCGTGCCGGGAAGATCACCGCCAACGCCGGTCCGGCGCGATCCGGTTCTTGCGGAGCAATTTTCGGGTTCGCCGCTTCCCGTGTGGGTGGGAAACGCCGGCTCAGGAGGGTAGGAGGCGAGCCCGGGACCAATGCGGCGGGCCTACGCGGCGGTCGGTGAGCCGCGGGAAGTCGTGGGAATCAAGGAGAAAAACGCCAGAGTCCGGACTCGCCGCCGACGAGCACGCTGCCGTCGCGGTCGATGAGCATGGTCCACGCGGCGCCCGTGGCGATGTGCGACGCCTCGTGGGCCGGTTGGCCCGCGGGGCGTCGCGTG
>CAYPGK010000224.1:0-1585 GCA_964410055.1 uncultured Gemmatimonadaceae bacterium | reverse complement strand
AGCACATGGCCACCGTCTTCGCCGGGCAGGAGGTCGAGGCGACGGCGCGTGCCCGGGAGTACATCGTCGGCTACCCGCCTTCGTCCCCATCGATCGCGCTCTTCCGGGACGGCCAGCTCGCCTTCATGCTGGAGCGCCACCAGATCCAGGGACGGCACCCGATGGAGATCGCCGAGGATCTGATGCAGGCGTTCGACGAGCACTGCGGGGAGCGGGTGGAGGGGTAGGAGGAACCGGGCGCGTCTCCGCCTCCAGCTCCAGCAGGCGACGCTTCCGTTCCGGCCCCCAGCGGTAGCCGCTCGGGTCGCCATCGCCGCGGACCACGCGGTGGCAGGGGATGACGAGTGCGACGCGGTTGCTGGCGCAGGCGCGGGCCACGGCGCGCGTGGCGGTGGGGCGGCCGATCGCCTCTGCAAGCTCGCCGTAGCTGCGGGTGTGGCCGTACGGGATCTCCCGCAGCGCCTGCCAGACGCGGCGCTGGAAGTCGGTCGCGGGGAGGTCGAGTGGGAGCGGGAGGCTGGTCCGCTCGCCCTCGAGGTAGGCGAGGATCTGGTCGACCCAGTCCCGGAGCCCGGCGCCCGCCGGCTCGATCGTGGCGCGCGGGTATTCGCGGCGCAGGTCGTCGACCAGGGCGTCGTCGTCATCCCCGAGGGTGACGGCGCAAAGGCCGCGCTCCGTGGCGGCGACCAGGAGGCGGCCGAGCGGGGTCGCCGCGGTGGTGAAGCGGATCCGCATCCCCTCTCCTCCACGCCGGTAGGCGCCCGGCGTCATTCCGAGGTACAGATCCGCCTGTTCGTAGAGGCGGCTGGTTGAGCCGTAGCCGGCCTCGTAGGTCGCGCGGGCGACGGTGTCGCCCTCGCGCAGGCGTTGCTTGAGCCGTTCCAGGCGCCGCGCCTCCACGTAACGGTGTGGCGAGAGGCCGACGAAGCGCTTGAAGGTGCGCTGGAGGTGGTGCGGGCTCATGTGCGCCACCCGCGCGAGGCGCTCGAGGGTGACGGTCTCGTCCAGGTGGGCGTCGAGGTACTCCCGGGCCAGCTCGATGGCGCGCCGCGTCGCGGTGAGTCCGTCACGGTCGGGGCGGCAGCGCTTGCACGGCCGGAAGCCGGCGGCCTCGGCCTCGGCGGGACCGGCGAAGAATCGAACGTTCTCTCGCCTCGGTAGACGCGAGGCGCAGCCGGGGCGGCAGTAGATGCCGGTCGAGGCGACGGCGTAGATGAAGCGATAGGCGTAGGCCGCGTCGCGGGAGCGGACGGCGGCCCACGCCTCGTCGTCGTCGATCCGGTCTTCGACCAGGACGGCGCTAGTGCGCATCGAGCCCCGCGGGGTAGCGGTCCCCGACCAGGTTCAGCTCGATGCCGTGCTCGAGGTAGGCCTTGAGCCCGGCGAGGACCATGGTGAAACCCTCGGTCGCGTCCAGCGCCTCTGCGACGACCGCGTCCGGCTCGCCCGAGAACCCCGAGTTGGTGATCTCGACGAAGGTCGAGCCGTCCGCCATCTCGGTGAAGCGCCACTCCACGGTGCTCGGGCCGGTGGCGCCGGGCCACTCGATCTCGATGCGGCGGTTCGGCTCGAGGGCCTTGACCGT
>CAYPGK010000223.1:0-1600 GCA_964410055.1 uncultured Gemmatimonadaceae bacterium | reverse complement strand
GCCGCCGCCGCCGCCGCGGGTCAATAATGAAGCGGCGCGGGGATCCCCTGCAACCGTTTCCGGATCGCCTCCAGCGCCACGTCGACCCCGGCCGCATAGTCGGCCCACCGGCTGGACGCCGGGAGGTCGGGCCCGAGGTCCGGCGAACTCAGGTCGAGGAAGCAGGGGACGTCGTCCGGGCAGGGCGATCGGGAGTAGCTGTGGAACGCGTTCGCGAAGTGCGCGGCGAGCCCGGAATTCGGAAGGATGATGTTGCCGCCCTCGGACCAGAAGTCGAGCTCGTCGCCGACCGGCTCTCCGACGATGATCACGTCGCCGGCGGCCCTCCACGCCGCGGCCGCCGTGATCCCCGCCGAGAACGTCGCACGGCCGGTGATCACGAAGCGAGCCATGCCACGCGTGCGCTCCTCGAGCTTCGCCATGAGGTCCTTCGCGAGGTCCAGGTTCCCGCCGGTGTTGAAACGGAGGTCCAGGACGAACGCCCTCGGGCGCAGACTGTCGAGAGCGGCGAGCAGCCTCTCGCCGAATGCGGAGATGGGCTCGTCCGGCATCTCCGACGCACGGTTGTACTGGACGTAGAGGATGTCGTCGTTCGGCAGGTGCTCGAACCAGTAGTGTCGATCGGGGTGGCGCAGGTAGAGCGCCAAGTCGCCGCCGCTCTCGAGCACATGAGTCCACCCGTCGTCACGGTGCGCCGGTGAGAGGTCCCACCACGCCTCGACCGGAGTCCGACGGCGGACCAGCGGGAGCGGCTCGACCTCGGCACGGAACGGCCGCGCCCGGCATTGCGACAGGTGCAGCTCGATCGACTCCAGCTCCGGCGTGATGCGGAACCCGTAGAGCGCCTCCGGGCTGGTGAGCAGATACGCGCTCATGTAGTCGGTCCAGGACGCGTTGCCGGCGTACGCCGGGGCGACGCGGTCGCGCGCGTCCCGCGCATCGACCCCGGCGATGGCATCGACGCGGCACCCCAGCAGGTCCCGGTACTCCGCCGTCGCCCGGACCACGTACAGCCCATCGCCGAACCACCAGACGCGCACCGGCAGGCGCCGCAGCTCGGTCCGGTTCCGGAGCAGGTACAGCCGCGTGTGCGCGTTCCCGGAAAGAGCGACGGCCGACGCCATCCGCATGATGATCTCCGGATCGCTCAACGCCTCCACGGACGCGCGGAGGTCCTCGATGCGCTCGAGGAAGAGCGCCCGCTCGGCAGGCGAGAAGCTGCGATCCGCCCTGAGGAACCGCGAAGCGAGCGCATCCAGGTCCTGCCGCCAGGCCTCGGCTCGATTCGCCGGCTCCGGGTAGCGTGGCACGCGCACCAACGCCAGCGGAAACCTCTCCTCGCCGTCGCGGAGCACACCGACCAGCCGGTCTCCCCGGCGCTCTGCCTCGATCTCGAGGCGGCCGGGCGTGAGCACGACGGTCACCCCGCCGTCGTCCGGAACGACGTCGTGCACCGGGATGGTTCTGCCGAGGATGGCGGCGTCGCCGGTCCAGCCCGTCGCGTCGAGACGCAGATTCAGCGTCACGAACACCGGCGCCCGACGCCCCTCGTACTCGCCTTCCCACGTCCCTTCCAGGGTGTCCCGCACCGCGCCTGGGT
>CAYPGK010000222.1:0-1617 GCA_964410055.1 uncultured Gemmatimonadaceae bacterium | reverse complement strand
GGCCGCCGGCTCCATGGTAGCGGACGACGACGTCGCGGAGCAGGTATTTCACGAGCCCGGAGAGTTCCTCGCCCGCCGCATCCTGGAGGATGGCGTCACGATCGTGACGCTGGGGAACCTGTCGCACCCGATCGCACGCGACGTCGCGGCGGTCATGGAGCATTGTCCCGGTGTCCTGTCATACGCGGGCGGTGTCGACGGCCGCCCGATTCCCGCCTTCTACCGCGTCGTTCCCGACGAGCGCTGTCTGCGGGAGAGGCTCATTGCCCCCTGAGCCCCCACCTGCAATCGCCTTGTCCCCCCCCCACCCCGCCCCTATCTTGCACCCCCGGTCGACCCCCTCTCCCCGACAGTTCCATCGGAGTGCCTCGGAACGGGATCCAGGATGACCTCGCTTCCCTCGCTGCGCCGTGAGCTGGTCGTCGCCTTCGCCATCATCTTCGCGGGGGCGCTGCTCGTGGCGGTGGCCGGTGTCATCATGCTGCTGCCTCGCTTCTCGACGCCGGGCGCGGCGGTCGGCTACGTGCTGCTCCTGCTCGTGGCGGATGTGTTGGTGTTTGCGCTGTTCGGGCGTTTCCTGGTACACCGGCGCATCCTTCAGCCGCTGGACGAGATGATCGCGGGCGCGGAGGCGATCGCCGGCGGCGAGTACGCCCACCGGCTCCCCGTCGACGGGAGCGTGGAGGTGGCGCGCCTGGCCGATGCGGTCAACCGCATGGCCGAACGGCTGATCGCGCACCGCGAGCAGCTTGCAGAGAACATCCGCTCTCTCCAGGAGACGAACGTTCAGCTCACGGAGGCCAGGGACGAGCTGATCCAGGTCGAGAAGATGGCGTCGGTCGGCCGGCTCGCGGCCGGGATCGCGCACGAGGTCGGCAATCCGCTGAGTGCGGTGCTCGGCTACCTCGGGATCCTGGAACGGAGCGCAGGGCCCTCGGAGCGCGAGCTGCTCGCCGCGGCGACGCGGGAGGCCCACCGGATCGACCGCATCGTCCGGGGCCTGCTCGACTACGCCCGGCCCCGCGAGGCTCGGGTCCACGCGATCGAGGTGAACGAGGTCGCCACGCGCGCCGTCGACCTCCTTTCCATGCAGGGCAAGTTTCAGCATATTGAGGTCCGTTGCGAACTCGCGGCCGGTGCGCCGCCGATCGAGGCGGACCCGTACCAGCTCGAGCAGGTCGTGGTCAACCTACTGTTGAATGCGGCGGACGTGCTCGAGGACGTGGAGTCGCCGGCCATCGTGGTTCGGACGGGACACCGGGTGCTGGCGCCGATGCAGCGGTCGGCGACGCGGCGGAAGGACGATCCGCCGGACGTCGACTATTCGCACCGGCGCCGTTTCCATCAGCGCCCGCGCATCCCTAGAGAAAACCCGTTCCCTGCCGGCGGCGAGGTGGTCGAGATCGCCGTGAGCGACAACGGACCCGGCATCCCGACGGCGCTGTTGGACCAGATTTTCGAGCCATTCGTGACGACGAAGTCGCCGGGGAAGGGGACCGGCCTCGGCCTCGCCGTCTCGGCGCGGCTGATCGATGCGATGGGCGGGACGATCCGGGCGGAGAACGCGGACGGTGGCGGCGCCCGGTTCACGATCCTCCTGCCCGCCGCGCGTGTCGC
>CAYPGK010000221.1:0-1716 GCA_964410055.1 uncultured Gemmatimonadaceae bacterium | reverse complement strand
ACCACTCCCGGAACATGATCCGGTTCATGTTCTCGGTCTCGGGCTGCGTCGACATGTAGAAGTCGCGGTTGTTGTCGTGCCCGATGTACTTCTGGTAGAGGCGCGGGATCCCGCGCGTCGTGCGCTTCGTCGGATCCGGCTCGCGCATGTACCAGTCCGAGACGAGCTCCATGCCGTCCGGGTTCGCGTGCACCGCGAGGACGATGACGTCGTCGAGGATGCGCAGCGTCTCCGGGTCGTCGCGGGTGGCGAGCTGGTAGACCGTCTCGAGGAGCTGCTGCGGCCCGAGCACCTCCGTCGAGTGCAGCCCGCCGTCGATCCAGACGACGGCCTTCCCCTCCGCGGCGAGGCGCCGCGCCTCCGCCTCCGAGACGCCTTCCGCCCGCGCGAGCCGCCGCGAGATCTGACGGTAGCGCTCCAGGTTCGCGTGATTCTCCGGCGACGTCACGATCGCCATGAGCTGGTCGCGACCCTCGGCCGTCTTCCCGATCGAGACCACCTTCACGCGGTCGGACTCGGCATCCAGCCGGCGCCAGTACTCCGCGAACTTCGTGTAGTTGGGGAGCACGTAGTCGGCGCCGATCGTGTGGCCGAAGAAGTCCTCGGGCGTGGTGACCCGGGCCTTGCCCTGGACCGCGGTCTGCGCCTGGAGCGCGGTCGCGCCCGCGAGGAGCAGCGCCGGCAGCGCCCGGAGCGTCCGGCGGGTGAGCGTCGTCTGCATGGGCACGTCCTCCTGATGTCGGAACGGCTTGCGGCGCCGCACCACGGCGCCGGTCGGGGTGGTTGGGTAAGACCCGTAGGATAGCACGATGAGGGGCCGGTCGGCCAGGGCGTGGATCCAAGAACCAGGCGCCGGACGGCGGGTACAAGTTCATAGACCCCTTCGACCAGGCCGATCCGGAACCCCGCCGGTCCGACCGGATCGCGACGAGGAGCCGCGCATGACCACACCGAACTCAGCAGAGCGACGCCCCGGCGACCCGCCGCCGGCGCAGCGCAACCGTCAGCAAGGCAGCGGGTCCGGCGGCGACGCGTCGCCGTCCGCGGTCCCGCCGCGCCGGACGTGGTTCGCCTTCCTCATCATGCTCGCCGTGAACATCCTGATCGTCCGCCTCCTCTTCCCCGGTGCGGGCGACCCGGTCACGGTGCCGTACACGCTCTTCAAGGAAGAGGCGGCGCGCGGAAACGTCGAGCGGGTCTACAGCCGCGGCGAGAACCTGACGGGCCGGTTCCGGACGCCGGTCCTCTACCCGCCGCGCGCCGACGAGCCGCGCGCAACGCCCCCGGCCGCCGACGCCGACCCCGCGCCGGACGCGAGCCTCGCGCGGCGTACGACGCGCGCCGACGAGCCGCGCGAGGTCACCGACTTCGCCACCACGATCCCCACCTTCGTCGACCCCGGGCTCGAGGAGCTGCTGATCGCGAACGGCACCGAGATCAGCGCCGAGCCGATCCAGGAGGGGAACCCCTGGATGACGCTCCTCTTCAGCTTCGCGCCCGCGCTGCTCCTGATCGGCCTGTACGTCTGGTTCTTCCGCCGCCTGTCGAAGCAGGGCGGACCGGCCGGGATGCTCGGCTCGATGGGGAAGAGCGGCGCGCGGCGCTTCGACCAGGACGACAGCCGCCGCGTCACCTTCGACGACGTCGCCGGGATCGATGACGCGGAGAACGAGCTCGTCGAGATCGTCGACTTCCTGAAGAACCCGGAGAAGTACA
>CAYPGK010000220.1:0-1716 GCA_964410055.1 uncultured Gemmatimonadaceae bacterium | reverse complement strand
TTCTGGCACATCCTCCGCTCCAACCTGCTCCCGCCCAGGGCGCCGAAGTACAGGCCCGAGGAGAGGGGCGCGTGAGGATCCTCGTCACCGGCGCGCACGGCATGCTCGCCCGGACACTGGTCCGCGAGCTCGAACACCGGGGCCACGAGGTCGTCGGCATGGGCCGGGATACGCTCGACGTGACCGACGCCACCGCCGTCGAACGTGTCGTGCGAGAGTGGGTCCCCGAAGCCGTCATCCAGTGTGCCGCCTACACCCGCGTCGACGATGCCGAGGCCGAAGAGGCGACGGCCCACGCCGTCAACGCCGATGGCACGCGCAACGTCGCCCGCGCCTGCCGCGACGTCGGCGCGCGCCTGGTGTACCCGAGTACGGACTACGTCTTCGATGGACAGGCGACGACGCCGTACCGTCCCGACCACCCCACCGCACCGCTGAACGCCTACGGGCGCAGCAAGCTCGCGGGCGAGGAAGCCGCGCGCGAGGCCGGCGACTGGATCATCGCCCGCACCAGCTGGCTCTACGGCGCCGGCGGCCGCAACTTCGTCTCCACGATCCTGAGACGCGCGCTCGACGGCGCGCAGCTCCGCGTCGTCGACGACCAGCGCGGCACTCCGACCTGGACCGGCACGCTCGCCGCCACCCTCGCCGCGCTGCTCGAGGCGGAGGTCCCGCCGGGGGTCTACCACACGACCAGCCGCGGCGAGACGACCTGGTACGACTTCGCCTGCGAGGCGCTCCGCCTCGCCGGGATCGACGCCGACGTCGTCCCCGTCCCGACCGATGCGTTCCCCACGCCCGCACGCCGCCCTCGATACTCGGTCCTCGACTGCTCGTCGACCGAGGCGGCCGTCGGGCCGCTCCCGGACTGGCGCGACGCCCTCGGCGCCGCGCTCGCGGAAGGTGGGCTGACTTGAGCCGAGCTATGACGTCCGACTCGCGCGTGACCCGCGGCAACGGCCGCCTCGAGGGATTCCTCGCCCGACTCCGTGCCCGCATGGCGAACCGGCTGATCCCCGACGAGCTACGGAGCGGCCGCATCGTCGACATCGGCTGCGGCAGCTACCCATACTTCCTGACCACCACAACCTTCGCGCACCGCTACGGCCTCGACAGGCTGGCGTCCGTGGACGTGAAGGCGGCCGGGGAGGGGTTGGGACGATCGATCTTCGGGGACACGGCGTCGGGTGCGGCGGGAACGGGAGCCGGTACTCAAGACGCGGCGCCGGGCGAGGAGGGATCGGCGCCCGGCACGGCGGGAGCGGCATCGGCCACGCAGCAATCGGCGCCCGGCGCGGAAGGATCTGCGCCCGACGCGGCGCCCCGGCTCCAGGGCCCGAACGGCATCACGCTGATCCGCCACGACCTGGAGGAGCGCTCTGCGCTCCCCTTCGACGACGGGTCCATTGACGTCGTGACGATGCTCGCGGTCTTCGAGCACCTCGACGCCGACGTGCTCCGGCACACGCTCGCGGAGATACGGCGCATTCTGCGTCCCGGCGGCGTCTACGTGCTCACCACGCCCGCCGCCTGGACCGACGGCCTGCTCCGCGTGCTCGCGCGACTGCGCCTCGTGAGCGCCGAGGAGATCGACGAGCACCGCGATGCGTACACGCACGCGCGGATCGCGGAGCTCCTCGAGCACGCCGGCTTCGACCGTAAGGCCATGCGGTTCGGCACCTTCGAGTTCGGGATGAACCTCTGGGCGATGGTGCG
>CAYPGK010000219.1:0-1808 GCA_964410055.1 uncultured Gemmatimonadaceae bacterium | reverse complement strand
AGACCAGCAGCGGCTCGAAGGCGATCCGGGGCTGGATGGAAAGGATCGCATGACCGAGCGACAGCACGCCTCCGCCGAGGCCGAAGAATTCCACGACGACATCATCTACCCGGCCGCTCTCCCCTTCGCCCTCGTCCACCTCGCCTGCTTTGCGGCGATCTGGACGGGCGTGACGGTGGAGGCGCTGGTCATCTGCGTCGTCCTCTACGTGGTCCGCATGTTCGGCGCAACCGCCGGCTACCACCGCTACTTCTCGCACCGCTCGTTCAAGACGAGCCGGGTCGGGCAGTTCCTGCTTGCAGTCCTGGCACAGAGTACGGCGCAGCGAGGCGTCCTGTGGTGGGCGGCGATCCATCGCCAGCACCACCTGCACTCCGACACCGAGCTCGACGTCCACTCGCCGCGGCACCACGGCTTCTTCTACTCGCACGTGGGCTGGATCTTCGCGCGCCGCAACGATGAGGTCGACTACTCGACCGTGCCGGACCTGACGCGCTACCCCGAGCTGGTCTGGCTCGAGCGGCACCCTTACGTCGTCGCCGCAGCACTCGCCGTCGCGTGCTTCCTCCTGGCCGGCTGGCCAGGGCTCGTCGTCGGCTTCTTCTGGAGCACCGTGCTGCTCTACCACGGCACCTTCATGATCAACTCGCTGGCGCACGTGCACGGCAAGCAGCGCTACCTCACCGGCGACGATTCACGAAACAACTGGTGGCTCGCGCTCATCACGCTGGGCGAGGGGTGGCACAACAACCATCACGCGTACCAGCGTTCGACGAGGCAAGGGTTCCGTTGGTGGGAGATCGACCCGACCTACTACGTGCTGAAAGTGCTCTCGTGGTTCCGCATCGTCTGGGACCTCGGCGAGCCGCCGCCCGATGTGGTCCGCAACGAGCGACGGCTCGGCCGCAAGGTCGTCGAGAAGGCCGCGCACCAGATCGTGCACAGCTATCCGGTCGAGAAGATCGCCGCCCAGGTGCGCGCGGCGTGGGCGCAGACGCCCACGTGGGAGGAGCTCCGGGAGCGGCTCCGCTCGGCGAGCGCCGGGGCGGAGGCGATGCTGGCGGGGATCCACCTCCCCCAGCTCCCGTCGCTCGAGGAGGTCCGCCGCCGGGTCGAGCAGGTGTTCGACCACGCGCCGACCGTGTCGCTGGACGAGATCGCCGAACGGGCGCGCGCACTCCTCGTCGAGGCCGTCTCAATGCACCTCTTCGAGGGGCCGGAGCCGGCGCCGGCGAGCTGACCGGCGGCGGCCTGCGCCGGCCGTCGCGAGTCGACCGGCGCCGGCGAGTCGACCGTAGTCCGCGAGCCGACCGGAGCCGCGTCTACGAGGAACGCAGGCGGCCGGGCCTCCGTGCCCGGCCGCCTGCTTCGCGTTTCACGCTCCCTCGCACCGCTCCTCGAGCGGCGCCTTCTGCCGGTCCAGTACGCCCACCAGCGCGTCGCGCCCCTCGAGCCCCTGCACCGTCGCGCCCGACATGTACGCCGCGCGAGAGAGGAGCTGTGAGGCGACCGACAGCGTCAGCAGCATGAAGCCAATCGTGAGGAGCCCCGTGATCGGCCGCACGATGTCGCCGGCGACGAGGACGCCCAGGACGACGGCGGTCGTCCCGATCCCGCCCGCCTTCGTCGCCGCGTGCATGCGCTGGAAGACGTCGGGCAGCCGCGCCACCCCGTACGCGGCGATGCAGATGAAGCCCATCCCGAAGACGAGCAACACGAGGACGATGGCCAGCCGGATCATCTTCCACCCTTGCGTTCCAGGAACGCCGCGAAGGCGCAGGTCGACACGAAGTTGATGAGCGCGATGA
>CAYPGK010000218.1:0-1828 GCA_964410055.1 uncultured Gemmatimonadaceae bacterium | reverse complement strand
ATGTTCGACGGCTTGATGTCGCGGTGGACGACCAGGTTCTGGTGGGCGAACTGGACCGCGCGGCAGACGTCGGCAAAGAGCCGCAGCCGCGCGTCGATCGGGAGGCGCGCCTCGTCGCAGTAGCGCGTGATCGGCACGCCCTCGATGTACTCCATGACGAGGTACGGCCGACCGTCTTCCGTGGCGCCGCCGTCGTAGAGCCGCGCGATGTTCGGGTGCTCGAGCGAGGCGAGGATCTGCCGCTCGTAGCGGAAGCGGAGCAGGATGTCGTCGGTGTCCATCCCGCGCTTGACCAGCTTGAGCGCGACGCGTTTCTCGAACTCCGCGTCGTCGCGCCGGGCGAGGTAGACGGTGCCCATCCCCCCGCGCCCGATCTCCTCGAGCAGCCGGTACGCGCCGACGCGCCCGCCCAGGGGGAGCGGGCCGTCGCCCTCCGACGCGCCCGGCCTGGCGCTCGCCAGCTCGGCCAGCACGGTGTCCGCGTAGTCGGTGACGGACTCGCCCAGCGCCTTCTCGGCCGTCTCGACCTTCGACAGGAGGCGCGCCACCGCGTCGTACAGCTCGGAGTCGCCCTCGCAGGCGCGGGCCAGCCACTCGAGGCGCCGGTCCGGCGGCTCGTCCAGCGCCGCCTCGAAGAGGCGGTCGATCCGCTGCCAGCGGTCGGGGGTGAGGTCTTCCATCGCTAGCGCGCGGACGGCTCGGCCCCGCCCTCCGCATCCTCCGGGCCGAGCATCTCGTACAGCCACGTGCGCGCGCGCGTCCAGTCCCGCTTCACCGTGCGCACCGAGACGCCCATCACCTCGGCGATCTCCTCGTGCGTGAGCCCTCCGAAGAACCGGTACTCGACGAGTTGGCCGAGCCGGGGGCTCAGGCTGGAGAGCCGCTCGAGCGCCTCGTTCAGTGCGAGCAGGTCGCTCGCCGACTGCGCCCCGGCCTCCTCCACCTTGATCCCCTCGATCGGCACGGGCTCCTCCAGCGCGCCGCGCTTCAGCGCCGAGCGGGCGCGCAGGTGGTCGATCAGCACGAAGCGCATCGCGCGCGATGCAATGGCCACGAAGTGCGCCCGATCCGCCCATTGCACGCGGCTCTGATCGACCAGGCGCACGTAGATCTCGTGAACGAGCGCCGTCGTGTTCAGCGTCTCGCCGACCCGGCCGCGGCCCAGCCGGAAGCGAGCGGCCCGCTTCAGCTCCTCGTACGTGAGCGTGAAGAGCTCGTCGAGCGCCTGTCGGTCGCCCGCACGGGTGCTGTGCAGGAGGACGGTCGCATCGCGTGAGGTCGTCATGCCGCAGGACTCTTTGGACCGGTCCGGGGATGCGATGGCCCTCTTCGGGCCGGGACTCCGATGGTAGGGGAGAGAGGACCATTGCGAGTGGTCCTTCGCGCGCGTTGCGCCTCCGAGTATAGCGCGGCGGCGGCCGGCGCTGCAAGCGCCGGCTCCCACGTGTCCTCCGGGCGGCCGCGCGCGGTCGATGTCCCCAACGATCCGAGAGGTACAGCCAATGGACGTCCCAGCGAAGACGATCCGGAAATCGACCCGGCGCCTGCCGCTCCTGGCCCTTGTCCTCGCCCTCGCCGCCGGCTGCGGCAGCGACCGCGACGGCGACGGCGGCAACGGCGGCGGCCTGACCGATCCGCCCGTGGGCGGGAGCGGCTCGATCAACTTCGTCCTGTCCCCCACATCGGTGAGCCTGGTCCAGGGCGAGAGCGATGCGACCACCCTCACGCTGATCCGCGGCGGCGGCTTCAACGGCGCCGTCCAGCTCTCGATCGAGGACGCGCCAGACGGCGTGACGGGCACCTTCTCCCCCGCCACGATCCCCGCCGG
>CAYPGK010000217.1:0-1865 GCA_964410055.1 uncultured Gemmatimonadaceae bacterium | reverse complement strand
TCGAGGACCTGCGCTTCGTCACCCGCTTCGACATCGAGCCGGTCATCGTCGGCGAGTTCACGCTGCGCAAGCACATCGAGAAGTACTACGAGACGTCCGACGAGCGCCTCAGCGAGATCCTCAGCGAGATCGAGGAGGACGAGGTCGAGGTCGTCGACGAACAGGACGAAGAGGTCAACGTCGCCGCGCTCCAGGCGCAGATCGACGATGCGCCCGTCGTCAAGCTCATCAACGGCCTCCTGACCGACGCCGTACTCCGCGGCGCGTCCGACATCCACATCGAGCCCTACGAGACCGAGATCCGCGTCCGCTACCGCATCGACGGCGCGCTGCGCGAGGTCATGAAGCCGCCGATGCGCATGAAGGCCGCGCTGACCTCGCGCATCAAAATCCTGGCGAGCCTCAACATCGCCGAGCGGCGCGTGCCCCAGGACGGGCGCATCAAGCTCAAGGTCAAGAACAAGGTCGTCGATTTCCGCGTCTCGACCCTCCCGGTCATCTTCGGCGAGAAGATCGTGCTGCGTATCCTCGACAAGGGGAACCTCACGCTCGACCTCGAGAAGTTCGGGATGGAGCCCAAGGCCAAGGACGACTTCATGTCCGCCATCATGAACCCCTACGGCATGGTGCTCGTCACCGGCCCGACGGGTTCCGGGAAGACGACCACGCTCTACTCCGCGCTCTCCCGGATCAACACCGAGGACGTCAACATCATGACCGCGGAGGACCCGGTCGAGTACAACCTGCACGGGATCAACCAGGTGCAGGTCCGCAACGAGATCGGCATGACCTTCGCCGCCGCGCTGAAGGCGTTCCTGCGCCAGGACCCGAACATCATCATGGTCGGTGAGATCCGCGACATCGAGACCGGCGGCATCGCCATCAAGGCCGCCCTCACCGGCCACCTCGTCCTCTCGACGCTGCACACCAACGACGCGCCCTCGACCGTGACGCGTCTCATCGACATGGGGCTCGAGCCCTTCAACGTCGCCGCCGCGCTCAACCTGGTCACCGCCCAGCGCCTCGTGCGCCGCATCTGCCCCGCGTGCAAGGAAGAGACGACCTACCCGGAAGACTTCCTCGCGAGCGCGCGCATCGACCCCGACCAGATCCGGTCGATGAAGTTCTTCAAGGGCCGCGGCTGCGACCAGTGCGGCGGGACGGGCTACCGGGGACGCCAGGGGCTCTACGAAGTCATGGCCATGTCGCCCGAGATCCGGCGCATGATCATGCAGAACGCCAGCGCCGACGAGCTGCGCCAGCAGGCGCTCAAGGAAGGGATGCTCACCCTCCGCATGGACGGGCTCGTCAAGGTCGCTAAGGGAATCACCACGCTCGAGGAAGTCATCAAGGAGACCGCCGCTACATGAGCAGTCAGGCCACGAACCCCGTAAACTTCCGCGCGCTCCTGGAAGAGATGATCCGCAGGGGCGCCAGCGACCTGCATCTCACCGCGGGCGAGCGGCCCAAGCTCCGCATCGACGGCGCCATCGTCAATGCATCCGTCAACCACGTCCTCACCGCCAAGGACACGCTCCAGCTCGCCTACTCGATCCTGACCGAGCAGCAGAAGAAGCGTTTCGAGACCGAGGACGAGCTCGACTTCTCCTTCGGGATCCAGAACCTCTCGCGCTTCCGCGGCAACATCTACCGTCAGCGCGGATGCGTCGCCGTGGCCATCCGGCAGATCCCGTTCTCGATCAAGACCATCGACCAGCTCGGCCTGCCGCCCGTCGTCGCCAAGCTCGCCGAGCGGCCCCGCGGCCTCGTCCTCGTCACCGGGCCCACCGGCTCCGGGAAGAGCACCACCCTCGCGGCCATGATCGACAAGATCAACCGCGAGGAGAAGGGCCACATCCTCACCA
>CAYPGK010000216.1:0-1933 GCA_964410055.1 uncultured Gemmatimonadaceae bacterium | reverse complement strand
CCGATCGCCGCGGCATCGTACCCCATCAGGTTCATCGCCTGCACGATCGGGTTCGGCCGCACCGGCTCCCGCCGCGCGTGGACGTACGCCAGCGGGTTCCCCTGGAGCAGGTCGCCGGAGTCGAAGAGGTAGACGCGCCCGGGGTTCGCGGCCCGCACGCTGTCGATCAGCGGCTTGATGAGCGCGAGCCCGTGGTCCGTGGCGCCGCCGGTGTAGTAGTCATGGGCGTAGAGGCGCCCGTGGACGTCCGTGGTGCCCAGGAGGACGAGCTCGCGGGTCGATGCCGGAGCGGCGGCCTCGCCGGCCGGGCGATGCGCGCCGCCCCCCGCCGTGCACGCGGCGAGGACCGCGGCGAGAGCGCCGCCGAGGACTGGGGTGAGGCCCAGGCGACGGAGCGCGGCGGCGCGGAATACAACGCGCGCGAGCGGCCAAACTGGAGAGGCCACTCGCGCGTTCGGGTACTTCGTCGATCGCTTGGTTCGCTCCATGGAGCAACTTACATCGGCGCCGCGGCGGGCGGCAAGACCGGCGCGGCCGCCGGGCGCCTGGGCGGTTGTGGCGCCCCGGTCGCGGCTGCCTCACCGACCCCGGCTGCCGTCTCGTCCGCGAGCGCCGCGTGCGCCGCGGCCAGGCGGGCGACCGGCACCCGGAAGGGAGAGCAGGACACGTAGTCGAGCCCGACCTCGTGGAAGAAGGCGATGGAGCGCGGGTCCCCGCCGTGCTCGCCGCACACCCCGACCTTGAGCTGCGGGCGCGCGGCGCGCCCCTCCGCCGTCGCCAGGGCGATCAGCCGCCCGACGCCCGCGCGGTCGAGCACCTGGAACGGATCCTCGGCCAGTACCCCTTCCTGGATGTAGGTCGGCAGGAACGACGCGGCGTCGTCGCGGGAGATGCCGAACGTGGTCTGGGTGAGGTCATTCGTGCCGAAGGAGAAGAAGTCCGCCTCGGCGGCGATCTCCGCGGCCACCAGCGCCGCGCGTGGCAGCTCGATCATCGTCCCGACCTGGTACGGGATCGACATACCCGCCTCGCGCAGCACTTCGTCGGCGACCCGCCGCACCAGCGTCGCCTGCCGCCGGAACTCCTCCGCCGAAGCGACGAGGGGGATCATGATCTCCGGCCGCGGGTCGCCGCCCTCCCTCGCCACGGCGAGAGCCGCCTCGAAGATCGCCCGCACCTGGATCTCGGTGATCGCCGGGTACGTGATCCCCAGCCGCACGCCCCGGTGGCCGAGCATTGGGTTCACTTCCCGGTGCCGCTCCACCGCGTGCGCGACCTCCGCAGTCGCCACGCCGAGGCGCGCGGCCAGCTCTTCGATCTCTTCCCCGCCGGCGGGGAGGAACTCGTGGAGGGGCGGATCGAGCAGACGGATCGTGACCGGCAACCCGTCCATCGCCCGGAAGATCCCCTCGAAATCCGCGCGCTGCATCGGGAGCAGCTCATTGAGC
The DNA here is from genome assembly GCA_964410055.1 of uncultured Gemmatimonadaceae bacterium. Classification (GTDB taxonomy): domain Bacteria; phylum Gemmatimonadota; class Gemmatimonadetes; order Longimicrobiales; family RSA9; genus CALBZE01. The sequence continues at coordinate 485 of CAYPGK010000216.1, read as the reverse complement.
GCCGCGCGCCGCGCCGCGTCGTCGCGCGCCAGGATCATCTCCCGCACGACGTGGATCCGGTCGCCCTCGAAGAACATGTGCTCGGTGCGGCACAGCCCGATCCCCTCCGCGCCGAACACCCGCGCCCGCTCCGCGTCCGCCGGCGTGTCCGCGTTCGCCCGCACGCGGAGCCGTCGCAACTCGTCCGCCCACCCCATCAGCCGGTGGAACGCCGGAGACATCTCGGGCTCCACCGTCGGCACACGCCCCAGCAGCACGCGCCCGGCGACGCCGTCGACGGTGATCCACTCGCCCTCGTGGACCGTGTGCCCGCCCGCGTGGAGACACCGCGCTTCGTCGTCGATCCGGATCTCGCCCGCTCCCACCACGCAGCACTTGCCCATCCCGCGCGCGACCACCGCCGCGTGCGACGTCATCCCGCCCCGCGCCGTCACGATCGCCCGCGCGGCGACCATGCCGTGGAAGTCGTCGGGCGAGGTCTCCCG
>CAYPGK010000215.1:0-1949 GCA_964410055.1 uncultured Gemmatimonadaceae bacterium | reverse complement strand
TTCTCGGACGGCGAGCGGGTGGCGATCGTGGGGCCGAACGGGTCGGGAAAGTCGACGATCATGAAGGCGATCGCCGGGCTGTTGTCCGATTACGATGGCTCCATTCGCGTGGACGGGACGGAAATGCGCACCGCGACGGCGGAGATCCGGGCCCGCATAGGCCTGATGCCCGAGGAGCTGCGCGCATTCGGCTGGATGACGGTCCGCCAGCACCTCGACTTCGTGAGCCGATTCTACGGCGGCTGGGACCGCGACTACGAGAAGGAGCTGCTGGACAGGCTCGCGCTGCCCGAACAGGCCAGGATCGGCACCCTGTCGAAAGGGATGCGCGTGAAGCTCGCGTTCGTCACGGCCGAAGCGCACCGCCCGCCGATCCTGCTCCTCGACGAACCCACTTCGGGCCTCGACCCCGTCGTGCGTAGAGAGCTGATCGACGCGGTGCGCGAGTGCGTGCCCGAGGACGGCGGCCGTCTCGCCCTTTTCTCGACCCACATCCTCGAGGACGTCGAATGGCTCGCCGAACGCGTCGTCGTGCTGAGGCACGGGCGCCTCGAGCTCGACACGACCGTGGAGCTGCTGCGGCGACGCACGGCGCGCGACTCGGTCACGAATGCCCTGTACGAACTCCTCGCAGGCGGCGCCAAATGAACACGGCTCACTTCGACGCACTGCTCTGGCTCGAGACGCGCAGGGTCGGCCCGCTCGTGCTCCGCTTGATCGGCGCCACGATCGTCGTTCTCGGCCTCTTCGCCGCGTTCGGGAGGGCCACCGCGGAGAACGTCGTCGCGATCGCGCTGGGCAGCGGCTTCGGGGCCGTCCTGATCGTGCCGATGACCGTCAGCCGCGACAAGCTCGAGCGGACCATGGATTTCCTGCGAAGCCTGCCGACGACGGCGTCGGAGATCGCCGCCGCCCGCTTCGCCGCGGCTGCCCTGAGCGCCCTGCCGAACGCGGTCCTGGCCGGCGCCGCGTTGCTGGTGGTCGACTTGCCCGCGCCCTTCGATTTCGTCTCCGGACGCTTCGCCGTTGCAGCCACGGTCGCGCTGTGGATCCTCCTCACGACGGCGGCGTGGCTGCTCATCGCCGCGAGCGCAGCGTTCGAGCTCTCTTCGCTCCTGAGCTGGCCGCTGATCGCGCTCGTGCTCTTCGCCCTGGTCCTCCCGCGCGTGGGCGCGTGGATCCTCCCGGACGACCCCGTCGCCGCGATCACACGATTCCTCGCCCACCCCTGGGCCCCCGCCGCGATCGCCGGGATCCTCGCCGCGCTGACCGCCGGCATCGGCGCGGCTGCCTTCATCGTCACACGCCGCGCGATCGCGCGCTACACCCCCACGCCCGACCGACCGCTCTGAGAAACCCCGCCGGCGGCGCGGTCGCCGGCCGCCCCCGCGCCGCGCTAGCGGCGCCGCCCCCGCAGGCGGCGCAGCAGCCGGCCACACCTCCGGGCGCCACCGACGCGCCCCCTACGCCGGCTCCAGTTCCTCCCCCGGATTCACGAACAAATCACTCTCGATCCGATGCTGCCGATCGTGCAGCTCCCGGTACCGGCCGCCTCGCGCGATCAGCTCCGCGTGCGTGCCGCGCTCGACGATCTCGCCGTCCTCCAGCACCAGGATCTGGTCCGCGTTGCGGATCGTCGAGAGCCGGTGCGCGATGACGAACGTCGTACGCCCCGCGCGCAGCGCCCGGAGCGCGTCCTGGATCAGCGCCTCGCTCTCGCTGTCCAGACTCGATGTCGCCTCGTCCAGGATCAGGATGCTCGGGTCGGCCAGGATCGCCCGCGCGATCGCCACGCGCTGCCGCTGCCCGCCCGACAGCTTGACGCCCCGCTCGCCCACGATCGTGTCCAGCCCGTGCTCGAAGCGCTCGATGAACTCATCGCAATGGGCCACGCGGGCGGCCGCCCAGATCTCCTCGTCCGTCGCGCCCGGCCGGCCGAAGGCGATGTT
>CAYPGK010000214.1:0-1958 GCA_964410055.1 uncultured Gemmatimonadaceae bacterium | reverse complement strand
CCGATCGGCGACTGGTCGATGTCGATGACCTTGTCGATGTGCTCGAGGCCGTCGATCCCGTCGTGGGCGCCCGGCAGCACCCGGGTGCGGTAGAAGTGCCGGGCGAGGGCGCGGTACAGGATATCGTTGATGAGCGTGCTCTTCCCCGATCCGCTGACACCGGTCACGCAGGTGAAGGTGCCGAGCGGGATGTGTACGTCGAGGTTCTGGAGGTTGTGCTCCCGCGCGCCGCGCACGACCAGCTCCTGCCCGTTGCCGGGGCGGCGCTCCGCGGGAACCTCGATGCGCTTGTCGCCGCGGAGGTAGGCCGCGGTGAGCGAGCGCTCACTCCCGAGCACCTCCTCGAGCGTGCCCTGCGCGACGATCTCGCCGCCGTGGCGCCCGGCGCCCGGGCCGAGGTCGATGATGTGGTCGGCGGCTCGGATCGTGTCCTCGTCGTGCTCGACGACGATCACCGTGTTGCCCAGGTCGCGGAGCTGCTTGAGCGTGCCGAGCAGTCGCTCGTTGTCGCGCTGGTGCAATCCGATCGACGGCTCGTCCAGGATGTAGAGCACGCCGACCAGGCGGCTGCCGATCTGGGTGGCGAGCCGGATGCGCTGCGCTTCCCCGCCCGACAGCGTCTCCGCGCTACGGCCGAGCGTCAGGTAGTCGAGCCCGACGTTGACCAGGAACTGGAGCCGCTCGCGCACCTCCTTCAGGATCGGCCCGGCGATCTCGGCCGGGAGCGGCTCACCGTCGGCGTCCGAATACGCGGACTCCGTGCCCGTGAGACGCAGCCCCTCGAAGAAGACGAGCGCGTCGGCGACGCTCATCTCGACGACCTCGCCGATGGAGCGCCCGGCGATCGTGACCGCCAGGCTCTCCGGGCGAAGCCGGGTGCCGCCGCACGCGTGGCACGGGCGGAGCACCATGTACTCGCCGAGCTGCTCGCGCACGGTGTCGGAACTCGTCTCCTGGTAGCGCCGCGAGACGTTGGCGAGGACGCCCTCCCACGCCTCGGTGTAATGGCCTCGCGTGCCGCCGGCGCGATACGGGAAGCGGATCTTCTTCCCGCCCGTCCCGTGGAGGACGACGTGCCGGACCTCCTCCGGTAGCTGGCCCCACGGGGTGTTCAGGTCGAAGTCGTAGTGCTCGGCCAACCCCGGCAGGATGGAGTGCCGCAGGTGCCCGGACGGCTCGCCCCAGGGCAGGATCACGCCTTCGAGGATCGAGATGATCGGATCGCCGACGACGAGCTCGGCGCTGATCTCGTGACGCGTGCCGAGCCCGCCGCACGCCTCGCACGCGCCGTAGGGCGAGTTGAACGAAAACTGACGCGGCTCCAGCTCCGGCAGGCTCGTGCCGCAGTGGACGCAGGCGTAGCGCTCGCTGAAGAGATGGCTCACGGGCTCGCCGTCGCCGTGGAGGACGACCTCGACGATGCCGTTCGCGGTGCGCAGCGCCGTCTCGACCGAGTCGGCGAGCCGCCCCCGGTCCTCGGCACGGACGACCAGGCGGTCGACGACGACGGCGACGTCGTGGTTCTCGTAGCGGTTCAGCTTCGGCGGATCCTCGAGATCGTAGACCGCGCCGTCCACCCGCACGCGCACGAATCCCTTGCGCCGCATCTCCACGAAGAGCTCGCGGAACTCTCCCTTCCGGCCGCGCACGAGCGGCGCGAGCACCTCGATACGGCTGCCTTCCGGCCAGGCGAGCACACGATCGACGATCTGCGTGGCCGACTGCCGCACGACCGGCCGCCCGCACGACGGGCAGTGCGGCGTGCCGCAGCGCGCCCAGAGCAGGCGCAGGTAGTCGTAGATCTCGGTGACGGTGCCGACCGTCGAGCGAGGATTGCGCCCCGTCGACTTCTGCTCGATCGAAATCGCCGGCGAAAGCCCCTCGATCACGTCGACGTCGGGCTTCTCCATCACGCCGAGGAACTGCCGGGCGTAGGCCGACAGCGACTCGACGTAGCG
>CAYPGK010000213.1:0-1978 GCA_964410055.1 uncultured Gemmatimonadaceae bacterium | reverse complement strand
CCGACGAGCCGACCATGCCGCTCGATGACGGAGCCGACCCGCGGGACGACGCTCCCGCGTTCGCCGTCGAACTCACGTGCAGGGTGGACGTGCGGGCGGGGAGCATGGAGTGCGACCCGTCATCGCCTTCGGGCATGTACGGCCCGAGCATGAACCTGATCGTGGGCAGCCAGCACCGGTTCGTGCGGCTGGCCACCACCGCCGCGCCGGATATGGACGGCCAGTACTGGCGCGCGAACGTGACCGTGCAGAACCTGACGCTCCAGCCCATGGCCACGCAGGACGGGACCACGCCGCACCTGGAGGGCGTACGCGTCTTCTTCGTGGACGAGCCGAGCAACGGCGTCACGGTCTCGAACCACGACGGCGTCGGCACGTTCCTGGGGAGCGGGTCGCAGAAGTACTACGCGTACGCGGCGTCGTTGCTCGGGCCGGACGGGATCCTGTCCCAGGGCGAGGTGAGCTCGGTGAAGAACTGGCGGTTCGAGCTGAACGGGGCGACCGAGTTCCGCTTCAGCGTCCTGGTCAGCACGACGGTCCCGGACCCGGGCGCGTACGGCGTCCATCTGACGCGCGTCGTCGGCGGCGCTTACCACGCCTGCGGCGACGGCTCCGATGGCAACATCTACTGCTGGGGGCACAACTACTACGGCCAGCTCGGCGACGGGACGACGACGAAGCGCACCACGCCGGTCGCCGTCGGCGCGCCGCCGGGCATCTCGCTCTCCGGCGTGTCCTCGCGCGGCAACGCCACGCACACCTGCGCCGTCGGCTCCGACGCCCGCGTGTACTGCTGGGGTCAGAACGACAAGGGGCAGCTCGGCGACGGGACGACGATCGATCGGAAGAGTCCGGTAGCCGCCCTGCTGCCGGCGCAGGTCCAGGTCGCGCGCGTGGAGGTCGGGGTGAGCCGGACCTGCGCGGAGAGCACGGCCGGCAATGTGTACTGCTGGGGGGACAACCAGTTCGGCCAGCTCGGCGACTCGACCACCACGTCCAGCCCGACGCCGGTCATGGTGCGCGCGCCCAATGGCATCTCGCTCTCCGGAGTCTCGAACGGGATCTACCATTCTTGCGCTCACGGCTCGGATTCGAAACTGTACTGTTGGGGGAGGAACGACACCGGCCAGCTCGGCAGTGGCGCACCGACGAACCGCACCACGCCGGTCGAGGTGCCCGCACCGGCGAACGTCACGTTCTCCGGGGTATCGGCCGGGGGGAGCCACACATGTGCGCACGGGTCGGATGGCGAGCTCTACTGCTGGGGCTACAACGCCGCAGGCCAGCTCGGGACCGGCTCGACTTCGATCACCACGCCGGTGACCCCGGTGAGCGCACCGGATGAGGTCACGTTCTCCGGCGTCGACGCGGGTTTCTCGCACACCTGCGCGCGCGGCTCGGATTCGAACCTCTACTGCTGGGGCAACAACTCGGTCGGTGCGCTCGGCGACGGGACGACGGTCAACAGCCTGACTCCCGCGGCCGTGAGCTTGCCCGACGTGAACGGCCTGAACGTGTCGGCCGGCAGCAATTACACCTGCGCTGCCACGGATGAGGGGGCCTACTGCTGGGGCTCCGGGTCCAGCGGCCAACTCGGGGACGGCATGAACAGGAACCAGACCCTGCCGGTGCTCGTCGCCGGGACGCGGGGGGAGTGAGGCCACACGACGTCGCTAGTCGGCTGCCCCCCGCCATCATCGTGAGGATGCGGGGGAATGACCGAGCACCAGGAATTCTTCGGATGCCGCGGAGGCCGGCGGCGGGCCGCCCAGGCCCGCCGCCTCGCCGGCATCGCCGCGCTCTTCGTCGCCTGGGCCCTCGCGGCGGGGTGCGAGGACGCGCCCACCCTGCCGCCGAGCGACCCACCGCCGGCCGGCCCACCGGACGATCCTCCAATGGATCCGCCGGAAGATCCGCCGACCGATCCACCTGAGGATCCGCCGACCGATCCACCTGAGGATCCGCCTGAGGATCCGCC
>CAYPGK010000212.1:0-2015 GCA_964410055.1 uncultured Gemmatimonadaceae bacterium | reverse complement strand
CGCTGACCGGCGGCGCGGACGAGACGACGCGCGCGATCGTGGTCCGGCTCCGGCTGCCGCGCGCGATCCTGGCCGCGCTGGTCGGCGGCGGGCTCGCGCTCGCGGGCGCGGTCTTCCAGGCGCTGCTCCGCAACCCGCTCGCCGAGCCGTACATCCTCGGCGTCTCGGGCGGCGCGGCGGTCGGCGCGGTCGTCGCGATCGCGCTCGGCTGGTCCGCGACGGCGGCGTGGTCGCTCCCGGCGGCCGCGTTCGTTGGCGCGCTCGTCGCGATCCTCCTCGTCTTCCGCATCGCGACCGGCGTCGGCCGCGCGCTCGACACCCGCGTCCTGCTCCTGGCCGGCGTGATCCTGGGCGCGTTCTTCAACGCGATCGTCCTGCTGATCCTGACCTTCTCGGATGCCGAGACGTTCCGCTCTGCGGTCTTCTGGATGATGGGGAGCCTCTCGGGCGCGAGCGGCGCGGCCACGGCGGTCCTCGCCGCGCACCTCCTCCCCGCCGCCGCGATCCTCCTCGCGCTCGCCCGGCCGCTCAACCTGCTGGCGATGGGCGAGGAGACCGCGCTGTACCTGGGCGTGCGGGTCGAGAGAGTGAAGTGGGTCGCGTTCCTCGTCGCCTCGATGCTCGTGGCGGCGGGCGTGGCCGTGGCCGGCGCCATCGGCTTCATCGGCCTGGTCGTGCCGCACGCGATCCGGCTCCTCTGGGGGAGCGACCACCGGCTGCTGCTCCCCGCCTCGATGCTGGCCGGCGCTGCGTTCCTCCTCGCGGCGGACACCGTCGCCCGGACGATCGCCGCGCCGGCAGAGCTGCCGATCGGCGTCGTGACCGCGCTCGTCGGCGTGCCCGTCTTCGTGGTGCTCCTGACCCGGAGGACGGTATGAGCGGCGCCGCGCGGACCGCGACGTTCGAGACGCGCGGGCTCACGTTCCGCTACCCCGGCGCGCCGCGCGCCGCGATCGAGGGCGTGGGGCTTTCCGTCCCGGCCGGCTCGCTGTACGCGGTCCTCGGGCCGAACGGCTCGGGGAAGTCGACGCTCCTCAGGCTGCTCCTGGGCGCCCTCGCGCCCACCGCGGGCGCGGTCCTCTACGACGGCCGCCCCGTCGGCGACTGGCCGCGCCGCGACTTCGCACGCCGGGTCGGCGTCGTCGCCCAGGGCGAGGAAATCGTGTTCCCGGTCACCGTGAGGGAGCTCGTCGCCATGGGGCGCTACCCGCATCTGGGCCCCTGGCGCCGCGAGGGCGAACGCGACCGCCGCGCGATCGAGGAAGCCATGGCCCGCTGCGACGTCCTCGAGCTGGCCGACCGTCCGTTCGCGACGTTGTCCGGCGGTGAGCGGCAGCGCGCGCGCATCGCGCGCGCGCTCGCGCAGGAGCCGTCGACGCTCGTCCTCGACGAGCCGACCGCCGCCCTCGACGTCAAGCACGAGATGGCGATCTTCGAGCTGCTCGCCACCCTCGCCGGCCGCGACGGCGTGACCGTCGTCGTGGTCACGCACAACCTCAACCTGGCCTCGCGCTACGCGGACCGGCTCCTCCTCCTCGACCGCGGCCGCCCGGCCGCCGAGGGCGCGCCGGGCGACGTCCTGCGCCGCGAGGTCCTGGAAGCCGTCTACCAATGGCCTCTCGCAGTCCTGCCGCACCCCGGCCCCGGGCCTGATGCGGGCGCGCCGCAGGTCGTGCCGCTGGCCGCAATGGCCGATGACTTCGGAAGTCTGATCACAACGCCCAACCACGGAGCCCATGACGATGAACGCTGAACGCCCGACCGCCCCGACGCTCGCCCTGCGGGCCGCCCTGCTCTGCGCGCTGGCGGCCGCGCCCGCACTCGTCCCCGCGCCGGCGCTCGCCCAGGAGACCCGCGACACCGTCGCCCTCGAAGAGCTGGTCGTCACCGCGACCCGCGTGGCGGTCCCGCTCGCTACGGTGCCCGCCGCCGTGACCGTGGTCCGCGGCGAGGAGCTGCGGGCGCGCGGCGTCGCCCACGTGCTGGACGCGATCCGCGCGCTCCCGGGGATCTCC
>CAYPGK010000211.1:0-2037 GCA_964410055.1 uncultured Gemmatimonadaceae bacterium | reverse complement strand
CCGGGACGGTCGTCGATGTATTCGAAGAAAGCGGCAAGTATCTGGGGCGGATGCGGATGCCCATTCCCATCCGGCTCGGTGCCGATGGTCGACCACCTGTCGTCTTCATCACGCGCGATGAGCTGTACATCGCCTTGACGGACAAGTTCAACGTGCCTTTCGTGGCCCGGTTCTCCATCGTCAAAGGCGACGATCGCCGGACGATTGCAGCCCGCTGAACACGTCCCGATCGTCCGGCGACAGCGACGCCCGGTCGCGACTCGTATCGCCCGGCCGCGATTCGGCCCGCCCCTCTCCCTCGATCGACCCACCCCGCCATTGCCCTGCCCGGAGCGTCCCGCGATCCATCGCGACGGACCGAGAGACGTGGAGGGAACCGTGGTCGTCGTCCGAGTTCGCCGAGCGGGGCCGAGCGCGTTGGGCGTCATCGTGGTGCCGTTCCGACGCGAGATCGTGCGTCGGCTCCGCGAGATCCCCGGCAGTCGTTGGGACCCGGCCGCCCGCCACTGGCGTGTGCCCGACTCGCCCGATGCCCACCGGGAGCTGCACGCCCTCGAGGACCTGGCCACGGTCGAGTTCGTGAGCGACGCGCCCTCGCCCCAACGTCCTTCGCCCTCGCCCGGGAGTTCCGGGCCGGCCGCCGTCGCCCGCGCTACCGCCCTCGGCGACCGGGCGTGGTCACACCCCGTCGTCGATACCGCGGCAGCCGAGCTCCGGCTACGTGGCTACAGCACGCGCACGCGTAAGGCGTATCTGCACCACATCCGCCGGTACGTTTGGTTCGCGGCCGAGGCGCTCGAGCGGAAGTCACCGGTCCCGGCCGCTCGAGCCCCCCTCGAGTTCGCCGAGCCGCGCCTGATTCGCGAGTACCTGCTCCGGCAACTCGAGACGAAGCGAATCTCGCGGGCGTACCACGACCAGGCCGTGAGTGCGTTGCGATTCCTGTGCGCACATGTGCTTCATGCGCCCGCGGTCGGCGAATCGATCCGTCGCCCGCGGCCGGAACGTCGCCTTCCCACGGTACTCGGTCAGGGCGAGGTGCGTAGGCTGTTCGACGCCGTCGCCAACCCCAAGCACCGCGCGCTCTTGATGCTGATCTACTCCTCCGGGTTGCGCGTGGGCGAGGCCGTGCGACTGCGCCCGGGCGACCTCGACCCCGAGCGACGGCTCCTCTTCGTGCGGGGCGGCAAGGGTCGCAAGGATCGCTACACGGTCCTCTCCGACCGCGCGCTCGCGGCGGTGCGCGAGTACCTCCGGCGCGAGGAGGTCGGCCCCTGGCTCTTCCCGGGGCCCAGGCCCGATCGTCCGCTGTCGACCCGGTCCGTCCAGAAGATCGTCGCACGCGCGAGAGTCGTCGCTGGAATCGACAAGCAGATCACGGTCCACACGCTACGCCACAGCTTCGCGACCCACCTCCTCGAAGCCGGCATCGACTTGCGCTACATCCAGGAGCTCCTCGGCCACGCCAGCGCCCGCACCACCCAGATCTACACGCACGTGAGCCGCCGCGCCCTCGAGCACGTGCGCAGTCCGCTGGACACGCTGTGACGAATCGCCCGATCCGGCGATTCGTCACGGGGTCGCAGGCTCTGTATGCAGTATCATTGTGTGCAGCTAGGGGGCGCTCTAACTTCGGGATGTGGTCGGGCGCGCCTGGCACCTGCGTAGCGCCTGTTCACAGCGCCCGCAGCACGGATCCACGGCGATGGCAAGGTGGTCGGTTCCCACCGCGCCATCGCCCTCGAGCAGCACCGCAGTACGACAAACGGCCGCGGTCAATCGCTTTCGCCTTGCCCCGGCCGGCCCACCACTGAGCACCGAGACTCGGTCCCACTCGACCGCAATCAGCGGTGTCGCGCGATCGACCGTTGGGACTGACGGGGCCAAGGTGTGTCTGGGGGGAGGGGGTTGGGGTGGTGTGCGGGGTGGAAAACCGAAAGCCCTGTAATCGAACCCCTCGCCTACATGGCGGGAATGCGTCCGTAACCGAACGCCGCCCATGGCGCGGGTGGTGGGGGATAAAGCGAACTGGTCGGT
>CAYPGK010000210.1:0-2105 GCA_964410055.1 uncultured Gemmatimonadaceae bacterium | reverse complement strand
AGGTCGCAGCGCAGGCGGCGCGGGTCGCTGCCTTCGAGCTCGCCCACCTCCGTGATCTGCGGCTCCTCGCCGCTCAGGTCGATGTGGAAGAGCTTGCCCGCCCCCTCGTTCATCGCGGCCACGGCCAGAACCTGCTCCGGTGCCGTGAACTCCTCGGCCGGCACACCGCCCGCCGCCGCGCTCCGGATCATCCCTGCGCCGTCGAGCGCCGGGATCGTGAGCGAGATCGGCAACCACTGGAAGCTCTCCCAGTCCGGCCTGAAACGCATGAACTCGATCTGCGAGCCCGTTCCCGGGTAGCGGACGACGATGGCGCCCGCGCCCGGATCGTCGGCGCTGATCGGGAGCGCATCGGGGAACGTCCCCGACCTGAGCACGCACATCCCGAGATCGCCGTTGTCGAAGAGGCTGCAATCGCCAGCGCCGACGCCGGTCATGAGCACGACGTGCCGGTCGGCCATCGGTGCCGGGAGCACGAGCACCTCGTAGTTCTGGCTCCCCACCACCGGGAACTCCCGCAGGACCGTGCCGTCGCAGGGATCGACGGCCGCGGCGCCGCCCGTGCCCGCCACGAGGAGCGCGGGGCAGCCGGACTCTTCGGCGGCAGCCCAGGCGGCCCGGCCGGCCGGAGTCCTCGACCCGCGGAGGTCCGGCGAACCCTGCCCCCTGTCAGGCGCGACGAGGCTCAATGCCGCGTCGCTCAGGATGAACATCCCCTCGAGCATCGTCATGACCTCGAGCTCGAGTTTGCGGAACTGCGCCATGACCTCCGGCGGGGGCGGGTCGACGCAACGGAGGGGTATACGGAAGTACAGGTACATATCGTACTGATCGATGGGACTCGGGTCGGCGTCGGTGTAGTAAGGAACTTCGATATCGTAGGTGTGGTCGCCCTCGACCGTGCAGCGAAGCACGAGGATGTGGTGAGGACCGAAGTCGTCCGCATCCTTGTAATCCACCTCCACGATCGCTCCGGTTTCGTCCCAGTGCCGGGCCCCGCTTTGCTTCGCGCCTTCCGGTACGTCGACGGCCACGACGAAATCTCGACCGACCTCGACCACCCGCGGTGCTCTCACCTCCCTGGCATCCGTGCCGGATCGGAGATGTACCCACGCCGAGAAGTGCGATACCGTCCCCTCCGTGATCGCGGTGCCGCTTGCCGGGTCCACCGTGACAGACACGGTGTCGGCCGGCACGACGGCGCCGTCCTCGCTCGTGAGGATCGGTGTGAGCGAGACGCGAATCGTGTCACCGTCCGTGTCCACCGGCTCCGCCCCGAACGTGATGGTCGCCGGCGTTGCGAAGGTGAGCCCGTCGGGCCCGAACTCGTAGGCCGCGTCGATCCGCCCGGCGGCGCGGAATTCCTCCCACTCGTCACCGAGGTCCTCGGGGTCGATCGTCTCGATCGTGATCTCCGTCGCGCTCGAGAGCGCGCCCGGCGGGAGGGTCAGAACGACGCCGCCGTCCCTCGACGTCACGGTCCCGCCCTGCGGGCCGACCTCCTGCACCGCCTTGTCCGGGTCGTCGAACGACGCACTGACCGCCCGGTCGCGGTCCATCGTGACCGTGCGCGTCGTCGTCCCTGTCCCATCGCCGCTCCAGCCGGTGAACTGCATCCCCTGGCCCGGCGCGGCGGTGAGGGTGACCTGCGTGCCCTCGTCGAAGGTCGCGCTGCAGGTGCCGCCGTCGGCCGTGCAGTCGATCCCGGCGGGCGAGCTGGTGACGGTGCCGGTGCCGATCCCGAGGAGGGTGACGGCGAGCGTGTAGGCGGTCGGCGGGCCGGACGGACCGCCGCCGTCGTCTCCACAAGCCTGGACCACGAGTGCGACTGCGAGAAGCACGGCCATGGCAGCGACTGATCGCCTCGAGCTGAGCATACTCCGATCTCCCGAACCGTGAGTGGATGCGCCCCGCCTCGGTCGAGGTGAGACGGAGCGCGGCGCGCCCGATCGCGGGGACCGGTCACGCCGCTCAGACGGAAACGCAGGAAATCGGGACGGAAGTGATCATGGCCCGTCGCCGATTCGCATCCGCGCGGCGTTCAGCCGTTCGTGCAGCACCGGGAATCGGGCGCCGAGGGAGTCGACGGCGGGCGCGAGCGCGGC
>CAYPGK010000209.1:0-2142 GCA_964410055.1 uncultured Gemmatimonadaceae bacterium | reverse complement strand
GCACGGCATCGCCGCCGGAGACTCGAGGAGGTTAGCAGATGAGCAGGACGAACAACTGGGACGACAGTTACGACGTTGTAGTCGTCGGCTCGGGCACCGGTCTTATGGGTGCCATCACCGCCGCTCGAAGGGGGCTGCGGACGCTGGTGGTGGAGAAGGGCGCGTACCTGGGAGGCTCGACCGCCATGTCCGGGGGTGGGATGTGGCTGCCGAACAACAGGGTGCTGCGGGAGGCGGGCGTAAAGGATACGAAGGAGCGGGTGCTGACGTACCTGGACACCCTCGTCGGTGACACGGCTCCCCGGTCGCGCAGGGAGGCGTACGTCGAGCATGCCCCTGCCGTCGTCGACGAGATGCTTGCGGCCACGCCGGTGAAGCTGGCCCACATGACCGAGTACGCGGACTACTTCGCGGACCTCGAGGGTGGTTCGGCCATCGGCCGGGCCGTCGAGCCGCTGCCGTTCGACGTCAACAGCATCGGCAAGGACGCCGCGCTCCTCCGTACGAGCGATGCGATCTCGGCGCCGGTGCCGATGCCGATCACCTCGAAGGACTTCCGGGCGATGAACCTGATGGCTCGCCGGCCGCTCCAGGCCTTCCCGACGATCTTCAAGCGGGTCGCCCAGGGCGTGGGCGGGAAGCTGCTGGGGAAGGACATGGCCGCGGGCGGGAAGGCGCTCGCCGCCGCGCTGATCGCCGGCGCACGCAAGGCGGGCGTGGAGATGTGGCTGAAGAGTCCGCTCAAGGAGCTCGTCGTCGAGGACGGGAAGGTGCTGGGCGTCGTTGTCGAGAAGGAGGGCACGCTGCGCCGGATCGAGGCCAGAGCCGGCGTCATCCTCGCGATCGGCGGCTTCGACCACAATGGGGAGCGGCGCCGCAAGCACCAGTCGGAGGCGCTCACCGAGGATTGGAGCTTCGGCAACCCCGACAACACCGGCGACCTTTTCGCGATCGCCGAACAGGTCGGCGCCGGGCTCGCCCTCCTCGACCAGGCCTGGTGGTTCCCGGCGATCCCGCCGCTGAAGCCCGGCGGTAGCCCGATCTTCATGCTCGCGGAGCGGTCCCTCCCGGGCTCGATGATCGTCGACAGGACTGGCCACCGCTTCTTCAATGAATCCGCTGACTACATGACTGCGGGAAGGGCGATGCTCGGTCTCGACGACGGCGAGGGTCACCACCTCCCGATGTGGCTGATCTTCGACCAGACCTATCGCAACCGCTACCTCTTCGCGGGCGGGGTCATGCCGAGGATGCCGATCCCGAAGATCTTCTACGAATCGGGCGTGGTGGTGAAGGCGGACTCGATCGCCGACCTGGCGGACAAGATCGGGACACCCGGCCTCGTCGAAGGCGTCGAGCGCTTCAACATGCTCGCCATTCACGGGCAGGACGACGACTTCAAGCGTGGGCTGGGGCACTACGACCGCTACTACGGCGACCCCACGAACACGCCGAACCCGAACCTGGCGCCCATCACGAAGCCACCGTTCTACGCGGTCAAGACCGTCCCCGCCGACCTCGGCACCTGCGGCGGGATCACCGCCGACGAGCGGGGCCGCGCGCTGCGCGAGGACGGCACGCCGATCGAGGGGCTCTACGCCACGGGGAACGCCGCCGCCAACGCCTTCGGCACGTTCTACCCGGGGCCCGGGGCCACCATCGGGCAGGGCGTCGTGTTCGCCTACCTGGCGGCGCTGGACGCCACGGAGCGCGCCCGGAGCTAGTCTGGCGAGGTGCGCAGAGCGGGGTCGGAGGAGCGAAGAGCATCCGGCCCCGCTCGAGTTCCTGCCCTCTTCCGTGCGTCGGAGCGCCCGACCGAGAGACCCCAACCGAGAGACCCTCTCAAACGCGAAACCCCGCCTGATCCCGAAGGACCAAGCGGGGCAGCGGTTTACGCAAGTGGTCGCACTAGGACTCGAACCTAGGACCTCACGGATGTGAACCGTGCGCTCTAACCAACTGAGCTATGCGACCGAAAGGGAGCATAGCGAAGCCGCCGACGATTCAGCGGGCAACCGAGCTATGCGTCCGAAAGGAAGCACGGCAGCGTCGCGAACGTACCCTGGCGACGAAGCCGTGCGACCGTTTCGAGTACCCCCACGGGGAATCGAACCCCGGTTTCCGCGCTGAGAACGCGGCGTC
>CAYPGK010000208.1:0-2164 GCA_964410055.1 uncultured Gemmatimonadaceae bacterium | reverse complement strand
GGCGACGACGGCGACGAGCGGCCGACCATCAGCCGCTCCGTCGCCCTCGCGTCCGAACGCCTGGGGATCACCGCCAAGCTCGACCTCGTCTCGACCGCCGGCGACGAGGCCGTGCCCGTGGACACCAAGCGCGGCCGGGTGCCGAACAACCCGGAGCGGAGCTGGGAGCCCGAGCGGGTGCAGCTCATGGCCCAGGGGCTGCTCCTGCGCGAGCATGGGTACCGGACCGACCACGGCGTCCTCTACTTCACAGGGTCGAAGACGCGGGTGGATGTCCCCTTCACGCCGGAGCTCGAGGCGCTGACGCTACGGCTCATCGAGGAGGCCCGTCGTGCTGCAAAGTCGCGCGTCCTCCCGGATCCGCTCGACGACAGTCCGAAGTGCAACGGCTGCTCCCTGGCCGGGATCTGCCTCCCGGACGAGACGCTGGCCTTGCGCGAAGTCGCGGCAGACCCTCCCGACGCCGGCCACGATGCGGTCCGTCGACTCTACCCCGCACGCGACGATGCCCTGCCGCTCTACGTCCAGGAACAGGGCGCCCGCGTGGGGAAGAGCGGAAGCGTCCTGGTCATCACCAAGGATGGAACCGAGATCGCGAGGACACGGCTCAAGGATGTGAGCCAGCTCGTCCTATGCGGGAACGTCTCGATCACCGCCCCGGCGGTGCACCTTCTCTGCGAGGCGTCGATCCCCATCGTCCACCTCTCGCGGGGACACTGGTTCTACGGGATCACGGCCGGGATCACGTTGCGAAACGCCTACGACCGCGCCGCCCAGTTCGACGCGGCGACCAACCCCGCACTGCGCACCGAGTTCGCCCGTGAGATCGTCGCGGCCAAGGGCGCGAACCAGCGGACGCTGCTCCTCCGTAACGGGAGGCCGCGCCCGGACGTGGTCGCCGCGGAGATGGCGACGCTGCTGCGTAAGATCGAGCACATTGATAGCGCCGATCAGCTCCTGGGCATCGAAGGCGCCGTCGCCGCGAAGTACTTCTCAGCATTCGGCACCATGCTCCGGCCCCGGGACATCGATGCGGAATGGGCGTTCGAGAGCCGGAACCGCCGTCCCCCGCGCGATCCGGTGAACGCGCTCCTGTCCTTCGGTTATGCGCTCCTGACCAAGGAGTGCACCGTCGCATTAATGGGCGAGGGGCTCGACCCGTGGTGGGGGCTGTACCACCAACCCCGACACGGTCGTCCGGCGCTCGCACTCGACCTGATGGAGGAATTCCGACCCGTCGTCGTCGACAGTGCCGTGCTCACGGCCATCAACACCGGCATGGTCACCGCGCGCGACTTCGTTCGCTCGCAGGCCGGGTGCGTGCTCAAGGACACCGGGAGGAAGGCCTTCATCCGCGCCTATGAAGCACGTCTCGACCAGCTCGCCACGCATCCCGTCTTCGACTACCGCTGCTCATGGCGAAGCATGATCCGCCTGCAGGCGCGACTCCTCGCCCGCTGGCTCCGCGGCGACGTGCCGCGCTATCAGGGGATCACGGTGCGGTAGGTGCGACGATGTCCCGACGCCATTATCTTGTCAGCTACGATGTCTCGGACGACAAGCGCCGAACCAGGATCTTCAAGACACTCCACGGTTTCGGCGACCACGCCCAATACAGTGTCTTCTTCTGCGAGCTCAGCGACCAGGAACTCGTCCAGCTCAGGACCAAACTCCGAGAGGCGATCCACCACAAGGAGGACCAGATCCTCATCGTCGACCTCGGAACCAACACCCGCCCACTCGAGGAGGGCATCGAGGTCCTGGGCCGCGGGTACCAGCCCGCGACGCGTGTCGTCGTGGTTTGACGTCGTCGAGCGCCGTGCGAGCGGCGGGGTGGTGACGAAACACCGGCCACCGCTCGAACACGTTGACAATCAAGGTCTTGGGATATGAATCGGATCCTTCCCTCACCCATCCAACCTGCCCGATCCTCGCAACCGCTCGCGTTTCCGCTTGAAACGCGAGTCGTATCAAGGGGTTGCAGGACGGCTGTTTCCGCGGCTGAAAGGCCGCGGCCTCATTGAAGCCTCGTCCGGAAGGCGACGGGCCCGACGGACACCAACGAGTTTCCGCGGCTGAAAGGCCGCGGCCTCATTGAAGCGCATGTAGGCCAGGGCAGGACTTCGAGGAAGCCGTGTTTCCGCGGCTGAAAGGCCGCGGCCTC
>CAYPGK010000207.1:0-2293 GCA_964410055.1 uncultured Gemmatimonadaceae bacterium | reverse complement strand
CCGCCGATTAAGCGGACCCGGCTCCGATTCCCAGAGTTGACCCCTCAGGCCATGGAGGTGCCCCGGTCGGGCAAGCAGGTTGGCGGGCATGGGTCGAAAGAAGCGCCTCCACCTGCCCGGAGGCACGTTTCACCTGGTCGCGCGGTGTCAGGGCCGCGAAGCGCTCTTCACGCCGGAGCTACGGACGCGCTTCGTCGCCTTGCTCCGCGAGCAGATCGCCTTCGGTGACGCGGAGCTCCTTGCCTACGCGGTCATGCCGAACCACGTGCATCTTGTGGTGCGGCAAGGCAAATCACCCATCTGGCGGCTCATGCAGCCATTGCTCCGCAGGACCGCGCTCATGCTGCTTCGCGTGTACCGGCGGGAAGGCCACGTCTTCGAGCGACGATACCGGTCGCACCCATGCGGCACGCCGGACTACTTTCGCAATGCCGTCGTCTACACACACCTCAATCCGGTTCGTGCCGGGTTATGCACGTCGCCGGGCGAGTACCCGTGGAGCTCGCATGGTGCGTGGCTTGGCGACGACATCGCCGCCGACGGCGGGCCACAGCCGGTCACGCTCACGCGCGCGGCGCGCGCGTTCGCCACTGCACCCGGCCGGACGACGGCCGAGCTGGTCCGCGACTACACGGCGTACGTCGAATGGCGGCAGGAGTGCGATCGTCTGCGGGCAAGCGACGGCGCGTCCGACGGCGCCGCGTCGTTCGAGCCTCCAGGGCCCCCGGTCGAGCACGGCGACGCGAACTGGGCGCACTACCTCGCACCCCCTGCGTCTGTTGGAGGCGACGGCTTCTTCTCGCTCGATGGCGGCGGGTCGGTGCGGGCGCGACGCCCCGAACTCGCCGCCATCGCCGCCGCGGTGATCCGTGCATCCAGCCCCGGCCTTGCGCCCGGTCTCGTGCGCTCCCGCTGGGGCGGCCCGGCCTATGTTCGCGCGCGCCGCGAAATCATCCTCCAGGCCACTGCCGCGGGGTACAAAGGCACCGAAATCGCCGCGTATCTGCGGATCTCGACCACGTCGGTTTCCTCCACGCTGACCGCCGAACGAAAGCGACTTCTAACCTCCTGACGCTGCTCCAATCGGTCACCGTCATGCCGTGGAGTAGCAACTCCGGATTTCGGTGCCTGGTCCGCTAAGAAAACGGGGCTCCGCGGAGCCCCGTTTCTATCACGAACGCATAACCGTTCGCCTCACATCGGACGGTTCAACATCGGCCCGCCCGTGTAGCGCCCGGCCGGCGCTGGCACGCCGCCTTCGGGGAAGATCAGCGCCCCCTCGTGCAGGCTCGCGCCTCGCAGCGCGAGCGCCAGCACCTCGCCCAGCTCGCCGACCAGGTGGAAGGTCAGCTCCCGGCGGACCTCCTCGGGGAGGTCGTCCAGGTCGGCCTCGTTGTCGCGCGGCAGGATGATCTCGCGGATCCCCGCCCGGTGCGCGCCGAGCACCTTCTCCTTCACCCCGCCGATCGGCAGCACCCGGCCGGTCAGCGTGACCTCGCCCGTCATGGCCACGTCGCTGCGGACGGGGCGGCCCGAGAGCGCCGAGACGAGCACCGTTGCCATCGCGATCCCGGCCGACGGGCCGTCCTTCGGGATCGCACCCGCGGGCACGTGGATGTGGATCTCCACGTCCTTCAGGTTCTCCTCGGGGATCCCGAGGCGGTCGTGGTGCGTCTTGGCGTACGTCAGCGCGGCACGCGCCGACTCCTTCATCACGTCACCGAGCTGGCCGGTCAGGATCAGGTTGTCCTTACCCTTCGACGCGCTCGCCTCGATGAACATGATGTCTCCGCCCATCGGCGTGTAGTACATCCCGGTCGCCACACCGACGGCGTCGTTCGCCGCGGCTCGCTCGGGGTGCACCCGCGGCCGGCCGAGGAGCTCCTGGATGTCGTCCTCGGAGACGACGACGCGCCCCGTCTCG
Organism: uncultured Gemmatimonadaceae bacterium; assembly: GCA_964410055.1. Taxonomy (GTDB): domain Bacteria; phylum Gemmatimonadota; class Gemmatimonadetes; order Longimicrobiales; family RSA9; genus CALBZE01. Next base: position 369 of record CAYPGK010000207.1, on the reverse strand, counting down.
CCGCCGGCGATCCGCCGCGCCGCCTTGCGCGCGACCTTCCCGAGCTCGCGCTCGAGCTGGCGCACGCCTGCCTCGCGCGTGTAGCCGCTGATGACGCGCTGGATCGCGGGCTCCTCGACCTCCAGCTCCTCCGCGCCGAGCCCGTTCTCCTCGAGCTGGCGAGGAAGCAGGTAGCGCTTGGCGATCTCCAGCTTCTCCTGCTCCGTGTACCCGCTGAAGTCGACCATTTCCATGCGATCGAGCAGCGGAGCCGGGATCTGGTCGCGCCAGTTCGCCGTCGCGATGAACAGCACCTCCGAGAGGTCGAACGGCACGCCCAGGTAGTGGTCCACGAACGCATGGTTCTGCGCCGGGTCCAGCACCTCGAGC
>CAYPGK010000206.1:0-2400 GCA_964410055.1 uncultured Gemmatimonadaceae bacterium | reverse complement strand
GATACCTGACTCCCGATACCTGACTCCCGATACCCAGGACCCAAGACCCAGGACCCCTCACCTCATCCCCGCCGCCGTCACCGGCGCCAACGGCTCGTTCTGCCAATAGAACGGCCCCGCCTTCTTCTGCCGCGGCCAGATCTCGTCCAGCGTATCCGCATCGTAGAGACGGCCGTTCTTCATGACCATCTGCAGGGATTCGGTGTTGCGGATGTTTTCCAGCGGGTTCCTGTCCAGGATCACCAGGTCGGCGATCTTGCCGGGCTCGATGGAGCCGATGTCGCCGGCGAGGCCGAGGGCCTGGGCGCCGAGGATGGTGGCGACGCGGAGTGCGTCGTGGTTGGACATCCCGCCCGACTGGATGCTCCAGAGCTCCCAGTGGTAGCCGAGGCCCTGGAGCTGGCCGTGGCTGCCGACGCCGGCGATCCCGCCGGCCTCGACGACCTGCTTCGTGAACTCGCCGAGCTGCCTGAAGACGTGGACCTCGGGGTGGAACCACCCGGCGCCGCGGCGGACGGCCTTCGAGTAGACCTCCTCGAAGGGGGTGAAGCGGAGCAGCCGTTCGTTGCCGAGGACGTTCTCGGTGGCGTACCAGTAGTTCTCCGCCCAGGGGCCGCCGTAGGCGACGAGGATCGTCGGCGTGTAGGCGATCTTCGAATCGGCGAAGAGCCTGACGACGTCCTTGTAGAACGGGAAGCCGGGGAGGTTGTGCTCCTGGCCACTGTACCCGTCGATGGCCATGGTCAGGTTCATCTCGTAGTCGAGCCCGCCCTCGGTGGTCGGCATGAGCCGGAGCTCGCGTGCGGCGTCGATGATCCACTGCCGCTGCTCGCGGTTTCCGGTCATGTACATCTTGATCGTCTTGGTGTCGTAGTACTCCGCGTAGCGACGCAGCACGTCCTTAGCGTGGTCGCGATTGCGGATCAGCTCGCCGCTGAAGACGCCGGGGCCGGTCGAGTAGATGCGCGGGCCCAGGATCGTGCCGGCTTCGACCTTGTCGCCGTAGGTCAGGACGTCGGTCGAGCCGGTCTGCGGGTCGCGCGTCGTCGTCACGCCGAACGCCAGGTTGACGAGGTAGGCCCACACCTCGTCGCGGTGGATGTCGAAGGACGGGCGCAGGTGCGCGTGTGTGTCGACGAAGCCGGGCAGGATCGTCTTGCCGGCGACGTCGATGACGCGAGCGTCCGCGGGCACGTCCACCGTTCCGCGGCGGCCGACGGCCGCGATGCGGTTGTCGCGGATCACGACGTCGGCATCCTCGATCACCTCGTCGCCCTTCATGGTGATGACGCGCGCGCCGCGCAGCACGGCGACGCCGCGGGGGATGTCGCGGTTGGCCTGGATCGCGACGCGCACCTCGAGCGGCTTGTAGGTCGGCTTGTCCTTGCCGCGCCGCCCGGCGGGCGAATCGCTCTTCGCGGTGTCTGCCGCGGCACCCTCGGCGGCCTGGTCCTCCTTCGCGTCATCGCCGGCGGCCTTCGCGCCGGCCTCGGCCTTCGCCGCGGCCTTCACGCTATCCTCGAACGCCTTCGCCTCGTCCAGGTCGTAGACGAAGTGGGCGTTCCCGATCGACCAGTGGACCTTCTTGCCGTCCGCGCTCCAGGCGGGGAACTGCCCGCCGATGTCGGTCAGCTTGCGCGCGGGGAAGGCGGCGTTGTCCGGGTTCGCGACCGAGATCGTCGGCGCATCCTTGCCGACGAGCGGGACGGTCACGACGTACAGGTCGTTGTTGACCTGGGCGAGGGCGCGGTCGCCGGCGGGCGCCATGAGAACGAGCGAGGCGCGCGTCGGCTGGGTCGAGCCGGGCTGCGTGGCGCCCGTGACCTTGACGTGCTCGCGGCGGTCGGTGCCGTCCCAGCGGAACGAGACGAGGCCGTCGCCGAAGGAGTAGCCGTAGATGCGGCTGGCATCGCCCGCGAAGTGCGGGTTCCGCACGTCCGCCGGCCCGATCACCGTCGCCTCGCCGCCGCCGGCCGGGATCCAGATCAGGTCGGCCGCGCCGCCGGGCGCGCTCTGCGTGAGCGCCTCCTCGAATGCGCGCGCCGGGCCGCGGATCGCGACGATGCGCTGCCCGTCCGGCGACCACGCGGGCTGCTGGTACAGCCCCGGCATGCGCGTGAGCCGCTCCGGCTTGCCGCGCCCGTCCGCGCGGACACGGTAGATGTGGCCGCCCTCCTCGAACGACCAGGTCACGTAGGCGATCCAGCGCCCGTCCGGCGACCAGGTCGGCTGGTGCTCGGCGAGGTTGCCGTCGGTGAGGCGCCGCGCGCCGGTCAGCGTGGGGACGACATCGTCCGCGCTCGCCTTGAGCGGCTCGCCCAGCTCCTGCACGTACAGCTTGTCGAGCGCGGTGAAGGCGATGCGCCGGCCGTCGGGGGAGGGGACGGCGTCGCGGATCTG
>CAYPGK010000205.1:0-2415 GCA_964410055.1 uncultured Gemmatimonadaceae bacterium | reverse complement strand
TCCGCCTGTCGCCGGACGCGCACATCGAGGCGCCCCACCAGTTTGCCGTAGTTCCGCGCGAGCTGGGCGACCTGCAGCGTCGCGGCCAGGGCGAGGAGGACCAGCGCCGCCGTGACGCCCGCGCTGATGCGCTCCAGCCGGACGATCCGCGCACGGTGCCGCGCGACCCGCGCGTCGATCCCTCGCGACAACGCGGTCGTGGTCGACATCAACTCCAACAGTCTAACATGCTGGGCAGGGATGCGCTCCAGATACTCCGTGGGCGACAGGAGCCCGGTGTAGAGCGAGTCGAGGGGACCGTCCGCCTGCCGGACCAGATCCCGGATCCGCAACGCTTCCGCGTACTCCCCGGCGCCCATGCGCCGCATCGACTGCACGAGCTCGTCCACCGCGCGCACTCGACGCTCGCGCGCTGCCCGGTACGCCTCTGCGTAGAGAGGTTCCGACGTGAGCAGGAATCCCCGCGTGTGCGCCGCCTCGAACGCCATCGCGAGCTGGATCTCGGCGATGCTCGCCGCCGCGGGGCTCAAGACCTCCTCGATCTCGCGCCGCTCCCGGGAATTGCGGATCTGGAGCGCGAGCGGCACGGCGAGCGCCGAAACCAGGGCGAGCACCACCAGGGCCAGCGGCATCCGCGCGGCCCGGCGGCTACGGTCACCTCGCATCGGCCCCCCATACACGAATCATCGTGAAACCGGCCGGGACGCCCGGCCGCCGGCTCCGATCCGACGGCCCGGCACGCTGTGGCGGGCCGACCGGCACATGCCCCGTCGTCGGACGGCGCCGCGGTCGTCTCCTCGCTGCACTCCGTGTGCCGGTCGGGCTCGAGGGGCCGACGGCCGCGACGTCGATGGTGGGAGGGGGGCCAACGCGAAAAGGGCGCGGGAGATGAATCTCCCACGCCCTCGTCGGCGCCCTTTCCGCTCAGCCGCGAGGCGCGGCTGCGACCGTCGTCACACGGTCAGGAACTTCTCGACCCACTCCTCCGGCGAGACCCGGATCCCGGTGTAGAAGCTGCCGAATTCGCCGTAGCGGGAGCTCGCCTCGTCGTAGCGCATGTCGGTGACCACGCCCTTGACGTCGAGGAGGTCGTGCGCGAAGAGGGTGACGCCCCACTCCCAGTCGTCGAACCCGATCGAGCCCGTGATGACCTGGTAGATCTTCCTCGCGTAGCGACGACCCGTGAGCCCGTGCTCGCGCATGAGGCGGTTCCGCTCGTCGACCGGGAGCGTGTACCAGTTGTCCGGGTGCACGCGCCGCTTCGACATCGGGTAGAAGCTGACGTAGCGCATCCCCTCGGGGATCTGCGGGAAGAGGCGCATCTGGACGTGGGGGCTCGCGCGCTCCGCGGCGGCGGCCTCCTCGATGATGCGGTTGAACTCCTCGCTGTGCGGCTCCGCCTGACTCGCGGCCTCGGCCGTCGGCTGGTAGAGTCCGGCCTCGGTCACGGAGGTGTAGTCGTACTCGATGCGGAGGTACGGCCCGAGCGCCGAGCGACGGAGGCGGAGCTGCGCCTCGGCCAGCTCTTCGGGAGTCTCACGGAAATGGATGAAGAGCGTGTCGGCGCCGCCGCCGACGAGCTGGAAGAACGCGCTCCACCCTGCGACGTCGGGCTCGGCCAGCTCACCGAGCAGCGCACGCGTCTCATCGACGAGCCGCTCGCGCGCCGCCGAATCCAGCCCACGCAGCGCCGCCCAGTCCAGCGCGACGACCTGATGCAGTGCATACCACCCTTCGAGGGTGGCGGGAGGCAGTACAGACATCTAGGGACCTCACTTCGTCATGACGTTTTCGTTGCCGGGTCGACCCGGATCGCCGAGGCCCACGCTCCCGGTCCTCCCCCGCCCAACCACCGTTCCCGGTCTCCATCCCCGACCCTCGCCCGGCCCCCCACTCCCGACCTCCCGCCCTTCCCCGCGACCGCGCGTTCCCTCCCGTGAGCCCCGGACTTCGGGAATGTACACCGCTGGCGGGAGAATGGGAAACCGGTCGGGGGGAGGCGAGGGTGTGCATGATAAGCCGCTGCTGCGGACGGGTAGCGGCATCGCCATCTCACGCTCGAGTACGGTGCGCCATGGGGAAACCCGGCACGCATGGCCGAAATGGAGGACGCGTGCACGGTTGACCACCGCTAATGTGGCAACCCGGCACGCGTCGGTCGTCGCGTCGTCATGCGTGTGAAGTTGACCACCCTATTCGAAGAAACCCGGCACGGATCCAAAAATCGGCCGATCCGTGCCGGGTTTCTCCCCATCCGCGCCCCCCCGCCGCCAGTCACCCGGACCCGGCGACCCCGATCGGACACCCCCCGGCCTCCACCACCCCTGACCCCCCACCGGCGCGCGCGAGCCCCGTCACCCGACCCCTTGTATCTCGACCCCGATGTAGATTGATTGCGCTTCGTGGGTGCGGCAG
>CAYPGK010000204.1:0-2605 GCA_964410055.1 uncultured Gemmatimonadaceae bacterium | reverse complement strand
ATCGGCGCGGATCTGACGGTGGTGCCCATGGAAGGGTGGCGCCGCGACATGTGGTTCGACGAGACCGGCCTCCCCTGGACCGCGCCCTCGCCCAACATGCCGTCGCTCGAGAGTGCGACGCACTACCCGGGCACCTGCCTGTTCGAGGGGACCAACCTCTCCGTCGGGCGCGGCACGCCGCTCGCCTTCCAGCAAATCGGCGCGCCGTGGCTCGACCACGAGGAGCTGGCGCGCCGCCTCGAGGCATACGGACTGCCGGGCCTGCACGTCGAGCCCGTCGTCTTCACACCCGAGCGCCCCGGCGATGGGAAGTACGGAGGTGAGGCCGTCCGGGGCGTGCGCTTCGTCGTAACCGACCGTGACCACTACGACCCCACCCGCGCGACCGTCGCGGCGCTGATCGAGATCCGGCGCCTCCACCCGGACCGGCTGGAATGGCGAAGCTCGCACTTCGACCGGCTGGCGGGGACCGATCGCTTGAGGCGCGGGATCACGGCCGGCGCATCGCTCGAGGAGGTCACGGCCGGCTGGGACGGGCAGGTCGAAGCGTTCCGGAAGGTTCGGGAGCCCTACCTCCTGTACCGGTAGGGCTGCCGGCCCTCACCAGCGGCGGCGTTCTTCGCGGCGCCGGCCCGGGGTTCGCCCCTGGAACGGGAAGCGGCGCCGTCCCCCCTCCTGGAGCGGGCGCGTGAAGCCGATGTCGTGCTCGGGCCGTGGGTGAAGGTGCTGGATGGTGCGCTCGGAATACTCGTAGTCGTAGGGCGAGCCGCCGCTGTATCGGCCGTAATGTTCGCTGAAGTCGTGCATTCCCATTCGGGACCGGATACGATACTCCTCGCCGTAGGCGGGCCCTGGCAGGGGCCGCTCCGCGCGGCGCCGCCTGCCGGACCGGCGGGCGGCGCTCCGGCGACGGCGCCGGTAGCGGCCCCGGACGTCGGAGGGGTATTCGAAGTCGTAGCGCGCCATTCCGTCCTCCTGCTCTCGCGGTGTCACGGCCCGTCGGGGCAACAAACGGGCCGCTAGGGGACTACCGCTCCAGCAGCGTCGGGAACGTCCCTTCCTTGACCGCCGGGTGCACGATCACGCCTTCCTCGGGCAGCCGAAGCTCCACGGGCTGGTCCCGGACGGCGCGTCGAAACCCCTTACCCTCCAGGATCCGGTGGACGTAGATCCGCCGCACGATCACCATCACGCTGGCCAGGACGGGGACCGCGACGAGCAGCCCGATCAGCTCCAGCAGATGTGCCATGATGAGCACGCTGAGGAGCGTGAGCACGGGCGGCAGGTGGACCTGGCGCTCCATGATCATCGGAGCGATCACGTTGGCCTCGATCAGGTGCACCACGATCCCGAGCAGGAGCACCAGGATCACGGTCAGCATGCTGCCGGTGCCCAGAACGAAGATCGCCGGCAGGATGGTCGATACCAGCGTGCCGAAGAACGGCACGACGGCGACGAGGCCCGTGAAGACGCCGAAGGCGAGGGCGTAGGGCACGCCGAGGAGTTTGAGCCCGATCCAGGTCAGCAGACCGAGCGAGAACATCGCGAGGAGTTGTCCGACGATCCAGGCGCGGAGCGTATAGGCGAGGTCGGCCAGGAGGTCGCGGACAAGCTCTCGGTGGACCGGCGGCGCCAGCGCGATGAACCCCTCCCGGTACAGCGAGGGGCGGTAGGCGAGGTAGATCCCCATGACCAGCACGCTGATCGCGTGGATGAGGAACTGCACGCCGCTGAAGACGTATGGCACGATCCCGCGGAAATAGCCGCCGATCTCCTGGATGATGGAGCCGACGTAGCTCTCGCCCTCACGGAGCGGGCCGAGGAGCTGCGCAGCGACGGGTGAGCGGTCGGCCAGGTCGAGGAGCCGGTCCTCCCACAGCTCGAGCTGGCGCGGCAGTGCGTAGATGAGCTCCTGTGTCTGGTTCGAAACCGGGGGGACGATCAGGAAGCCGACGCCGGTCAGAGCGAAGGCGGTGACGACCACGCCCAGGAACAACCCGAGCCCTCTCGGCACGCCCAGCCGGACCTGGAGCGTATCCGTGATGGCGCCCAGGTACAGCGAGAAAAGGACGGCGATGAACAGGAGCAGCAAGATCTCCGCGATGCTGTAGAGGAAGAGGAGGAGCAGCAGCGCGGAGATCGTTGCGACGACGCCGGAGGATCGACGGTTCATCCGAAGTCAGGCCTCTTCCTCCACCTCGGCCGGCCGGATCTCGCCGTCCGCTTCATCGATGTGTGCGGGCCGGAGCTGTCGCGACTCCGGCGTGCCGCCGGGCAGTGCGCGTGTCTGAGACCCGCTCGGGAGCACCCCCATCCGCTCCTTGAGGGCGAGGAGCCGCTGGTCCAGGTCGTCGCCCTTCTCGAGGGCGGCGAACTGCTTTTCGAGCGTATCGCCACTCAGGCTCTCCGTGACCTCGGCCGCGGCCAGCGCCCTGCGCTCCGACTCCTCGATCTTCTCGGCGACGCGTTCGAACGCCTCGAACGCCGAGCGATCGTTCAGCCCGGTCATCGTTTCGTGGATCCGCTTCTGCGCAGCGGCTCGCTTCTGCTTCGCGATCAGGAGGTTCCGCTTGCGCTTCGCCTCCTCGATCTTGTCGTTGAGCTG
>CAYPGK010000203.1:0-2621 GCA_964410055.1 uncultured Gemmatimonadaceae bacterium | reverse complement strand
AGCCTGGAAGCCCGTCACCGCAGCGTTCAGCGCCGCTGCCGTCTCGCGGAGGTCCATCTGCCGCTGGGCGCGCTCGTCGAGTCGATCCGCCAGTGCGCCGTAGTCCCGCGCGAGCCGCGCGACCTGCAGCGTCGCGGCCAGGGCGAGGAGGACCAGAAGCGCCGTGATCCCCAGGCTGACGCGCTCCAGCCACACGATCCGGGCACGGTGCCGGGCGACTCTCGCGGCGATCATGTGCGACAGTTCCGTCGCGGACTCCACCAGCGCCCCGAGACGAGCCTGCTGCGCAGGGATGCGCGCCAGATAATCTCCGGGCGAGAGCAGCCCGACGTAGAGCGAATCCACCGCACCTTCCACCTGCCGGACCAGCGCCCGGATCCGCAGTGCTTCCGCGTGCTCCTCGGCGCCCGTGCGCCGCATCAGACGCACGAGCTCGTCCGCCTCACGCGCCTGGCGCTCACGCGTAGCCCGGTACGCCGAGGCGTACCAGGGGTCCGACGTGAGCACGTACGCCCGCGTGTACGCCACCTCGAGGGCCACGGAAAGCTGAATCTCGGCGTTGCTCGCCGCCGCGGGGCTCAAGACTTCCTCGATCTCGCGCCGCTCCAGGGAGTTGCGAACCCGGAACGCCAGCGGAACGGCGAGCGCCGAGACCAGGGCAAGCACGACCAGGGCCAGCGGAAGCCGCGTGGTCCGGCGGTTACGGTCACCTCCCATCGGCCCCCCTGCGGGATTCCTCGTGGATACGTCCGGGACGTACGACCGTCCGCTCCGATCCCGCCGCACGGCGCGCTGCGGCAGGCCGGCCCGCGGGTGCCCCGTCAAGGGACGGCGCCGCGACCGCTCCTTCGCTGCACTCCGTGTGCCGGGCGGGCGCGGCCTTGACACCCGCGGCCACCGGCGCTAGACTGCGTGCCCCACTTGAGAATGAATCTCAGTATCATCGTACGGAGGCGCGTGTGCGTGGTCTGCGCTTTTGGATCGGATATGCGGTCGTCGGGATCGGGGTCGCGGCGTGCAGTGATTCGGGACCCGCGGGGCCCGACGCGCCCGAGGTCGCGACGTTGACGGTGGATGCGTCGCAGGGGTGGGTGTACGTGGCGTTCTCGGGGGAGACCGCCGAGCGGGTGGAGGTGGCGGATGCTTCGACGTCGGCGGAGTGGGACATGGCGTTCCAGGCGACGTCGGTGATGCTGAACGGCGGAGCCGCGGGCCCGGGCGGGGTTGCGGGGCACTGCGTGTGCCAGAACGCGAGCGCGACGGACGCGGAGATCACGGCGATGACGCCGGCGTCGGAGCTGGCGGACTTCGAGGCGGTCGGGGCGACGCAGATCCCGGCGGACGGATCGGCGTGGGAGTCCGATGCGCTGGCCCCCGCGATCGTGGGTTGGTACGCGTACGACCTTGCGACGCACAAAGTGTCGGCGGCGCCGGAGAACGTGTGGATGCTGCGGACGGCGTCCGGGTCGGCGTACGCGAAGTTCCACGTGACGGCGCTCAAGGGTGCGACGCAGGCGCACGCCGGCAAGGTGACGATCGAGTATGCGGTGCAGCCTTCGGCGGGCGCGGCGTTCGGCGAGACGCAGGTGCGGGTGGTGGACGTGTCGACGGGCGCGGTCTACTTCGACCTCGAGACGGGCGCGGCGGTTTCGGCGGATGAGGAGTGGGACCTGTGGTTCGAGGGGTGGACGATCCGGGTCAACGGCGGGGTGAGCGGTAGCGGCAAAGCGGGAGCGGTCCTGTCGGGGATGTCGTTCGCGGAGGTGACGGACGCGAGCGGCCTCCAGCCCGGCCTCTACCGGGGCGATGGCTTCGGCGGCGTGTTCGTGGAGCATCCGTGGTACCGCTACAACCTCGAGGGGAATCACCAGATCTGGCCCACGTACGACGTCTACCTGATCCGGCGTGGCGAGTCCGTCTACAAGGTGCAGATCACGGGCTACTACGGCCCGGCGGGCGAGTCGCGGCGGGTGACGTTCCGGTATGCGCGGCTCCGGTGAGATGAGAGCCGGGAGGCGCGCGCCGGTGGTCCGGGGCTTCGCGTCGCTCGCGGTGCTGCTGGCGCTGGCGGTCGTGCCGGCGCCGGCGGCGGCGCGGCAGGGCGGCGGGGACCCGGGCGGGAAGAACGTGCGCCCTGCCGGGCGCGGATCCGGCGTCCTGACGGGCCGCGTGGTCGACGCGGCGACGGGGGAGCCGGTGGCCGGGGCTCGGGTCCGGTTGGCGGGCACCGAAGGCGCGCCCGCCGCGGCGCTGGAGGGGGTGAGCGGTGGCGACGGCGCGTGGCGCCTCGCCTCGCCCCTCGAGGGGCGCCTCGTGCTGCGGGTCGAGCACGTCGCCTACGCGCCGCTGGAGCTGCGGATCGAACCCCCGAACGAGGAGCCGCTGGTGCTGCGGCTCACCCCGCGGCCGGTGATGCTGGACGCGCTCGTGGTCACGGCCGGGCGGCGGCTGCAGCGGCTGGCGGACGTGCCGGTGGCGACGGAGCTGGTGACGAGTCGCGAGATCCGCGAGACCGGCGCGACGGACCTGGCCTCGGTGCTGACGGAGCGGACGGGGATCGAGGTCGAGGGCGGCCACCCGGCGGGGACGGGCGTGATGATCCAGGGGCTCGGCTCCGAGCG
>CAYPGK010000202.1:0-2671 GCA_964410055.1 uncultured Gemmatimonadaceae bacterium | reverse complement strand
GAAGGTACACCCACGGGCAGGGCCCACACAGACATGCACAACCTCGGCTGTCAAACAACGTTGGCGCGAGTGCGCCAGAGAGATCTTTAAGATAGCGATCGGCGCCCGTTTCGTCAACCCTTTGCCGGGTGACGGGCGCCGAAGCGACAGGCCGTCATTCTAACCCGCGCCGGGGCGGAAGTCAAGCCCTGGCGCGGCGTGGCGTCAGTCCCAGTCTCCGCGCCGAGGACGACGGCCGATCACCTCCTCGTCATCGGCCTCATCCCACTCATCCTCCCACTCGTCCTCGTCCTCCCACTCATCCTCTTCGTCGTCCCAATCGTCCTCGTCCCAGTCGTCGTCCTCCCAGTCTTCCTCCTCCCACTCCTCCTCGTCGAACTCGTCTTCGTCGAAGGAAACGAGGGTGGGCTCGTCCTCCCAGACGGGGAGCGAGTCGCGAGTCAGCACGTCCGCCATTGCGGGCCCTCCTTGCCAGACGGTCTGCGCGAGACCGGAAAGCATGGAAAACATTGGAGCATCGACGCGAAAGTATACGACAAGCGCCTGCTGTCAAGGGGTTTGCGCGCCTTTTCTCACCTAGCTCGCCTTGCGCGCCGCCTTCTTGCGTTCGTGCCCCTTGAGGAAGCGCTTCCTGAGGCGGATCGCGGCGGGCGTGACCTCGACGAGCTCGTCGTCCTCGATGAACTCGAGTGCGGCCTCCAGCGTGATCTGCCTCGGCGGCTCGAGGAGGATGTTCTCGTCCGAGCCCGCGGCGCGGATGTTCGTCAGCTTCTTCCCCTTGGCGACGTTGACCTCCATGTCTCCGGAGCGGGCGTTCTCGCCGACGATCATCCCCTCGTAGACCTCGACCCCGGGACCGATGAAGAGGGCGCCGCGCTCCTGGAGATTGAAGAGGGCGTAGGCGACGGAGGTGCCGTCGGCCATGCTGACCATGACGCCGCGGTCGCGGCTGCGCAGCGTCCCTGCCCATGGCCCATACCCCGAGAAGCGGTGGTGCAGCGTCCCCTCCCCGCGCGTGTCGGTCAGGAACTCGTTGCGGTAGCCGAAGAGACCGCGGGCCGGGATGCGGAAGACGAGACGAACCAGCCCGGCATCCTCGCCCGCGCGCGGGCCCGCGCTCCGCATCTCCCGAAGCTCGCCTCGGCGCGAGCCGAGCTTTTCGATGACCACGCCGACGAACGCCTCGGGGACGTCGATGATCGCCTCCTCGTACGGCTCGAGCTTCTCGCCGTTCGGCCCCTGGCGTGTAATGACGCGCGGGCGCGAGACCGCGAACTCGTAGCCTTCACGGCGCATCGTCTCGATCAGGATCCCGAGGTGGAGCTCGCCGCGGCCGGAGACCGTGAAGGTGTCAGGCGAATCCGTGTCCTCGACCCGCAACGCGACGTTGCGCTCCAGCTCGCGCATGAGCCGCTCGCGGATCTGGCGGCTGGTCACGAACTTCCCCTCACGGCCGGCGAAGGGCGACGTGTTCACCATGAAGTCGACCGAGACCGTCGGCTCTTCGACCGCGATCCCGCCCAGCCCCTCCGGGTGCTCGGGATCCGCGATCGTCGCGCCGATCTCGACGCCCTCGATCCCGGACAGCGCGACGACCTCGCCCGCCGCCGCCTCTGCGACCTCCACGCGCTGGAGCCCCTCGAAGGTGTAGAGCTTCGCGACCTTGCCGTGTCGAGAGACGACCTGGTCCGCGGCTTCGCCTGCGCCGCCTCCATCCCCGCTGTCCCCGGCCGCCCGCGGCGCGAGTAGCGCCACGCCGTCGCCTACACGCACGCGGCCCCGCTCGATCCGCCCGATCGCGAGCCGGCCCAGGTAGGGCGAGTAGTCGATCGTGGAGACCAGCATTTGGAATGGCCCGTCCGCGTCGCCCGGCGGCGCGGGGACCACCTCCACGATCGTCTCGAAGAGCGGCCGCAGGTCGCGACGCTCCCCGTCCAGCTCCCGCATCGCGTAGCCTTCGCGCGCCGCAGCGTAGAGGACCGGCGCATCCAGCTGCTCGTCCGTCGCCTCCAGCTCGATGAAGAGCTCGAGCACCTCGTCGTAGACGCGCATCGGCTCCGCGTCGCCTCGGTCGATCTTGTTGATCACCACGATCGGTTGGAGCCCGAGCGACAGCGCCTTGCGCGTCACGAACCGCGTCTGCGGCATCGGCCCTTCCGCCGCGTCGACCAGCAGGATCACGCCGTCGACCATCCGCAGGATGCGCTCGACCTCGCCACCGAAGTCCGCGTGACCGGGCGTGTCGACAATGTTGATCTTGTGGTCGCCCCAGCGGATCGACGTGTTCTTCGACAGGATCGTGATCCCCCGCTCCCGCTCGAGCGGGTTCGAGTCCATGACCCGGTCCTGCACCACCTGGTTCTCCCGGAACGCCCCGCCCTGACGGAGCATCTGGTCCACCAGCGTGGTCTTGCCGTGATCGACGTGTGCGATGATGGCGATGTTGCGGATCATGGTCCCCCTCGCGGCCCGCCCGCCGCCGGCCGCTCCATGCTGCTCACAAACGCGATCCGGGCCCATCACCGGGCCCGGGACAGCCTTGAAAATTAACGGACTTGCGCGATTCGCTCAAGTAACCGACGGTATCCCGCGACCCGCCGTACCCCCGCATCAATTTGAACCCTGAACCCTGAACCCTGAACCCTGAACCCTGAACCCTGAACCCTGAACC
>CAYPGK010000201.1:0-2763 GCA_964410055.1 uncultured Gemmatimonadaceae bacterium | reverse complement strand
TCGGCGACGTCGTCCGGGAGCGGGATGAAGAAGCGTGTGTCGCCCTTGTTGTCGCCCGTCGGGAGCTTCGCGTCGGTCAGTACGAAGCGGACGCGGAACGTCCCGTCGAACCCCGCGTCGACGGTGAAGGCGTAGTCGCGGAAGACCTCGCCCGTCTTGACGTAGTGCTGCCCCCGGTTCGCCCAGTGGAAGAAGGTCTCCTCGCCGTTGTACGGCACGGCGAAGCGTTCCCGGGCAGCGCCGTACCACCGGCGGGGGATGAAGTCGCCTTCCTCGTAATAGCGCGAGAAGAAGTTGTACAGGTGGTTGAAGACCTCGCCCTGGAGCGCGTCGCTGGTGCGGGCCTGGACGGCGCGGGCGCGCGCCGCGTCGTAGGCCTCGATCAGCTCCCGGATGGCGCGGGCCGGGTTGTCGCGGTACGCGGGCGCGATGTCGCCGTCGGGGAGGACGGCGTCGTCGGCGATCTCGCGGCGGATCCGGTCTGCCAGCTCGGCAACCTCGCTCTCGGCGGCGATTCGATCTTCGGCAGCGACATCGTCGAACGCCTCGCGTACGCGCCGAGGGAGCTGCTCTTCTAGGAAAGCCTCGACCTCGTCGCGCTTGATGCGAAGGAGCCGGTAGAGGCCGAAATCGAGGTCGGACAGGTCGAGCTGGAAAAGCTCCCGGAGGAGCGCCCGGAGCCGGTCGAGCGGTTCGAGCTGCATCGCGATCACGAGTTGTGGGGGACGTCTACACCGGTGGCCGGTCGACAACGTATCATTGTACTCTGGTTTCGCAAAGAAGATTGCAGTGCCCACCGACAGGAGACTTGCAAATGCCCGACATCGCCGCCGCCGTCCTCCCCGCCCCGGGCGCACCCGTGGAGGTGCGCGCGCTCCCCGAGCCGGAACTCGAGCCCGGCTCCGCGCTGCTGGAGGTCGAGCTGAGCGAGGTGTGCGGCACGGACGTGCACCTGCGCGCCGGCCGCCTCGCCGGCGTGCCCTACCCGATCGTCCCCGGCCACGTCACCGTCGGCCGGCTGGCGAAGATCCGTGGCACGTTGCGGGACGCCGCGGGGAACACGCTCCGGGATGCCGAGGGGAACGTCCTCCGCGAAGGCGACCGCGTCACCTTCCTCGACGTGCACCGCACCTGCAACGCATGCTGGCACTGCCTGGTCGCGAAGGCGACGACGCGCTGCCCCGACCGTCGCGTCTACGGGATCACGTACGGCGTGGCGGACGGTCCGAGCGGCGGGTGGGCGGAGGCCGTCTACCTGAAGCCGGGCACGCACCTCATCCCGGTCGGCGATCTGGACGCGGAGGCGTTCATGGCGGGCGGGTGCGGGCTGCCGACCGCGCTGCACGCGGTCGAGCGGGCGGAGGTCCGCCTGGCCGACACGGTCCTCGTGCTCGGCGCGGGGCCGGTCGGCCTCTCCGCGGTGATCCTGGCGAAGATGAGCGGTGCGCTGCGGGTCCTGTGCATCGGTGCGCCGGAGCGGCGGCTCGAGGCGGCGCGCGCCGTCGGCGCGGATGCGACGCTGAGCATCGAGACGACGTCGCCCGAGGAGCGGCTCGCGTGGGTCCTCGAGCACACCGGCGGCCGCGGCGCCGACGTCACGATCGAGGCGGCGGGCGCGCCCGAGGCGGTCGTGCAGGCGATGCGCTTCACCCGCGACGCCGGGCGCGTAGTCGTCGTCGGGCAGTACACCGACCACGGCGACGTCGCCTTCAACCCGCACGCGGATCTGAACCGGAAGCACCTGGACGTGCGCGGGTGCTGGGGCTCGGACTACTCGCACTTCTACCGCGCGGTCCAGCTCGTGCGCGACCCCTCGCGCTCGCGCCCCTGGTCGGCGATCGCGCTCGAGCGGTTCGGCCTCGACCGGGCGAACGAGGCGCTCGACGCGGTGGCCGCGGGGCGCGTCGTCAAGGCGCTGATCGACCCGAAGGCGTGAGCCTCGGCCGCGCCGCGCTCGGCGCGCGCTCGCCGGGCTCTTGACGCCCCGTGCGATTGGATATTATATCCAATCAAGGCTCCGAGCTCAGGCTCGACCTCCATGCCCGCGACGGAGCACTCTGCTACCCGTCGTCCCCGGCCGTCACACACGACACGAGTTCGACGTTCCGAAAAACAAGCGCGTCGTATCTGCGCCCTGCGAGTTCGTCGCAGTGCGTTTTTTTGTCGTACCGTAGCTCCATTCCCTCTCACACAAAGGAGGACGTGTGCGCAAACGACGTATGAACCTGTGGATGTGGCTCGCCCTGGTGGGCCTGCTCCTGCCGGCCGAGCTGGCCGCCCAGGGGCGGAACGTGACGGGGCGGGTGGTCGAAGCGGTGACGCTTCAACCGATCCCGAACGCGTCGGTATCCGTGCTCGGCGCGGCGACGCCAGCCAGCGTGCTGACGGATGCGCAGGGGCAGTTCACGCTGATGCTCCCCTCCGGTGCTGCGCGCATCGCCGTGCAGGCGCTCGGGTACTTGCGGATGGAGATCGAGGTCGGGGCCGGGGAGTCTCGCCTCGAGATCGCGCTCCAGCAGGACGTGTTCCAGCTCGAGGAGGTGGTCGTGACCGGGCAGGCCACGACGGTCGACCGCCGGAGTGCGACGACGTCGATCGCCTACGTCTCGGGTAGCGACGTCACCAGGGTCTCGTCGCCCACGGTCCTGAACGCGATGGCGGGGAAGGTCACGGGCGTGAGCCTCCAGACGAACTCCGGCGCGCCTGGCGGCGGGATCCAGATGCAGATCCGCGGGACGAACACGCTCCTCGGCGGCTACGATC
>CAYPGK010000200.1:0-2780 GCA_964410055.1 uncultured Gemmatimonadaceae bacterium | reverse complement strand
TACCTTCCACCCCTCTCCACGCCACATACATCCCCACCCCAAACACCACCATCCCCGCAAAGTGAATCACCCTCGCCACCAGCCAATCCTGCTCCAGCCACCCCAGCCGCATCAGCATGAGATGCCAATCGTGCTCGCCGCCGCCGACGAGCGGGAGCAGCCGGCTCCGCGCGTCTGCCGCGTAGACGGAGATGTTCCAGAGGTTCTGCGCGACCCACCACAGCACGACGCCCGCCGCGTACCTGTCGCCGCGGCGGAGGAAGTAGGCGACGAACGCGCCGGGCATGATGAGCTGGAACAGCGTCCCGCCGAGCAGGGACATGAAATCGCCGAACGGCGCGAAGACCAGGTGACCGGTCTCGTGGATCGCCAGGTCCAGGCTGTCGAGGAGTCGGCCCTTCTCGGGGCTCGTCATGCAGATCACACCGTAGACGACGAGGAAGAGGATGAAGGCGATGCGCAGGGGGCGGCGGGTGGCGGTGCGATCCGGAATCGTGGGGGCCGGGGGCGGGGTCGTGGAGGTTTTCATGCCGGGCTCGCCTGATCGGTTTGTCGTGGCTCCTCGCGTAGACGCCTGTGGAAGATGGCGGCTCGCGCCCGCCGACGCACGAGGCGGGATGGGCGCCGCGTCGCCCGGGTGGCGACGTCGTCAGACGGCCTGGCTGCCATCCGCCGGGGCCGTACGGAACGCGCGCCGGTACTGGAACGCGAGCGTCCCCGCGCGGACGAACATGAGCGTGACCATCCCCCACCACACGCCCTGCAGCCCCCACCCCATCGGCACCACGAGCAGCAGGACGGTGCACGCCAGGAGCGCGGAGGCGACCATCTGCGCGGCGAGGAAGCGGAACGCCTCGGCGCCGATGTAGATCCCGTCCCAGACGAAGACGAGCGCGTTGAGCGGCTGCATCGCGATGACGAAGGGGAGCACGGTCCGCGTCGCCGCGATCGCGTCGGGCTCGTCGGTGAAGAGGCGCGGCAGCCAGGGCGCGAGGGCGAGGAAGCCGAGCGCGAGGAGGATGCCGACGCCGAGCCCCCAGGCGAGGAGCCGGTCGGAGGCGCGGACGACGTCGTCCGCCCGACCCTCGCCGCGGAGCCGGCCGACGATCGCCTGGCCCGCGACGGCGAGCGCGTCGACGAGGAGCGCGAGCATGAGCCAGAGCTGCGAGGCGACGAGGTGCGCGGCGACGGCGAGCGTCCCGACCCGCGTCGCGACGGCGGTCGCGAGCGTGAGCGTCCCGACGAGCGAGAAGGTCCGCGTGACGAGCGCGCCGCCAATGCTCAGGAAGGGGAGCAGGTCGCGCGGGCGCGGGAGGATCGGCCGCACGCCGAGCGCCTCGCGGCGCGAGCCGAGGATGAGCCAGAGGAACGCGGCCGCGCCCGCCCACTGCGCGACGACGGCGGCGATCGCCGCGCCGCGCAGCCCCCACCCCACGCCGAAGATCAGGATCGGGTCGAGGACGAGGTTGATCGCATTCAGCCCGATCGCGACAAGGAAAGGCGTGCGCGTGTCCTGCCAGCCGCGGAAGATCCCGTTCGACGCGGTGATGATGAGGACCGCCGGCCCCGCCCAGGCACGGATCCGCAGGTATTCTACGGCCGGCCCGACGAGCTCGCCGGTCGCGCCCATCGCCCGCACGATCGGGACGGCCAGGAGCTGGAGGACGGCGGTCGCCATCGCCCCGGCCACGACCGCGAGCGTCAGCGCCTCGACCGCGAGGCGGCCGGCCCGCACACGGTCGCCCGAGCCGACCGCCCGCGCGACCATCGGCGTCGTCCCGTAGGCGAGGAAGTTGAAGACGAGGAAGGCGAGCCCGAAGATCGAGACGTTGACGCCGAGCGCCGCGAGCGGCACGACGCCGAGCCGCCCCACGTACGCCGTGTCGACGAGGGACACGAGCGGATCGGCCGCGAGCGTGCCGAGCGCCGGGACGGCCAGCGCGAGGATCTCGCGGTCGAAGGGGTGGCGGAGACGCGCGGCGGTTCGGATGCGGCCGGCGCGGCGCGCCATGGTTGGCGACCCGGTGGCCGCGGGGTCGATTGCTCGCGGCTCCGTTTTCCCCGGTCCCTCCACCACGGGCGCGGTTGCCCGCGGGTCCGTCTCACCTTCCGACTTCTCGGTCACGCGCTCTGCGACTCCCGACTCCATGTCCTCCGACTCCCCGCCGTTCCTCTCCGGGCCTTCTACCCCGGCATTTCGCCGGATTGGCTGGCGCGTTCATCGAGATAACCGCCTTGCGCCGAGATGAAGCTCATCGGGGCGACGGAGTATAGTACCCTCGCCCGCACGGGGGTAGCTGACTCAGGAAGCAGAGCGCGGGGCCGAGCTCGGACGAGCTCGTGGCCACGTTGGAAGGTTCGGTTCGCTGCAACCCCTTGCGCCATCCTGGTATCCAACCGATCGTGAACCGTCTCTCGCACCTGTGAACCGACCCCACCCATGAGCCAGATGACCACGACCGTCAGCCGCATTCTGCTCACCGCCGCACTGCTCCTGGGCGGCCGTACGGATTTGACCGCGCAGGACGCGTCGGACCCAGGCGCGGTGCGGGACACCCTGGAAGGGACGTGGGAAGGCGAGTACGAGGGACGGCGGGCGCCGGTGTTCGTGACGCTGAATCTGCGTCTCGACGCGACGGGCTGGACGGGCAACGCCGTCGTCCTCGGGAGAACGATCCCGGTGCGCCACGTCGTTCCAAGCGATGGCGGGGTGACCGTCGTACTCACGCCCGCCCGCCTCGAGATCGAGGCGGAGCGCCGGGGGGATCGGCTGGTCGGCG
>CAYPGK010000199.1:0-2793 GCA_964410055.1 uncultured Gemmatimonadaceae bacterium | reverse complement strand
GCCGTCTCGGTCAGCCAGTTGTCCTTGACGACGAGCCACTCCAGCTTGCGCATCGCCATGCGCTGCGCCGAGCCGTTCAGCGACGTGGCCGGGTTCTGCCCGACGCAGATCATCCCCTTGACCTTCCCTTCGGCCATGGCGGCCATCGTCGCCATGTGCGAGTGGTCGCCCAGGATCTTGGGGTGCCAGTCGTAGCCGAAATCGTTCTCGGGCGTGGCCGCGTCCCCGTACATCGACTTGAGGTACGAGACCATGAACTTGGGCATGTTCGCCCAGTAGCTCCCGGGCTCGGTCTCCGTGGCCAGGTAGTCGCGTAGCGTCTGGTGCTCCTTGAGCGCCGACGGGTGCGCCATGTACCCGTGGATGCTGTGGTAGAGCGTGGGCACGTCGGTCGAGCCCTGGATCGCTGCGTGCCCGCGCAGCGCCATGATCCCGCCGCCCGGACGCCCCATGTTCCCGAGCAGGAGCTGGAGCAGCGCGCAGCAGCCGATCATCTGTACGCCGTACGTGTGCTGCGTCCACGCCACCGCGTACGCGAACGACGTCGTGCGGTCCCGTCCGGAGTTGGCCAGGATCGTCTCCGCCACCTGGATGAACCGGTCCTGCGGACAGCCGGTGATCTGCGAAACCACTTCCGGCGTGTAGCGGCTGTAGTGCCGCTTCAGGATCTGGAAGACGCAGTTCGGGTGCTGGAGCGTGAGATCGATGGCCGGCGTCGGCTTCTTGAGCGACTGGACCAGGGCGTCGAAGGGCGGACCGCCGGGCGGCGGCTCCTCCGGCTGCGGCGCCTGTCCCATCGCCTCGCCCGTGCGCAACGCCGCGGCCTGGCGCTGCTCGGGCCGCACGCCGCCGCGCGAGTACTGCCACGTCGAATTGTCGTACTCGCCCATGAAGCCGTTGTACGGCCAGAAATCCGTCTCCTGGTACGGCTTGAGGCCGGAGAAGACGCCGTTCAGGTCCTCCGTGTCCTGGAAGCGCTCATCGATGATCGTCGCCGCGTTCGTGTAGTTGACGAGCCACTCCCGGAAGAACGGATCGGTGTTCCAGCGCTCGCTGTTGATGACGTAGTTGATCAGCCCGCCCAGGAACGCGATGTCGCTCCCGGCGCGGATCGGCACGTGCATGTCGCACATCGCGCTGGTCCGCGTATAGCGCGGGTCGACGTGGATCAGAGTGGCGCCGTTGACGCGGGCGCGCGTCGGCCAGCGGAACGCGACCGGATGGTTCTCGGCCATGTTGGAGCCCATGATGACGAAGCAATCGGCGAACTCCAGGTTCCGCGGATACATCGTGGCGGCGCCGCGTCCGAGCCGTGTCCCCAGACCGGGGACGCTAGAGCTGTGTCATATGCGGGCCTGGTTCTCGATCGCGACGATCCCGAGTCCCCTCCCGAACTTCTGGCAGACGTGGTTGAACTCGTTGTCGAGCGTCGCGCCGCCCAGCAGGAAGATGGCGGGCGTGCAGTTGACGAGCCGGCCCGCCGCCTCGGGGCCGCCGGCCGCGCCCGCCGTCCCTGCGCCGGCCGGGAGTCGCTCGATGAAGGTCTCGTCGCGCGTCTTCTTGACCAGCTCGGCGACGCGGTCCATCGCCCACTCGAGGTCGACGACCTCCCACTCCCGCGCGTGCGGCTTGCGGTGCAGCACCTTGGTCGGGCGGTTCGGATTCTTGATGAGCTGGTAGATCGCCGCGCCCTTGGGGCAGAGCGTCCCCTCGTTGTGCGGGCTGCGCGGGTCCCCCTCGATGTTGATGACCTCGCCGTCCTTGACGTGGACCAGCGTCGCGCAGCCGACGGAGCAGTAGGGGCAGATGCTGGGCACCGTCGTCGCGTCCTTGATGCGCAGCTCCTGCGCCCGGGCCACGGCCGGCGCCAGGCTCACGCCGAGCGCGCTCAGCCCGCCCAGCGCGGTCCCGGCGCCCGCGCCGGCGGTGAACCTCAGGAAATCACGTCGCGACAGTGCCATGGCTATCACTCTCCACCGAAGATTCCAGCCGCAGCAGATCGAAGATCCCGCCGCCGATCAGCCCGCCGAGGAGCGCGAGCGCGGCGCCGAAGAACGCCTCCCACCCCCGCACCCCCTCCGTCCAGCCGGTCGCCGCCGCGATCACGAAGGCGACGGCGAAGCTCGCCAGCGCATAGAGCGCCGCCGTCCAGCTCCGCAGCCAGAGCCCGAGCCCCAGCCCGAAGAGGAAGGCGAGCGCCACGGCGAAGTGGTCGTAGTAGACCAGGACCTGCAGGAGCGTGAGCAGGCCGAGCACGGCGAGGAAGCGACGGTCGGTTCTCATGGGTCCCCTCCCGTGGTTCGGACGTCCGCGTCAGTACGGCACGTAGTAGGCCTGCCCGCCGAACACTTCCAGCACCCGGAGCAGGAGGCCGCCCACGAGCAGGAGCGCGGCGCCGACCGCCGGCGCATCGCGCACCAGGTGCCGGTCCCGGAACTCCGCCGACCACAACAGCACCAGCGGGAGCACCACGCCGAACGGCACGATCACCAGCCAGAAGAGGAGCGCCCACGCACCCAGGAAGTACGGCGACACGCCGCCGAGCCCGAGGATGACCGAAGCCAGCAGGAGCAGCGCCTCGAAGGCGAGCGCGTACGCTGCGGTCCGTAGCACGCGACGTCGCCCGGACGCATCCCCCGCGCCCGTGAAGTGCGCCACCAGGTAGATCGCCGCCGCGCCCGCCGCGACGCCCGCGGCCGCGAAGAGCGGAGGCAGGACCGGGTCGTGCGACCACGTCGGCGCGTTGTTCACCATGAGCAGCATCCCCGTGTAACTCGCCAGGAGCAGCCCCCA
>CAYPGK010000198.1:0-2793 GCA_964410055.1 uncultured Gemmatimonadaceae bacterium | reverse complement strand
CGTGATTCTCTACAATCTCTAACGACTCGTATCCTAAATTGGGAGGTCAGACTTGGTTGCCCACCCCCACCGGCAACCTCACCACCGCCCTGCACCCCCTCCCCTCCGCCCGATTCTCCAGCTCCAGCGTCCCCCCATGCGCCTCGGCGATCTGGCGGCTTAGCACCAGCCCGATTCCGGAGCCGGTCGGCTTGGTGGTGAAGAACGGCACGAACAGGTTGCCGGACTCGGGCAGCCCGGGACCTTCATCCTCCACGTAGATCTCCAGCTGGCCGGAAGGGCCGAGGTCCCAGCCAACCCACACACCCCCACTGGTTTCCTGGGCCGCCTCGACGGCGTTCTTCAACAGGTTGATCAGGAGCTGCTCGAGCTGGTCGGCGTCGGCGTGGACGGAGGTGTCGGGGCCGGCGACGACGTCTACGGTCATGCGCGTCTCGAGGGAGGCGACGCGCCGGATCAGGTCTTGGATGGACAGCGGGACGGGCCTGGGGGGAGGAAGCCGCGCGAGCCGCGCGTAGGCGGTCATGAAGCGGCTCAGCGCGTCGGTGCGCGCGGCGATGACGTCGAGTCCCCTCGTCAGGTCCTCGTCCAGATCGGCGGGCCGGGGGTCCCGGCCCAGAAGGCTGGTCAACGATGCGGCGATCGACTTGATCGGCGCAAGGCTGTTGTTGATCTCGTGGCCGAGGACGCGCACGAGGCGCTGCCACGCCTGGCGCTCCTCCTCACGCAGCGTGCGCGAGAGGTCGGTCAGGACGAGGAGGGTGTGGGGCAGTCCGCCCTGGCGGAACTGGCCGGTGCGGACCTCCCAGCGGCCGGCGCGGCCGGGGAACGTCGCCTCGACGATGCGCGGGCCGGGAGCGGGCGCGGGTCCGGCTGGGGCAGCGGTCCCGGATGCGCCGCCGGCCCCGGATGCTGCGGCGGGTCCGGGTGCGGCGGCGGCGCCGGCGTCGACCGCGGTTGCGACGTCGCCTTCCCCCACGGCCTCGCCCATGACTTCGGCGAGCCCGAGCTCCTCGACGGTGCGGCCGAGGAGGCGCTCGGCGGGGCGGGCGAGGACGCGCTCGCCGGCGCGGTTCACGAGGCGGAGTTTGTGCTGGTGGTCGAAGGTGAAGACGGCGACGTCGATCTCGGCCATGACCTTGCGCAGGAGCGCGGTCGCCTCGAGGGCGCCGAGCCGCTGCTCGCGCAGGGTCTGGCTGAGGGCCTGGACCTCGCGGAAGGCGAGGCCGAGGACGTCGTCGGTCGGGCCGGCGACGGGCCGCATCGAGTAGTCGCCCTCGTGCAGCGCGGAGAGGAGGTTGGCGAGCGTCTGGATCGGGCGGATCGTGCGCTCGCGCAGCGTCGCCACGAGGATCGCCCACGCGGCGACGAGGAGGACGGCCAGGGTCCACTGGACGCGGGGCGAGAAGTCGCCGGCCCAGAGGAGGATGAGCGCGGCGGCGACGCCGGGGAGCCCGGCCAGGATGGCCAGGAGCGTGATGCGGCGCTCGTAGGTGAGTCGCTTGCGGCGTCGCCGGTCGGAGCTGAAGGGTGCGGCCATCGGGTGCGGCTACTCCTCCCTGAGCGTGGCGGCGGGGTCGACGGCGACGTCGGCGTCGAGCGCGCCGGTCCCGAGCGCGAGCGTGAGTGCCGCCGCCGCGACGAAGCCGGGTGGCCGGCGCAGGGAGCGGTGCGCGTAGCGGAGTTCCGGGGGCATGGGCGGCTCCTCGGTCGGGGCGTATCGGCGTCAAGTATAATCCGGGGGAGGAGATGATGGTAGCGAGCGGGCCGACGGGCGGCGGCTTGCCTGTTGACCCGGCAATGTTTTAATAATAAACTATCGAGCGCGGATTGCAGAAGCTGGAGACCAGACGAGGGCGGAATGGTGAAGCGGGAGTTGTCGGCGCGGCAGCGGACGGTGCTGGAGCTGGTGCGGACGGCGGACATGGTGACGCGACGGTTCACTGAGCTGTACGCGCCTTACGGGCTGGCGCCGCAGCAGTACAACGTGCTGCGCATCCTGCGCGGGGCGAGGCCGGAGCGGTTGGCGACGATGGAGATCGCGGACCGGATGCTGGAGAAGACGCCGGGGATCACGCGGCTGCTGGACCGGCTCGAGGAAAAGGGGCTGGTGGAGCGGGAGCGGCATCCGGAGGACCGGCGCGTGGTGCTGTGCTCGATCACGGACCGGGGGCTCGAGCTGCTGGAAGCGCTGGAAGAGCCGGTCCGGGAGGCGACGGAGGGGGTGCTCCGCGAGCTCGACGACGCGGAAGTGGCGCGTCTCTCCGAGCTCCTCGCGCGCGTCCGCTCGGGCGTCGCGTGATTTTTTTCACCCAGCGTTTTACTAATCAACTATCAGGAGGGAGCCATGGAGTCGATGATCGGAACGGTGCCTGCGGATCTGCTGACGGGGCGGACGGTGATGGTCGTGGGCGGGGCTGGGAACGTGGGGACGTACGCGGTGAGCGCGCTGCTCGCGGGCGGGGCGCGGGTCGTGGTCACGTCGCGGTCGGAGGAGAAGCTGGAGCGGATGCGGTCGCGGCTGGGCACGCTGGCGGAGAGCGGACGGCTGGTGCCGCTCGTCGGGTCGATGAGCGACGAGGCGGAGGCGCCGCGGATCCTGGAGTCGGCGCAGGAACGGGCGGGGCCGCTCGACGCCGCGATCGCGAGCCTCGGCGACATGGTGTTCGCTCCGATGGTGCTGGAGGCGACGGGGGCGGATCTCCGTCGCGCGCTCGACGGCTACCTCATCGCTCACTTCATGGTGGCGCGCACGCTCGTCCCGGCGCTCGCCGAGCGGGGCGGGAGCTACAC
>CAYPGK010000197.1:0-2889 GCA_964410055.1 uncultured Gemmatimonadaceae bacterium | reverse complement strand
CCGAACACGTGGTACGCCTTCGACATCGCGTCGAGCGCCAGGATCCGGCCGCGCGAGTCGACTTCGACGTCCACGATCTCGCCGAACTCGAGCCCCGGCAACGCATGGTCGGAGATCACCAGGTCCTCGACGGGCGTCCAGGCGTCCGTCGCCTGCCACAACCCCCGCGAAGGATTGGTGACGACGCTGATCCCCGCGCTGTCCACGATCGATCCCGCCCACGCGCCGCCCGGTGCGTCCCCGGCGCCGCAGCCGGCGAGCGGGGTCGCCAGGGCGCACGCCGCGGCCAGGAGAAGGTGAATGCGTGCGCGCGACGTGTGCGCGAGCGGTGCTACCGGTGGAACCGGTGCGGCCGGTGCGGTCGGTGCGGTCGGTGCGGTCGGTGCGGTCGGTGCGGTCGGCGTCGTGCTACGAGAGGTCATGGCATCCTCCGTTTCGGGTGTCGTAGCGATCCTCAGCGTTGCAGCAGGTCCCCGATGTCCATCGCGAGCGGCGAGGCCTCGTTCGGGATCGTGAGATAGAGCCTGTTCCGCACGGCGTCGACGGCGAACCGGCCCGCCGCCCCTCACCCCGACGCGTCCTTCTCGAACCGCAGGATGATGCTCTCGTCCGTGACCGGATCCCGCGCCACGCCGACGGCGACGTCGCCGGACAGATACGGCGTCGGCTCGACCATGATCGAGTGCGGCAGGACGACGGTGCGACGGAACTCGCCCGTGCGGGCGAAAACGTCGAAAATCGTGCGGTTGCCGCCGCCGATGGGCCACCGGCGCACCCAGACGCCGCCGTCGTTTGTAACGTACACGGCCATGTACGCCGGGTAGCGACGCGGCACGTCGAGCTTGCGGACCGCCTCGGGCATCCCGCCGACGCGGTCGAGCCCCACGGGGATCGAGTCCAGCCGCGCCTTCAGCGCGGCGATACTGTCGCGCCGTTCGGCGGCGGGGATCGGGTCGAGCGGGACGTTCCTGCCGAACCGCGCGAGGACCCGCCCGTCCCGATCCGTTTCGACGAGCACGTACGACGTCCCGTCGCCGCTGATCACGGTGCCCTCGGGCGTCACGTCCCAGACCGGGAGCGGTGCGAAGGGGACGTGGTTGAGGCCGGGGAGCATCCGCCCGCCCCGTCCCTCGAGTCGCACCCACGCCGTCGGCTCCGGCTCGTTGGCATACTCCGGCACGAAGATCGTGTCGGCCATGGCGCCGTCGACGAAGCGAACTACCCACGGTCGCGCCCCCTGGCCCGTGCGCCACGCCTGCCCGGGGTAGAACAGCGCGCCCGACGCCTCGAACCGCGTGCCGCGCATGGACAGGTAGTCGGGGTAGAGCGGGCCCGGGAAAGATGTCTCGAAGCTCGAGAGCAACCCCGTGCCCGGGTCGCGGCCGAAGACGCTGACGCGCTCGATGTCGCGCACGTACAGCCGCCCGTCCGGCCCGATGGCCGGCCCCGTCGGCATGTCGAACTCGCCCGGCCCCTCGCCCTTCCGGCCGATCGAGCCCCACAGCCGCCCCCGCGAGTCGAAGACCCAGATCTTCGCGTTGAGCTGGTCGGTCGCGTAGACGTATCCCGCGGAATCCAGCGTCACGCCCGAAACCACGCCGAGCGAGTCCGCCGCCGGGTGCCGCCCCGGCGCGACCTCCCACGCGACGCGCATGTGGACGGTGTCGGGGGGCGCGGTCTCCACCGGGAAAGCGAGGTCGGCGGTGGAGGCGCCATCGGCGAGGGTCGCAGCGCCGGCGGAGTCGGAGGCGTCGGCGAGACTGCTGCCCGGTGGGGCGTCGCCGGCGCGGCAGCTGGCGAGCAAGGCGATTGCGGCGCAGGCGGCGGTGGCGAGAAAGTGTGTGTCGGTGCGACGTCTGAGGCCGAGGAACGGGTTGCGTGAGTTGATCGCAGGGGACATCGCATCCTCCATCTCGGTTTGCGCGTCGGTCCGCTGAACCGGAGCACCTCGGCCCCCGATTCGGCGTGCGTCGTAGGTCGGCCGGGACCGTGAGACAGAGGCTTTCCCCTACGAAGTCGCCGGCTGGCCGGTTTCCCGCGGCGGGTGGCCGGCTGGTGTCGCCGCGGGCGATCTATGGCGCAAACTCGACCGTCGCCCCCACCCCTGCGTAATGGTACCTCTCCCCGTACACCCGCCTCATCACCGCGAACGCATACTCCCCCGAGCAGTGCCCCGCCGCGACGGCCCTAACGTTCCACACGTCCCGGAGCGCGTTGACGAGCCGGTCGACCTCCGCCTCCGGCGTGGTCACGAGGTGCAGCCCGCCGATGATCCCGGCCACCGGCGTCGTCTTCGCGTCCACCGACGCCAGGATCCGCTCGATCCCCGGGTGCGAGCAGCCGACGACGACGACCTGTCCCGCCGGCGTGTCGAGCACCAGCGACAGCTCGGGCGTCTCCCGGTACGCGCCGTCCGGGTCGCGGTTCGCGACGAGCGCGATCCCCGGCGCGAGCTCGACCCGTCCGGTGACGCGCCTGAACTGCGTCGGCCACGGCCCTGACCGCGTCACCGTCGCCGGCACGTTCCCGCCGAAGTACCTCATGCTCGCCGGGAGCTCCGGCCGCGTGCGCTCGAAGTACGCAGGCGACGTCGTCGTCCCGAAGTACTCGTCGCCGGCAGGGGCGTAGATGGGGACGTCGGGGTTGATCGACAGGACGTGGCGCAGCCCGTTCGCGTGGTCGCCGTGGCGATGGGAGACGACGACGAAGTCCAGCCGCGTCAGGTCGATACCGAGCGCCCGCGCGTTCTCGGCGAGCAGCTCGGCGTCGTTCCCGGCGTCGAAGAGGATGCGCTTGCCGCGGTACTCGACGAGCGCGGCGAAGCCCCAGTCGAGCCGGACGTCGTCGCGCTCGGAGAAGGCGTCGGCGATGATGGTGATGCGGGGATTG
>CAYPGK010000196.1:0-2896 GCA_964410055.1 uncultured Gemmatimonadaceae bacterium | reverse complement strand
GCGGGTGCGTAAAACTGGGTGTCTCCAGAGGAGCAAGATGACGTGATTCTCTACAGGAGGCGCCGGGGATGACCATCCATGAACTCTGCGGCCCCTGGCGCCCGCGTGCGATCGCGCGGGTACGCGCGCGCCTGATCCGAGCCGCGGCGGAGCGTGGGTATCGGACCAGCGAAATCGCGCGCTTCTTCGCGGTTTCACCGGGACTGGTCTCCCAGGCGAAGTACAGCCGGTCGTTGGTGAAGAATTAAGATCGAGATTGCCACGGTTGTGGACCTAAAATAAAAAGTAAAACGTGGTCGTGACCTGGGCGTGACCTGGCACGATCATGCCATACCCCCTGCCCTCCGGTCACACCATGATCGTACGACCCACCGGTACGGCCCCGTCCCGCGCGGCCGCTCCTCGCGCCACGCGGACAGCACGGCCCCGACTGGGGATCCGCTCCGTCGCCCACTCTCTCCCCCGCGGTGGCGGCATCCAAACCTGAGGGCACGCGGGAGCGCACCCCCTTGCCGCTCCCGCGCTCGTCCGCCGTGCCCGACGCCGAGTCGGAGAACGGACGTCCCGCCGTGGGTCGAAGCGACAACTGCGGACTTCGCCCGGCGCCGGACCTGCCCGGCGCCGTCGGCGACTCCCGTGTCCGAACAACCTCTGACCGGAGACCATCATGCGTATCCCGAACCTCGTACGCGTGGGCGTACTCATCGCCCTCGTCGCCGTCGTCCCCGCCGCGTGCGGCGGCGACGGCGAGTCGCCGACGGAGCCTGGCGGCTCCTCCCAACCGGCGAGCATCACGCTCTCCCCCTCCTCCCACGCCTTCGCCGCCCTCCAGGATTCGATCCAGCTCACCGCCACGGTGAAGGACCAGCAAGGCCGTCCGATCGCCGACGCGAGCATCGACTGGTCGAGCACGGACACCGCCGTCGCGCGGGTGAACGCGAAGGGCTGGGTCTTCGCCGTCGCCAACGGCTCTGCCATGATCGTCGCGTCCGTGGGCTCGCTCGCCGACACCGCGATGATCGCCGTGGTCCAGGGCGCGGCGAAACTCGAGCTCAGCCTCGATTCCGCCTCCTTTGACGCCGTGGGGGATTCCACCCAGGTCACCGCGACGCTCGAGGACACGAACGGCAACCCGATCGACCCCGAGGTCGTCGAATGGACCAGCACGGACACGACCGTCGCCACGGTGAACGACGACGGGTGGATCTTCTCGCGCGGTAGCGGGACGGCCTCGATCATCGCGACCGCCGGAGAGGCGGCGGACACAGTCGCGGTCGAGGTCGTCCAGGTCGCGGTGGGATTCGATGTGCGACAGGACTCCGTCAGGGTGGGCGTGGACGCGACCGTCCAGCTCGAGGCGGCGGTCCTGGACCGCAACAACCACCCGATCCCCGGCCGGACGATCACCTGGTCGAGCGCGAATCCGACCATCGCGAGTGTCGACGAGAATGGTCTCGTGACCGGCAAGACCCGGGGGAGCAAGACCACGGTGACGGCCAAGGCCGGCGAGTTTTCCGACACCGTGCAGGTCCGGGTGATGGACCAGATCGTCTTCGCGAACGCCGCCGGCGAGATCTACGTCGCCAACGAGGACGGCAGCGGCAGCCACAGGCTCGTCGCCTCCGGCGGCAGCAACCCGGCCTGGTCGCCCGACGGGGAGAAGATCGCCTACGTGAACTCGGGCGACATCTGGGTCATGAACGCGGACGGATCCGGCAAGACTCGCCTCACGACTGAGGGAACGAACCGGAGCCCGGCCTGGTCGCCGGATGGCAAGAAGATCGCGTTCGCGAGCAACCGGGGCGATCTCGACATCGAGCACATCTACGTGATGAATGCCGACGGCACCGGCCAGGCGAGGCTCACGAGCACCGCGGCCGTACACGAGGGGCAGCCGGTGTGGTCGCCGCTCGGCGACAAGGTCGCGTTCATTCGAACGGTCCTGCTGGTGGGCGGCAACGTCTTCGTCATCAACGCCGACGGGACCGGCGAGCAACGGGTCTCGGACAGCGGCGCCTCGGCAGGGTATCCGGTCTGGTCGCCCATCGGCAACAAGCTCGCCTTCCATCAGCGCGAATCGGGCGGCAAGTCGCGGATCTGGGTGAAGAACTTCGCGGACAACACGACCGAGATGATCGGCAATCCGGCCGAGCAGGCAGACTGGCAGTTCCCCGAGTGGTCGCCCAGCGGCAAACAGATCGCGTTCCATTCCAATCAGAACGGGTCCGTGCAACCGGGCATCTTCGACCTGGAGACGGCCCTGCTGCGCAACGGAAACCGGAGTCACAACGGCGACGCCCGCTACGCCAGGTGGTCGCCTGATGGTCAGAGAGTGCTGTACGCAGTCGACGGCGAGGGGCTGTTCCTCTGGCATCCGTATGGGACCGACGACGCGATCCTGGTCACCGACAAGGGCGGCGACACGTCCTCGCCCCAGCACGCCTGGCGCCCTCGGACCCTGCACATCATCATCCCACCGATCTTCCCCTGACCTCGGCGTGAGCCGGGCGAGCAGCCTCGTCCGACTCACCCCGGCAAGACACGAGAGCGGGCGACGATCCGTCGCCCGCTCTCGTGTTTTCCAGGCACGATCCACCTAACCGTAACCGATGCCCGACGCTCTCCTCCCCGCACTCGCCC
This sequence comes from uncultured Gemmatimonadaceae bacterium, assembly GCA_964410055.1. Lineage (GTDB taxonomy): Bacteria > Gemmatimonadota > Gemmatimonadetes > Longimicrobiales > RSA9 > CALBZE01. The sequence continues at coordinate 256 of CAYPGK010000196.1, read as the reverse complement.
CAGTCCACTCGACGCCCCTCCTCCGGTCCTCCGAGGAGCCGAGAATGATGACGACGAGGGCGCCCGCAAGCTCCAACACGCGAATCTCCGAGCCACGAACCACGCCCACCGGAACACGAAGGAAAGTCCCAAGTCACATCGTGGCTTCAGAAACCCAAGAGACTGCACACCCCACCCTCGCCCCCTGCCCTCCCGAATCCCGACCCCGTATCCTACCCCCGCCCCCGCCCCCCGACACCCGACACCTGACACCTAC
>CAYPGK010000195.1:0-2900 GCA_964410055.1 uncultured Gemmatimonadaceae bacterium | reverse complement strand
GGGGGGGGGGGGGGGGGGGGGGGGCGTCGGCCCGCGGGGGGGGGGGGGGGGGGGGGGGGCGTCGCGGAGCAGATACGCCGCCGCGACCGCCGCCACGACCGGCGTCGCCAGATCCATGACCCTGTCCGTGGTGAAACCGCCCCACATCCCGGCCTCGCGGACCTCCTTCCCCACGTAGAAACCGCTGGCGAGGGCGGCGCCGTAGTCGGCGCGCCCGATCAGGCGGTCGGCGGTGAAGGTCACGGAAGCGGCGATCAGGCCGTGGAAGAGCCACCCTCGGTAGTTCTCCTCCATCGACCATTCCTCCACGCGCTTGAGCCACTCCAGGTACCAGCTCTGCGCGTACGCGGGCCGCGGCGCCATCGTCGCCAGCGCCAGGAACAATGCCCCGCGCCGCAGGACCCGTATCATCCTCTTCCCCACCACTCGTCGTCCTCACTGGTTCGGCCCGCCGCACAAACATTTGACGCGGGGTGCAACTGATGGGCCAGGGGGCGGCACGGATCTTCCCTGCCCGGCCGCGTGCCGGACGGGTCGTCGTCTTCCTCCGAGGTCGTCGTCATGGGTCGCGCTCTGGCGTGCGCCATTCTCGCCTGGATGCTGCCGTTCCTCGTCGCCGGGCCGCTCGCCGGTCAGGGGGCGGGCGTGGTGGTGGGGCGAGTCACGGGGGCTGAAGACGGGGCGCCGCTCGCGGGCGCGGCGGTGCGTGCGGTGGGACTCGGGGCGACGGCGATCACGGACGGAACGGGGCGTTACACGCTTCGGCTCCCGGCCGGGACGCACCAAATCGAGGCGACGCTGCTCGGGCGCGCGCCGGCGCGGCTGACGGTGCTGGTCGCCGTGGATGCGACGTCGGTGGCAGACTTCGAACTCGAGCCGGCCACGGTCCCGGTCGATGCGCTGGTCGTCGTGGGGACGGCGGGCTCGCAACGAGAGGCGACGGCGGTGGCGTTGCCGGTCGAGGTATTGACCGCGGATGAGCTCTCGGCGACCGGTCTCGTCGAGCTCTCCGAGGCGCTCGAGCGACTGCTGTCCTCGTTCCACGCAGGGCTCCGCTGGCCGCTGCCGGGCGGACCGGCGTGGGGCGGCTCGCTGCGGGGCGGGCACGGGAGCGGGCCGGTGGTTCTGCTGGATGGGCGCCGCCGACGGGGCGAGGCGGATCTGGTGACTTCGATCCCGCGCGACGCGATCGAGCGGATCGAGGTGCTCCGCGCGGACGCGGCGGCGCTGTACGGCCCGGACGCGGCGGCAGGGGCGATCAACGTCGTGCTGAAGGAGGCGGCCGGCGGCTCGCTCTGGAGCCATGCCGGGGAGCGGTTCGACCTCGATGACGCCGTCATCGCGGCGGGCGGGAGCTATGGCGTGCAGGTGGCCGGGCGCGGGCGGGTGTTCGCGTCCGTGGAGGCGTGGGACCGGTCCCCGGGAGGCGACACCGCATCGGCGGGGCGGCCGAACGCGCAGGAGCAGCGGGCGCTCGTTCACGGTGCGATGTCCATCGGGAGGCTGGAGGTCTTCGGGCTCGGCACGATCGCGGCGCGGGAGGCGGAGGGATCGGTCGGCGAGAGGTGGGAGCCCGTCGGGATCCGCGACGCGTCGGCGATGTTGGGCGTGCGTGGAAGCGCCGGGGGGTGGGCGTGGGAGGCGGTGGTCGATGGCGGATCCCGGGCGCTGACCACGACCGATGGTCGGAGGTCGATCCGGTGGACCGGGCTCGGCGCCGAAGTGCGTCGGCGGCTCGTCGGGGTGGGGCCGTGGCCGGTCGCGGTGGTGGGCGGAACGGAGCTGCGATGGGCGCGCCGAGAGCCCGGAGAGAAGCGCGAGACGGCGGGCGCGGCGTTCGTCGGGGTGGACGTGGAGCCGCGCGAGGGGTGGAGCGTGCTCGTGGCGGGGCGGGTGGACGAATCGGGGTGGGCGGGACCGGCGCAGTCGGGTCAGGTGGCGTTACGAGCGGGGGTGGCGGAGTGGTTGGGGGTGCGGGGTCGCGTGGCGGGGGGGGGGCGGACGCGGGAGGTAGGTGCGGGCGTCGTGCTCACGCCGGGACGGGAGCTGGTAGCCATGATGGACGCGTACCGCACGACGGGCGGCGCCACGGGCGAGATCGACGATGATGCCGATGCGAGCGTGCGAGGGCTCGACGTGTCCGTCGCCTATGGCGTGCGACTGGGCGGCGGCGCGCTGCTGCGCCTTCGTGGCGCGGCATCGTGGGAAGAAGTTCGGGCGCAACCAGTCGCTTGGCGGCCGGCGGCGCCCGAGTGGGTCCCCTACCGGATGGCGCTCGACGCCGTCGACGGCGCCCGGCCCGGGAGCGGTGTGGCGCTCAGCGCGGGCTTCCGGCGCGCGGCGTTCCGGCTCACGCTGAACAGCCGGTACGCGGCGCCGGTGCGGACGACGTCGCCGATGCAGACGACGTCGCCCGGCGCGCCGTCCGGCTGGGTGACGGACCTGACCGCGGCGTACACCCTCCGCGGCCGTCTCGGTCTCGGCGCGGGCGGCCACGACCTCCTGGGCGCGGCCGCGTCGTATTTCCTGCGAGTTTCTCTGGAATTCTGAAAAGCCGCTACACTCTACCGTAGCGGTCCTCGAGGCGGACGACGTCGTCGAGGTCGGGGGTCGAGACTTCGAGGATGTCGCAGTCGGTCACGGCCTCCATGCGGTGGACGGTGCCGGTCGCGATGTGGAAGCTCTCGCCTTCGCGGAGGGGGACCTCCTTCAACTCCTCGACCGACGGACCCGCCCAGAACCGCATCTCGCCGCGGAGCAGGTGGATCGTCTCGTCCTTGCGCTCGTGGTACTGGAGCGAGAGGGCGTGGCCTGCCTTGACGTGAAGGATCTTGCCGACGTAGCGGTCCGTATGGGCCCAGATCAGCTCGTGGCCCCAGGGTTTTTCGACTCGGGTGACG
>CAYPGK010000194.1:0-2992 GCA_964410055.1 uncultured Gemmatimonadaceae bacterium | reverse complement strand
GTGGAAGGCGGCGAGCTGCCCATCCGAATCGGCCGGCCCGACCTTCACCAGCGTCTCCTCGCCCACGACGTTCAACGGCGCCGGAGTTCGCCCCTCTGCGGCGCCCAGCACGATTGCGCGCGACGAAGAGCGATGTGCGGCGTCCGGTTGGCTCGCGGTCGTCGTCATGGCTGCCTCCGGGTTAGCGTTGGGTGAGAGCGGCGGCGCGTGCACGCGCTGCGGTGAGCAATGCATCCATCGCGGCCACGCCGGCCTCGCGTGCCTCCGACGCGGAAAGCTGGCCGCGATCGCGGAGCATCTGCCAGAAGGGGGCGCTGTAGATCGCGACACAGGCAGCGATCAGGCGGTCGCCTTCGTCCGATGGGAGACCGGCGAGGAGGTCGGCGAGCGCCTCGCGGAAGGCGGCACGCCCCTCCGCCGAGCCGTGGGCGGGGTACCCCGTGTTGGCCGCCGATGTGATCGAGGCGCGGGTGAGCTCGGCGTTCGCCTCGAACTGGTCGAAGAGCGTGCGGAGCGCGGGGAGGATCTCCGCTTCGGTCCTCGGCCAGCGCGTCCCCGACTCGTCGCGCAGACGCTCCCACAAGGCGAGTGTGAGGTCCGCACGCGTCGGGAAATGGCGATAGACAGTGCGCGCCGAGACACCGGCCCGCTCGGCCACGGTTTCGTGCGAGAACGGCGTGGTGGGCTCTTCGCGCATCATACGAAACGCGGCATCGAGGATCGCCTGGCGCGTCGCAGCGCGTAGTCGCTCGTGCGGTGACAGCATGCGTCCTTCCATCATGTCAGCAATGTGACATCGTGTCAGTTTACTGTCAAGACTCGGCTGGCTGAGGCGGCGACATCACGCAACGGTCGAGGAGGCGAACCGGCAGGTGCGAGATCGACGATGTCGAGACCCGCCGGCACGACCGGATGTCGCGGCCCCGCTGCCGTTGCAACCGGTTGCCGGCTCCGCTATCATGAACGGGCAAGGTTACACGTTCGACTCCCTGCTCCAGAAATCTTTCCCGATCGGTCGTCACACCAAACGAGCACACGATGGCACAGGGTCGTTTTCGCACCTGGATCATAGAGCACGACGATAGCTGGATCTTCATCACGCTCTACATCGGCCTCGCCGTTGTGCTCAGCATCTCGATCAGCCTGTTCTGGCTGCTCGTGGTGGTCGCCGCTCACTTCGTCCTCGAATGGCTGCGCCAGCGGCACATCCGAAGGCAGGGCGTGCTGGCGGAGGTGCTCTGGGAGCTGAAGCTCGACATCGCCCTCGTCCTCTTCGCGCTGACGCTGACGCTCTACCTGGACGTGGTCTTCGGCCTGCTCGGACTCCAGGCCGCGGGCCGCGCAGGCGCGGTGGCTCGAGTCGGGGTGCGCAGCGGCGGTCGCTTCGCGGCCTGGGAGCGGACCCTGCGCGCGATCCTGCTTTCCATTGACGACATGGTGAAGATCGCGCGAGTGGTCATAGCTCGCCGCGCGACCATCGCGAGTGCCATCGTGGCGGTGGTCGGCTCACGGGCGGGTGCGCAGGTCGAGACCCGCGCAGGCGACGTGCACGTCGAGCTGGATACCCGAGCCAGCGCGCTGACCGAGCAAGCCGCCGACGTGGAAGTCGCGGCGGGACCCTGGGGGAGCTGGGCTGAGCCCTGGTCCAAGGGCGACTGGGTCGCGCTGTGTCTGGCCGTCGCGTGCCTCACGCTGATCGCGCTCGCGCCCTGGCTGACCGGCCACGACTATGCCTCCGCGTTCGCCACGATGGCGAAAGAACTGCGGCCGTTCCCGGGCGCCGCTGCGCGGTGAGGCGCGCGTCCTCGTAGACGGCGAGACGCGCAGCCACTCAAGCGACGCAGACACGCGTACTCGCCGGCGGCGCAGGCGTGCGTCCTCGGAGCCGACATCGGGATCTCAGCCCACTCCCTCACGCGAACTCCCTGCGGACGCCGCAGCTGACCCCTTCCCCGGAATCACGGCCCCCTTGACTTTGCGCGACCGGCTCGATATTTTCTCTTAGCACTTGGAGAAACGAACGATGCCGAACGAGCCCGAATCTCTCGACCTCAAGCTCTGGACCGTGCTGGCGAAGGCCTACGACGCGGTGCGCGCACACGCCTTCGCCCACATCGAGCAGGTAGGGCTCACGCCCGGAGAGTTCGGCGTGCTGGACACGCTCTATCACAAGGGGCCGATGCTCCTGGGCGAGCTCCAGCACCGGGTGCTGGTGACCAGCGGCGGGATCAGCTACCTGACCGACCGGCTGGAACGGCGAGGCCTCGTGGAGCGCCGCGAGTACGCCGAGGACCGCCGGACCAAGGAGGTCGTGCTCACGCCGGAGGGCGAGGCGCTGATGCGCCGGGTGTTCCCGGAGCACACGGCCGTCATCGAGCGCGCGCTGGCCGGCGTAGACCCGGAGGTCAAGCGGGCGGCGACGTCGCTCTTGCGCACGATCGGCCGGGCGGCGGCGTCGGTGCCGATTTCGCAGTAGCGAATCCGCCCTTTTTATTTGCCCATTTCTCTTAGCACTTGGAAACCTGGCGTGCCGTGATCGGCACGTGGAGACAGTTATAGGACCGGAGGCAGTCATGACGACGACGTACGAAGTTTCCCGCGAGGCGACGGGCGAGGTGGGGACGGCCCGTGCCCGGATCCTCTTCGCGACGGACCCGATCTGCTCGCACTGCTGGGCGATGGAGCCCGCCTGGCGTCGCTTCCTGTACCACTACGGCGAGCACGTCGAGGCGACGCACCTGTACGGCGGCCTGCTGCCGCAGTGGGAGGGTTTCGCGGACGTCGGCGCGGGGATCCGCGCGCCAGAGGACATCCCGCCGCACTGGGAGGAGGTCGCGGAGCGGTACGGGCAGCCGATCGACCCGTCGGTGTGGCTGACGGACCCGCTGCACTCGTCCTACCCGCCCTCCATCGCCGTGCACGCGGTCCGCGCCCTCGCCCCGGGCCGCGAGGAGGACTACCTGCGACGCATCCGGCAGGCGCTCTTCCTGGA
>CAYPGK010000193.1:0-2995 GCA_964410055.1 uncultured Gemmatimonadaceae bacterium | reverse complement strand
CGTGCAGCACCGGGAATCGGGCGCCGAGGGAGTCGACGGCGGGCGCGAGCGCGGCCGACAAAGGACGAAACACCTGCGGCCGGCGTGCGCGAGGCGCACGCCGGCCGCTCTCATTCAATCGCACCGGGGGACCGGCGGAATCCGATCAGAAGGCGTTCGGGATCCGGGCGACCGCGGTGCTCCCGTGGCAGGAAACCAGGATCGTGTTCGCGCCGTCGCGCAGGAACGTCGCATGCCCCGGCTGCGTGCACCCCTCGGGCAGCGGCTTCGTCGTCACGTCCACTACGTTGCCCGCCGCATCGACCTGGATGATCGAGTAGTGGTCGTCGTTATAGCCGGCGCTTACGATCAGGTGCCCGAAGACGTCGATCCCCACGGGCCCGGCGGCGACCGCACCCGGTGCCGTCACGCCCCCGATCGTCGGCATCCCCTTCCCGTTCCACAGCACCACGGTGATGAGGCTGTTGGCGAAGTCGCTCACCGCGCACACGCCGGATTCGAAGTCGCAGCGGATGCGGCGCGGGTTGTCGCCGCCCAGCGTGCCGACGTTCGTGTGGTCGGGGAACTCCTCGTCGGGGTCGTTCGGCATGTCGACGTGGAAGAGCACGCCCTGGCCCTCGCTCACGCCGACCACGAGCACTTCCTCCGGCGGCGCCCCGCTCAGCGGCGGCGTCGGGCCCGCGATCGCCGACTGCGCATCGCCCGGAAGGTGCGTCGCCCCGATCACCGAGCTGTGGAGATCGAAGTAGCCCAGCTCCGGGTCGAAGCGGAAGAAGTTGACGTTTCTGGGACCGCCCAGGTTGCGGACCAGGGCCACACCCGCAGAGGGGTCGTCACCGATCAACGTGGCGTCGCTGACGGTGCCGAAATGCATGTGGCCGACCTGGCTCGTGATCTCGCCGGCGTCGTCGAAGAAGAAGATCGCGTAGTTCTGGCCCGTCAGGAGCACCGAGTGCTGGCCGGTCGCGCCCTCCGGCCTGGGCAGGAAGTAGGCGTCGTAGAAGGCCCAATCAGAGAAGGAGAGAGATCGGATCAGATCGCCCGAACAACCGTCGATCGCCCAGGCCCCGCCCCTGCCGGCCACGAGGATGTCCGGGCACGCCGGGCCGCGCGCCGCAGCCAGCGGGGCGGCTGCCATGGTGCTGTACAATGTGCGGAAGCGTATCGGGTCCAATTCGAGATACACCCGGAACGCCTCGACCCAATAGCCGCCGTGGCCGTAAACGTCTATGATTCGGGCGCCTTCCGGGACCTTCCTTGCGGTCAACACGTAGCCATTCAAGCCGGCCAGGTGGACGATGGTCACGAAGTCCCCCTCTTCGTTGACGATGCCGTCACCGCTCCAGTCCGTGAGCCGCGACCCGTCCTCCGTGGTCCCGGTCAAGCGGACCTCGCTGCCGACCGGGAACGGTGCCGCGCACTTGCCGCTCACCTCATCGCCCTTCTTGACGCACTCGATCCCGGCGGGATCACTCGTGACCGTGGCATCGCCCTCGCCGGTGATCGACACCGACAGCTCTGCCGTGGGGGCGGTACCGAACTCGGCGTCGACGGACTTGTCCCCGTCCATGGTGATGGTGCGCGTGGTCACCCCCGCTAGGGTCTGATCCGCGCCGTCACCCGAGAACCCCTCGAAGCTCGAGCCAGGATCGGGGCTCGCGGCGAGCACGACCAACGCGTCCGGCGGGTAGACGGCTTCACAGTCGGGGCCCTGCGATCTACAGGTGATCTTGCCCGAATCGTCGGCCACGGTGCCGGAGCCGTCGCCGGACGTCGTGACCGTGAGCATGTGGCCGACGCACTTGATGCGCGCGACGAAGGTCGCGGTGTGCTGCGCCCCGCCCGCCGTTCCGACGAGTGACTGGCGGACGCGTAGAATCGCTTCTCCGACGCCCACGCAAGTGAACAGGTGAGTCGCGCCCACGTACATGCTGGTGAACGAGGACTCCTCGTACTTCGCTGCGCCCGTCGTGCTCGCCTCCCATTCTTGCTTGTACTCCTTGAGCGCGGTCTCGAGAACGACGACGGTCATGTCATCCGTCTCGCCAACCAGCCATTCGGGATGCACGTGCCCCAGCATGAACGTCGTCGAGCGGACCTTGCGCACGATTGGAGAGAAGTGGTCGAGCCGTCCGCTCATGACCGACGTGCCTGCCTCTGCGTCCACCTCGACCGTGAGATCGTCCAGCTCCTCGACGACGCCGCCGGCGCTCGTGGCCAGCGGCTCGATCGCGACTTCCATGCTGTCGCCGTGCATCGTCACCGGCTGCGGCGCGAGCGAGACCGTGATCGGCTGCTCGAACGTCAGCCCGTCCGGGCCCAGCTCGTAGGCCTCCGCGATCTCGCCCGCGTCGCGCAGGTCGGCCCACTCCGGGCCGAGGTCGGCGGGGTCGATCCGCTCGATGGTGATGTCGACCTCGCCGCTCAGTGCCCCCTCGGGGATCTCGAGCGTGACCGCGCCGTCGCGTGAGGCGATGGTGCCGCCGGATGCGCCCACCGTCTTGACCGCCTTGGACGGGTTGTCGAAATCGGCCGTCACCGACCGGCTCGCGTCCATGGTGACCGTGCGTGTCGCAGTGCCGCTGCCATCACCGCTCCAGCCGACGAACTCCATCCCCTCGGCAGGTGTGGCGGTGAGGGTGACCTGCGTGCCCTCATCGAAGCTGGCGCTGCATGCGCCCCCCGCGGCCGAGCAGTCGATCCCCGCCGGCTCGCTCGTGACCTTGCCCGCGCCGGTCCCGGCTAGCTTGACGTTCAGCGCGTGGGTCGGCGGCGGACCCGACGGCCCGTCGTCCCCGCACGCCTGCGCGAGGAGCGCGGCGGCGAGGAGAGCGGCCGTGATGGCGGCAGATCGCTTCCAGTTCAACATCTCGGACTCCTTATTCCAGGTGAGCGGGGGACGAAAAGCCGGCGGCCGGCGAGCGCGAGGAGCGCGCCGGCCGCTCTCATTCAATCGCACCGGGGGACCGGCGGCATCCGCTCCGAAGGCGTTCGG
>CAYPGK010000192.1:0-3085 GCA_964410055.1 uncultured Gemmatimonadaceae bacterium | reverse complement strand
CCGGGCACGTACCTCCCGGTGCTCTCCCGGCGCGCGACCGCCGGGCGGACGGCACCCGAGCTCACATTTTCGTGGTCCGCACCCGGGTTCGACCCGCGACCGCTACCTCTCCCTGGCGCTCACCGTCCCGGGCGGCAACGAAACAATCGGGATCACCCACCCGCACCGGACGCAGCGGGCGCGCCCCCTCACCCCCTCCGTCGTCCGATGGCGCGCAGGATGACGCCGGAGGCGAGGACGGCCACGCCGATCCCGACGAGCCAGGGGTTCTCGGTCGCGATCCCCACCAGCCCGGCGAGTGCGCCGACGATGAAGATCACGGTCTTCCATTCGAGGTAGGGGTCGGGGCCGCGCGTTTCGCGGGAGGGTCGGAAGGCGGACATCAGCGCGGGGCCTTGCGCTCGAGGAAGCGACGCACGCCTTCGCGGGTGTCCTCGGTCATGCGGGCCAGGACGTTGACCTCGGCGCCGCGGGCGATCGACTCCTCGAAAGAGGCGCCGTCCATTCCGTAGAAGAGGCGCTTGATGAGGCGGAGCGCGGAGGGGGACCGCTCGGCGAGCTCGCGGGCGTACTCCACGGCGTCGGCGTCGAATGTGGCGGCGGGGATGATGCGGTTCACCAGCCCCAGGCGGTGCGCCTCGGCGGCGTCGATGCGGTCTCCGCGGGCGACGAGCTCGAAGGCGATCTTCTCGCCGCACGCGCGACGGAGCAGTGCCATCACCATGGCGGGGACGAAGCCCAGGTGCACTTCCGGGTAGCCGAATCGCGCATTGTCGCTGGCGAGTACGATGTCGCAGGCGGTGGCGAGCCCGGCGCCGCCGGCGAAGGCGTGGCCGTGCACGGCGGCGACGATCGGCTTGGAGAGCCGCCGCATGCGGATGAGCAGCTCACCGAGCGCGGCGGCGTCATCCAGGTTCTCGAGCGGCCCGGTCCCGGCGGCGATGCGCTCGAGCTGGGCGAGGTCGGCGCCGGCGCAGAAGTCCTGACCGGCGCCGCGCAGGAGGACGACGCGCACGTCGGGCTCCCGATCGGCGCGATCGAACGCCTCGGCCAGCTCGGCCACCGTCCGGTCGTCGAGGGCGTTGCGCTTGTCGGGGCGGTTCAGTGTGAGGAGAGCGACGCCCCCGTCGACCTCGTAGAGGACCCGCCGTGAGTCACCCATTACGCTACCCTTCCCCGCCGGCGCGTTGGTAGACGTCGTCGGGGACGTCGATCTCCATGCGAAGCATGGCGGTCGAGAAAGTCTTGCCCTGGGCGTCGGTCATGAGCGAAATCGTGCCGCCGCCACCGAGCGCGTTGTGGAGCAGGAAGTTGAGCGCGTTGAGGTTGGGCAGCTCGAAGCGCTCGACCGGGCCGTGGACGATGCCGCGAAAGTGCTCCTTGACGGCCTCGGCCGTGAGGCGCTCGGCAAGGAGCGGGTAGTCTTCGGGGTGGATCGCGATCACCCCGACGTTGACGGTGTCGCCCTTGTCGCCGGAGCGGGCGTGGGCCAGGCGGAACAGAGGAAGCTTGGGCATGGTCGCATCTCCGCGCCGCGGTCGTCGGCTCAGCCCCCGGGCTGGCGCGGCTGGCGCCGCTGGATGAAGCGGGTCAGCCAGATCGCGAGGCCGAGGAAGAGGACGACGAAGGCGGCGACGATGTTCCAGATCAGGGTCAGCGTGAACAACGCGAGAATCACCAGCAGCGGCACCAGGACCTCGACCCAGGTGCTGTAGCGACGGCTCATGCTTCGGATACCTCCACCCGCAGCTTCGGCTCGATCTCCGTACGATCGATGAGGGCAGGCCAGAAGGCGACGACCTCTTCGACCTTCGGGCGGCCGCCGGCGAATCCGGTCACCGAGGGCGGCCCGGTCAGGATGAGCGGCGCGATCTCGCGCGTGAAGCGCTCGACCGGTGCCCGTTCCGCGGCGCGGACGGCGACGCGGAGCTGGACCTCGGGCAGATCCGCCGGCGGCGGACCCGCGAGCGGGCCGTGGGCGGCGTTCCAGCCCACGAACTCGGTGCGGATCTCCTCGAAGCGGAGGCCCATCCTCTCGAGCCTGCTCCGCAGGATTCGGTCCGCGGCCTGTGCCTTCTCCACCGCGTCGGGCCAGGCGTAGACCAGGGTGCCGACGGCTTTGTAGCCGGCGGAGTAGGAGATCGAGACCTTGAGCTTGTCGGTGCGCGGGCGGCCCTTCACGCCACTCACGCGGACGCGGTCGGGGCCGGCCTGCTCGAGGCGGATGGTCGTGAAATCGGCGACGACGTCGGGCGTGATGTACTCCCTCGGGTCGCCCATTTCGTAGAGGAGCTGCTCGGTGACGGTGCCGATGCTGACCCGGCCGCCGGTCCCGTCGTGCTTGGTGACGACGAAGGTGCCGTCGGGCGCGGCCTCGATGATCGGGTAGCCGACGTCGTCCAGGTCGGGGATCGACTGCCAGTCGAGGAGGCAGTTGCCGCCGGTCGCCTGGGCGCCGCACTCGTTGATGTGGCCGGCCACGACGCCGGCGGCGAGCCTGTCGACGTCGTCCGGCGTCCAGCCGAAGGCGTGGATCATGGGCGCGTAGGTGAGCGCGGTATCGGTCGAGCGGCCGGTGATGACGACGGTCGCGCCGCGCTCGAGCGCCTCGACCATCGGGCCCGCGCCGATGTAGGCGTTGGCGCTCTGGACCCGGTCGAGGACGTCGGTGAGCGGCCGGCCGGTATCCATGTTTCGCAGCTCGTGACCGCGGGCGAGGAGGTCCTCGAGTCGGTCGAGGATGTCGTCGCCGTGGACGACGCCGACGCGGACCTTCCCCTGGAGCCCCGCCTTGCGCGCCTGCTCGAGGACGGCGTCGCGACACGCCGGCAGGTTCACGCCACCGGCGTTGGCCAGGACCCGGATGTTCTTTTCGACGCAGTCTGGAAGGATCTCGCCCATGAGGGGGACGAAGTCGCGGGCGAATCCCTGGGAGGGGTCGCGGGAGCGCTGTTTCTGTAGGATCGACATGGTGACCTCCGCCAGATAGTCCAGCATGAGGTAGTCGATCGGGCCGCGCCTCACCTGTTCGACGGGCGCGTCCAGGCGGTCTCCCCAGAAGCCCTGTCCAGAGGCGATTCGGATC
>CAYPGK010000191.1:0-3090 GCA_964410055.1 uncultured Gemmatimonadaceae bacterium | reverse complement strand
AGGCCATGCGGTTCGGCACCTTCGAGTTCGGGATGAACCTCTGGGCGATGGTGCGGAGGTAGGGAGGCGATGCTTCGGCGGCTGCGTTCGTTGGTTGGCCCGGGCTCGAGGGCCTGGGGCGTTGTCGCCACTCTTGCGTTGGTCGGGTGGTGTCTGGTCGGAATGCGGGATTTCGGGCGTGCCATGCGCGGGCCGGCAGGGTTGATCGTCAATCGGCCGCCGGGCACCGAGGGCGCCATCGGGATGCCGCTCGCCGGGGCGGAGGTCGTGACTACGTTCCGGGCGATGCTCGAAAACGCCGGCGATTCGCGCCCGTGGCTCCTGGTCCTCCCCGGGCAAACGCACCCGTTCGTGAGGACCTACATACGCTACCAGCTCTCCCACATCGCATATCCGCGAAGGGTCGACGTGGCCGTGCCCGAGGAAGTGCGCCGGCTTGACGACTACGGTTACGTCGTTGCTCCATCCGGACTGACCCTCCTTGGGGGGTGGGGAGTGGTGGAGGAGCGAAACGGTCTCACTCGTTTCGAGCGGACCGGGTCATGATCGCGGCTAGGATCATCCTGGCGTTCGGGATTGTGTGGCTCCTCGGCGCCCTGGCGCTCGGCCACGCGAGTGCGCGGCGACGTGGCATGCTCGGATTCGCAGCGGATTTCGCCACCGGGGTCGTCCTTCTGGCGTTTGTCGGCTCGGTTGCTGTGATCATGGGTGTGCGTCTGTCGCCCGTTGTCGTTTACACGCTGATCGCCGGGCTTGCCGGGGCGGCGGCCGTGCGCCGGATCGGCCTTCGCGTATCGCTCGACCTGCCTCGTGATGCCGTTGCCCGTTCGCTCCTTGCCGCGACCGCATTGCCGGTATTGCTCCTCGGCGTCTCCTCGCTCGGCGACCGGCTCTGGTGGGATGGATGGGCGATCTGGGTGCTCAAGGCACGCATCCTCTTCATCGACGGGACGCTGCCGGCGGCCTACTTCGAGCCGGGAGGCACGCTCGCGTTTTCGCACCCGGGCTACCCGCTCGCAGTGCCTCTTCTGGATTGGTGGCTATTTCGTCACGCGGGTACGCCCGACCCCGCAATCGCATCCCTTGCGGGTACGGTCTGGTACGCGATCCTGACATTCGCCGTCTACGGCGCGCTTCACGAACGTGCCGGTGAGCGGGTCGCTGCACTCGCCGCGCTCGGGACCGCGCTATTCTGGCCGATCGCGTTCTACGCGACGGGCGGCACGGCCGATGTCGTCATCGCTCTCGCACTGCTCGGCGCCATTCGGGAGATGGCGAACGGCATCACCGGCCGCGACGCCGCGGCGATATGGCGTTGCGGAGTGTTCCTCGCCCTCGGGACGCTAGCGAAAGCCGAGGGGATCGCGGTCGCCGGGGTGGTCGGCGGCGTCGCCGTGATTTCGCTCATTCGTGCGCGCGCGTTGCGCCCGACGCGCGCCCTCGCGCTGGCATTGCCGTTCGTGGTGCTTGCACCATGGCACCTGTTCGTGACCCGGATGGACGTGGGGCGGAACTTCTTCACTTTCGCGCTCACGCCTGCCGAGCTCATCGATCGCGTGATGCTGGTCTCTGGCGCCATGGTCGATATCGCCATTCAGCCGGCGTGGCTGCCCGTCGTCGGTCTCACGGCGATGGGGATGCTGAAGCGCTCCTCGAACGAAGCTTGGAGTGCGCTCGCCGGATACATCGGCGCCGTCGCAGTCTCGTACCTGCTCACACCGCTGGACCCCCGGTGGCTCGTGGACACATCGCTTGCGCGCGTCCTTGCCGCGTGCGTTCCTGCGGCATTGTGCGTCTCACTCAGCGGCGTGATCGCGCTGGCAGCTCCTGGGATCCCGGCGGAGGCGACGTCATCGGCTTCGTCGCTCGCGGCGGTCCAGGCATGTGAGGTCCCGTCACCTGATCGACCGAATTCCGCCACCACCGAGGTCGGAGTGGAGACCCATGCACCAGCGAACTGATGCATCGAGCGCTCCGATCGCATCGACGTCGGGCGTGAGTGGTGAGGCGATCGACGTCTCCATCGTGATCCCATGCCTCAACGAGGTGGAGACGATCGGCCAGTGCGTCCGCGACGCCTGGGCCGCGCTCGAGCGCTGCGGCTACACGGGCGAGGTCGTCGTGTGCGACAACGGCTCGACGGATGGCTCCGTCGAGGACGCGGAGCGTGCCGGCGCCATCGTCGTCCACCAGCCGATCCGCGGCTACGGCGCAGCCTGCCTGCGAGGACTCGAGGCCGCCCGCGGCCGCTACCTCGTCCTCGTCGACGGCGACGGGACCTACGACCTCGACCTCCTGCACCGCTTCGTCGAGCCGCTCCGCGCCGGCTACGAATTGGTCCTCGGCACCCGACGCAACGGCCAGATCCTGCCGGGCGCGATGCGCTCCGCGCACCGGCACTTCCTGGAGCCGCTGCAGACGTACCTCTCGCGCCGCTTCTATCGGCTCACCGTCTCGGACGTGCGCTGCGGGATGCGAAGCATCGAGCGCTCCGCACTCGACCGGCTGCGACTCGGTTCGACCGGGATGGAGTTCGCCAGCGAAATGCTCGTCGAGGCCGCGCGCGCAGGCCTCGTGGCCGTCGAGGTTCCGGTGCACTTCCACCCGCGCCCGGACGGCGAGCCCCGCCGCAGCGTCGGCGACGGCTGGCGGGTGGCCAGGCACCTGCTCCTCCTCAGCCCGACCCGGCTCTTCCTCGTGCCGGGCCTGATCTTCCTCGTGCTCGGCCTCGGGATGGAGCTCGCGCTCCTCTCCGGTCCGATCCGCGTCGGCGACTTCAACTTCGACTTCCACTTCATGTTCGTCGGCGGCGCGCTCGCGATCCTCGGCCTCCAGCTCGTGCTCCTCGGCATCTACGCCAAGACCTACGCCCTCGTGCACGAGGCCGGGCCCAGCGATCCGTGGATCCGGCGCTTCCACCTGCACTACACGCTCGAGCGCGGCGTCGCTCTCGGCGGCCTCCTCTTCGCCGCCGGCTTCCTCATCGACCTCTGGATCCTGGTCGATTGGATCAGCGAGGGCGCCGGCCTCCTCTTCGCCGTTCGCCCCGCCATGATGGCGCTCACGCTCATGGTGCTCGGCGCCGAGATC
>CAYPGK010000190.1:0-3163 GCA_964410055.1 uncultured Gemmatimonadaceae bacterium | reverse complement strand
GACGCGACCGACGCGACCGACGCGACCGACGCGACCGACGCGACCGACGCGACCGACGCGACCGGCCAGGCCATTGACGCGTCCCTCTGCCCAGCCAGTGCACCGTGAGCCCATGCCTGCGACAAAACTTCAGCGGCAGATCGACCTGATCGCCTACCTCGTCGGGCGGCACTACCCGGTCCCGGTCGAGGAGCTGATGGAGCGCGTGGCGGCCTACGCCGAGCGGTGGGTCGACGGCGACGTGACCACCCGCGCCTCCGTGCGCCGCACCTTCGAGCGCGACAAGGACGACCTGCGCCGCATCGGGATCCCGATCCAGACCGTCCCCTACAGCATCAACTTCGGCCGCGAGCAGGGCGAGGGGTACCGCATTGCGCGCAAGGATTTCTACCTGCCGTACCTGAGGCTCCTGTCGACCGCCTCCGCGGAGGCCGGCGCCGGTGACGAGGTTCCTGGCTATCCGTCCCCTGGAGCTCGCCGGGGCATGCCGTTCGGCGGAGCGGAAACCGTCGAGATCTCGGAAGAGGACGCGCACACGGCGCTCGAGGCGCTGCGCCGCGCCGCCACGCTGCCGTCGTTCCCGTTCGCCGAGGAGGCGCGCTCGGCGTTCCGCAAGCTCGCGTTCGACCTGGATCCGTCGGCGTTCCCGGAGGCGCCAGTGCTCTTCGTCGAGCGGCCGGGCGCGTTGGAGCTCGCCGCCCGGCTGCGCGCCCTATCGGACGCGCTCCTCGCCCGAAAGCGGGTCCGCTTCCGCTACCGCGGGATCTACCGCGGCGAGGCGACAGAACGCGACGTCGCGCCGTACGGCCTCCTCTTCCAGCACGGCCACTGGTACCTGGTCGCCGACGACGCGACGCGCGGCGGCGTGCGCGTCTTCCGCGTCGGCCGCATCGACGGCGATGTCGCGGTCAACTCGAAGCGGCCCAACACGCCGGACTACGAGATCCCCGCCGATTTCCGGCTGCGCGACTACGCCGGCCGCGAGGCGTGGGAGCTCGGCGGCGACGACGAGCCGCCGCTCCGCGCGCTCGTGCGCTTCCGCTTCCCGGCGTCGCTCCTCGCCGAGCGCAACGCTCACGGCGAGCTGCTCGAGACACACCCCGACGGCTCGGCCGACCGCGCGTTCGACGTCGTTCAGGTCGGCCCGTTCCTGCGCTGGATCCTGAGCCACGAAGGCGAGGCGGAGATCGTGGAGCCGACGGCGCTGGCGGATGAGCTGCGGCGCATGGCCCGCGACGTCGCCGCGGCGCATGGCGTGCCGGCGGACGGGCGCCCCGGCTCGTCATCTGACGGGCGCCCCGGCTCGTCACCCAACGCCCGCCGCGGCTCGTCAGACGACGACCGCCCCGGCTTGTCGCCCGACGCCCTCCGCGGCCCATCGGCCGACACCCGCACCGCGCCCGGAGGCGACGATGTCTGAGCGCGCCACCGCCGCCGACCGCCTGGCCCGCATCCTCTACCTCGTGCCGGCGGCGTGTCGGGACGACGGCGTGCCGCTGGCCGACCTGGCACGACGGCTCGGCATCTCCGAGCGGGAGGTCCTGCGCGACATCCAGGAGGTGACCGCGCGCGAGGACTACCATCCGGCCGGCTCCGTCTTCGAGTTCACCCTCTTCGTCGAGCACGACCGTCTGTATACCTGGACGACCGGTGAATTCCGCCGGCCGACGCGTCTTACGCCTCGCGAAGCGCTCGCGCTCGGGCTCGGACTCCGCGCGCTCGCGGCCGAGGCCGAGCCCGCCCGCCGCGCGGAGCTGCTCGACCTCGCCGAGCGCCTCGAGGCCGACCTCTCCGTGCCGGAGATCGAATCCCGCGGGATCCTAGCGGAAATGCCGTCCCTTGCGCTGGAAGAGGTCGACCGCATCGCTACACGCCTCGCCGACGACGAGGAGGATATCCTCTCCGTCATCATCGAGGCGGCGCGCACGTGCCGCGTCTGTCGGATCCGTTACCTGAAGCCCGGCGCCGCGGCGCCGGACGACCGCGTCGTCCACCCCTACCACCTCGTCCACGCCGAGGGGCGCTGGTACCTCCTCGCCCACGCGACGGACCGGGGCGCGGTGCGCATCTTCCGCCTGGACCGGATCCTCGAGGCCGAGCCGCGTGCGGAGTCGTTCGAGCGGCCCGCCGACTTCGACCCGGCACGCTACATTGCCGAGGGCGGCCGTCTCTTCGCCGCCGTGGACGACGTCGAGGTCGCCGTCCGCTACTCGCCGCGCATCGCCCGCTGGGTCGAGGAGCGCGCGCCGTGCGAGCGACGTGAGGACGGCAGCGTCGTCGTCCGCCACCGCGTCGCCGACCCGCGCTGGGTCGTGCGCCACGTCCTCCAGTACGGCGCGGAGGCCGAGGTGCTCGAGCCGGTCGAGGTGCGCGGGATGGTGGGGGAGGCGGTGCAGCGGATGCTATCATGATGCAGAAACGGAAACCGTTCCTCCTGTTGGCCGTCACACTCCTCCTGGCGGGTTGCGCGACGGTCGCCGAGCTGATCCGCGTCGAGCCGCCGCGCTTCCAGGCGGCCGAAGGCCGCCGCTCCGAGCTGCGCCTCCTCGGCCCGTCCCAACAGCGGCCGCTCGGCGGCGCGGCGATCCGCGTCTGGGCGCGCGTCCAGAACCCGAACGCCTTCGGTCTCACCCTCTCCACCGTCGAAGGCGACCTGCTCCTCGAGGGCGCGCGTGCCGCCGCCGTCGACCTCCCGCTCGGACTCCCGCTCCGCGCCCATCAGGACACCGTCGTCCCCATCGACCTCGCGGTCAGCTTCGCCGACGTGCCCGGCCTCGCCGATGCCGCCGTCCGGCTCCTCACCGAGCGCACCGTCGAGTACCGGCTCGACGGACGGTTCGGCGTCGACGCCGGCGCTTTCGGCCGGCCGACCTTCGGCCCGACCACGCTGCTGCGCGGCGAGCTGGACGTACGGCGGCAATAGCACGCCGCGCCACGCGGGTGTGGTCTTCGACATGACCATTCCGCCCCGCCGAATCACGCACTAACTTGGGTGCGTCTCTCCCCGAACCCGGTCCCATCACGACATCGTCGGGAGGTGCCATGAGGGTACGTGCCACGTGGTTGTGCGTGCTTGCCACCGTTGTGGCGGGCGCACGTGACGGTGCCGCAATCTTAGCGGACCACGTTTCCGTTTCGCCGAATAGATTCCGCCTGGCTACGC
>CAYPGK010000189.1:0-3175 GCA_964410055.1 uncultured Gemmatimonadaceae bacterium | reverse complement strand
GGTGTTCGCCGCGGCCGCCGAGCGGCCGAGCGCCGACCCGGCGGTCGCTGCGGGCCATTCGCCCCGGCGCTCGGTGTTGAAGTCCCTTTCGATCCGTTGCGCGGCCGACTGTGCGGGCGCGGCGACCGTGCGGAGGAGGTCCTTCCAGATGGAGCCCCTCATCGAGGGGTGGGCCGTCGTCCCGCCGTGCTGGTCAGGCCGAGATGCGCTCGTGCGCTCGTGCGCTCGTTCCACGGTTCGAGTCTCCTCCATGCGTCAGAACGCGGCGCCCATGACGAACGTGATCGATGTCGCGGACCGGTCGGTCATCCGGTTCCATAAGGTCGACCCCCTCCGGACCACGTTTCAGTTTTCAATTTTCGCCCATTCACCTATCGAGCGATTGCGGCTGCCGAGGACGGGGCCCGCGAGGTGGAAGTCCCGGAAGTCCCGTAGGGGCGCGAAACCGGCGCCGGTCCCGGTTACCCTATGGCCTGGTGGGCCGGCCTGTGCGCTGGAGCGCACGCATGCGCGTTGCGGCCAAATTGTAAAAACTGAAACGTGGTCCGGAGGGGCGGCGGGGGAGTTGCGGCGCTGCCGGCGGGTGCATTACTGTTGCCGCAACGTGCGAGGCTCCAGGCCCGACCGTGTGACGGTCGCTCGGCGCGGCATCGGGGCGTCAGCCGCAAACCCGATCGACACAAGGAGATGCAGGATGCGACACCATGAGGACGCTTCCGTGGAAGTCATGGGCAAAGCCGATCACACGCGGCGAGAGGGCGATGCACGTCGCCCATGGAGCGCGCCGACACTCGAGGCGCTGCCTCCGCTGAACTCGCTGACCCTGCTCTCCATCCCGGGCGAAGGCAACATCGGAGACGGCGGCGCCAGCACGGTCTTCTAGGCGGACGAAGGGGGTGCGGGCACCTCGCATCCGCCGTCGCGCAGCACATCGATCTTCGCTGCCCGCACCCGCGGTCGCCTTGCCTCTTGCCGCACGCGGATTGCCCCTTGCGCGCGGCACATCCTGTGAGTTGCCTGGGATCCATCCCGTGTCCCGGCCGCCTCCCTGCCGGGTCATGATCTGTAATGATCGGCGTCTTGCAGCACGCGGCAGTGTGCACCGTGCCCGCCATGTTCGAAGCGCTGTCCAGAGCTACCGGTCGGACGGCCTTCCGCAAACCTCATCGTTCAAGTCGAGCGCCCCATGAATCAGGCTCGCCCCGGACGTACCGTGGCACCTTGGTCCTCTGGTGCCCTGCAGGTCACGATCGTTGCCGCCATCGCCCTCCTTTTCGCCACCTGCAGCGGTGAGCGCGGGGCCGACCCGCTCGCCCCCGACGAGATCCCGGACACACGACCCGTCGCGCTGGAGTGCACTGCGGACGTGGTCCGCGGCACGCTCGGCTGCGCCGCTCCCACTGCGACGCTCCCTGCGGGGGCGCGGGGCGCCCTCACGCTGGGCGGCCAGGGGGTCAACGTTCTCCTCGCCTCCACCGACGTCTGTTTCGAGTCGCAATGCGACCCGGACGCGCCGCCGGGCGTGTTCCAAGCCGATGTGACGGTGACGAACCTGACCGGATTGGCGCTCGGCACGGCGGACGGGAAGACGTTGCACGAGGCGGGCGTGCGAGTGTTCTTCCACACGGGCCCCGTCGCCATGGCGACGACGGATGGCCAGGGTGGGACGGCGGTGGTGCACAACCCCGACGGTACCGGGACGTTCACCGCCTCGGACCAGCCGTTCTTCCAGTACGACGAGGTGCTGGCGCCGAATGCGGCGAGCGCTCCGAAGACGTGGCGGTGGCTCCTCTCGCCGAACGTGCGCTCCTTCCACTTCAGTGTGCTGGTCACGGCGGAGGCGGCGGAGCCGGCGCCAACGGAGCCGTACGTCGTCTTCGACATGCTGGTCGGCGGCAACCGCGACATCTACCGGGTGCGGTTGGACGGGAGCGACCTGGAGCGCCTCACGACGTCCAGTGCGGACGATCGCGGTCCGACGGCCGCGGGCGACGTCGTCGTTTACACGAGCTATCGGGACGGCAACGGGGAATTGTACGCGCTGTCGCTCAGGGCACCGGACGCCGATCCCGTCCGGCTCACGAACACGCCGGCCGCCGAGCGGGACGCCGCGCTCTCGCCCGATGGCTCGCGGCTCGCGTACGTGAACGACGCGTCGGGGCTGCCGCGGCTGTGGCTGGCCGCGGCGAACGGCGGGGGCGCGTATCCCGCGACGACCGGTCACGGGCACAGGGGCTCCATCGAGGCGGGCCCGAGCTGGTCGCCGGACGGGCGACGCGTGGCGTTCGTGTCGACGGCCGTGGGGAGCGCGGACATATACATCCTGGACGTGGAGAGCGGCGACATCGAACCGCTCGCCGCTTCGCCCCAGGCCGACGTCGAGCCGACCTGGAGCCCGGGCGGCGACCACGTCGTCTTCGTCTCCAACCGCGACGGGTCGGCGCGGCTCTACCGCGTGGCCGTGGCGAGCGGGGCGGTGGAGGCGCTGACCACCGGTCCGGGGCCGCACGGCCAGCCGGCGTACCTGCCGGACGGACGGATCGTCTTCGTTGCGTGGGAGTCCGGCGCTCCGGAACTGCGATGGCTCGATCCGTCGAAGCCGGAGGTGACTCACGCGATACCGCTCACCGCGGGGACGCCGGCGAATCCAGCCGCGCTCATTGCGCCCCCCCGGCTCCTGAACCACTGCGGGACCGGGGGCCGGCACATTCGTGTTGCGCCCTCATTCCTGTCTCCCGCCCCCGGTCGGGCGATCGGTCGCTCGGCCGGATCCTCGGCGACGCGTTGTCCTCGTGGGGCGACGTGTCCGTCAGTCCCACCGGCGGCGAGCCGCTGATCCACCGGCGGTTCGCCGAACGCGTAGAGACGATCTCATCGCGCGGCACGTAGCCCCCGTCTGTTCCGACCCGGAAAAAATTTTCTATTGCGGGCAACGCGTCGGTCGTGTTTATTTGGTGAATCCATGGTTCGCCCTCATCCCCGCGAGCCATCTGGAGCAGTATAGGTCGTATCGCAGCACGGGCGCCGTCCTGCCCTTGTCGAAGCGCTGTTCGGAGCGACTTTCCGGACAGCATTCCGTGCACTTCATCGTCGCAAAGGTCAACGACCCATGAACCGGGCTCGCTCCGAACGCATCGCGGCACCGTGGTTCGATTGTGCCCAGCGAATCCCCCTC
>CAYPGK010000188.1:0-3231 GCA_964410055.1 uncultured Gemmatimonadaceae bacterium | reverse complement strand
ACCATGGCCCTGACCAACCGTGAACGCGTCGGCCGCGCCCTCGACCTCCTCCGGGACGGTCTGGCGCCCTTCGTCGAGCGTGAGTTCACGAACGTCTACAAGGACCGCGCGGCCGAGGAGGCCCGGCGCTTCGTCCAGGACGACCGGCTGAACCTCGACCGGCCCTTCGCCGAGTGGGACGTCGCGCCCCTCCTGAGATTGATGTGGGAGGCGTGGAACGATGTCTTTCGCCGCACTCTCGGCCACACCGAGCGCTCGCTCGTCAGCGAACTACGCGACATCCGCAACCGGTGGGCGCATCAGAACGCCTTCTCGACCGACGATGCGTACCGTACCCTCGACTCGGTGACCCGCCTCCTCACGGCGGTCTCCGCGCCGCAGGTCGAGGATCTCGAGAAGTCGAAGATGGAGCTCCTCCGGGTGCGCTTCGAGGAGCAGGCGAGGAACGAACGGCGCCGGCAGTCGGGCGGCACCGTCGAGAGCCAGGCCATCGGGTCGCTCAAGCCGTGGCGCGAGGTCGTGCAGCCGCATCGGGACGTGGCGAGCGGCCGGTACCAGCAGGCCGAGTTCGCCGCGGACCTCTGGCAGGTGCACCTGGGCCAGGGCTCGGCGGAGTACCGTGACCCGGCGGAGTTCTACCGTCGCACCTTCCTGACCGAGAGTCTTAGGCAGCTCCTCGTCGGCGCGGTCAGGAGATTGACGGGGACGGGCGGCGACCCGGTCGTCCAGCTCCAGACCAACTTCGGCGGCGGGAAGACGCACTCGATGCTCGCCCTCTACCACCTCTTCTCCGGCGTCCCACCCACCGAACTCCTCGGGATCGACGGCGTGCTCCAGGAGGCGGGGGCGACGGAGCTTCCCTCGGTGCGGCGTGTCGTCCTCGTCGGGAACAAGATCTCGCCCGGCAACCCCGTCACCAAACCCGATGGGACCGTGGTCCGGACCCTCTGGGGCGAATTGGCCTGGCAACTCGGCGGGGCGGAGGCGTACGAGCGGATCCGCGCGGATGACGAGCGGGCGACGAACCCCGGGGATGCGCTCCGCGAACTCTTCGACCAGTATGGCCCCTGCGTCATTCTAATCGACGAGTGGGTCGCCTACGCCCGGCAGCTCCACGACGAGAGCGACCTTCCGGGGGGGAGCTTCGAGACGCAGTTCAGCTTCGCTCAGGCGCTGACCGAGTCGGCCAAACTCTCGAAGCACTGCCTCCTCGTCATTAGCCTACCCGCCTCCGATGCCGCCTCCGGCCCGTCGCAGGCGCCGGTCGACGATGTCGAGGTCGGTGGTCAGCGGGGTCGCGAGGCACTCAAGCGGCTCCAGAACGTGATCGGGCGCGTCGAATCGTCGTGGCGCCCGGCCACCGCCGAGGAGGGCTTCGAGATCGTCCGGCGCCGGCTCTTCGAGCCGATGGTCGACTCCAAGCAGTTCGTCGCCCGCGACAACGTCGCCCGCGCCTTCTACGACCTCTATCGGACGCAGAGCCAGGAGTTCCCGCCCGAATGCCGCGAGGCGGACTACGAAAAGCGGATCAAGGCGGCCTACCCGATCCACCCGGAGGTCTTCGACCGGCTCTACAACGACTGGGGCACCCTCGTCACGTTCCAGCGCACCCGCGGCGTGCTGCGGCTCATGGCCGCGGTCATCCACTCGCTCTGGGAGAAGGGTGACCGCAACCCGCTGATCCTCCCCTCGACGCTCCCGATCGACGATGAGCGCGTCCGCTTCGAGCTGACACGCTACCTCTCGGACAACTGGACGCCGATCATCGAACAGGATGTCGACGGCCCGAGTTCGCTCCCGCTCCGGCTGGACAACGAGGTCCCGAACCTCGGCAAGCTCTCGGCGGCCCGGCGAGTCGCACGGACCGTCTACCTCGGCTCAGCGCCGACGACCGGCGCGGCGAACCGCGGGCTCGAGGACCGGCGAATCAAGCTCGGCTGCGTCATGCCCGGCGAGTCGCCCGCCGTCTTCGGCGATGCGCTCCGACGCCTTGCCGCCGCGGCGACCTACCTCTACCACGACGGCGCGCGCTACTGGTACTCGACCCAGCCGACCGTCACGAAGATGGCAGAGGACCGGGCCGAACAGCTCCGGCGAGATCCGGACGCGATCGCGCGCGAGATTGAACGCCGTCTCAGGCAAGACCTCCAGAAGCAGGGCGACTTCCGTCGAGTGCACCCCCTCCCCGCATCGGGACAGGATGTGGCTGACGACCTCGAGGCGCGCCTCGTCGTCCTCGGCCCCGACCACCCGCACAGCCGCGACCGCGAGACCCCGGCGCTCGCCGCGGCGAAGGCGATCCTCGAGTCCCGAGGGACCCAGCCCCGGCAGTTCCGCAACACCCTCGTCTTCCTCGCCGCGGACCAGACCCGCTACCAGGACCTGGACGAGGCCGTGCGCCGCTACCTCGCCTGGGCATCGATCCTCGAGGAGAAGGAGCCGCTCGACCTCTCGCCCCACCAGGTCCGGCAAGCCGAAACCCAGAAGCAGGCCGCCGACGGCGCGGTGACCGCACGGATCCCCGAGACGTACCTCTGGCTCCTCGTCCCCATCCAGCCGACGCCGCGCGACCCGATCGAGTGGCAGTCGATCCGCCTCACCGGCCAAGACGCCCTCGCCGTACGCGCGAGCAAGAAGCTCCGCCAGGACGAACTCCTGGTCACACACCTCGGACCCGCGCGCCTTAAGATGGAGCTCGATCGCCTCCTCTGGCGCGACGGCGACCACGTCGCGATCCGCCAGCTCGCGGAGGACTTCGCGAGCTACCTCTACCTCCCGCGGCTCCAGTCGCCCGAGGTCCTGGCCGACGCGGTCCAGAACGGGTTCGCGCTCCTGACCTGGGAGCAAGACTCCTTCGCCTACGCCGAGAGCTACGACGATCAGGCGAAGCGGTACCGCGGGCTCCGTGCCGGACAACACGTCACCGTCACCCCCGAGGACCCCGGCCTCCTCGTCCGCCCCGCCGCGGCGAGGGCGCAGATGGCGGCGGAGGTGCCGGTTCCTGCCGGGCACGGCGGGAATGGTGCGCCCGGTACGGTGACTTCACCTGGCACGACGCAGACGGGCCCTGGAGAGATGGGCGGGGCGCCGACGCAGCCCGGCCTCTTCCCGGAGCCGCAGGGAACCGAAAGCCAGCCGAGGCGCTTCCACGGCACCGTCCAGCTCGACCCGACCCGCGTCGGCCGTGATGCGGGCCGGATAGCAGAAGAGGTCATCTCCCACCTCGCCGGG
>CAYPGK010000187.1:0-3244 GCA_964410055.1 uncultured Gemmatimonadaceae bacterium | reverse complement strand
GCACGTCGTGGGTGCCGCGGAACGCGAAGGTCTGCTCGATCGCCGCGCGAACTCGGGTCGCCTCGACCCGACCTGCGGTCGCGATGAGCGCGATGTCGGGGAGGTCCTTCACCCGCGAGTTTGGGCGCGCGCGCGGCATCGTGTAGGTGTGGAGCTTCTCGGCGACGTGGGTCTCGACCGGATACACGCGCAGCGTTGGTGGGGCGATGCCCGCGAACGCCAGCACGTCCTCGGCGACCATGAGCTCGGGCTCGCCGAGGATCGGGTCGCCGAACGCCACATCGACGCCGAACGGTCGGCCGTAGATCTTGCCGGCGACGGTGCACTCGGCCCGAAAGCGCAGCCCCTCGTACTGCATCCCGTCGTTCTGGATGTCGGGGTGCCGGTCATCGGGACGGATGGTGAACACCATGAAGTCGCCAAGGTCACGGCTTGCCGCGCTGCGGAGTCGGTCGAGGATGTCGTCGGGCGAGCCCATGACACGCAGGTCGACGTCCTTCGTGGTGCGCGCCCGCTCGAGGCGTAGCTCGACGGCCAGGCCCCCCTTCAGCGTGACGGCGTCGCCGAGCTCCAGGGCGACGCGAGCGAGGAAGCGATCGAACACCACGAGCTGGCGGCGTCGAGCGAGGTCGACGCCCGAGGCCGACGCCATGCGGAGCCTCTGTTCGAGCGCTTGCTTGAACGCGGCGGCGGTCCGGTACGCCTGGGTCATCGCTCGAGACCTCCGAAGGGCGTGAGCGCGGCCTCGACGGCGGCTAGCTCGCGACGCACGACCAACCCCCGGTCGAGTGCATCGAGGGCGGCGCCCCGGAGCAGCTCGGGCGGCAGGTGCTCCGCGGCGCAGTCCTCAAGCGTGCGCAGGGGTGTGGTCGCTGGCACGGGTCCGAACCAGCGCCGCTCGCTCTCCGCGACGTCGGCGTAGTGGAGGATGACGCCGTCTGGCACGCGGAGCCGCCGCTGGCGCCAGGCCTCGGGAAGCGTGAGGTGCACCTGCGCGGGGAGGACGTCGGAGAGGTCGTGTAGAGCGAGCGCCGTCTGGTGGGAGAAGACGCCCTCCTGCTCCGACCAGAGCCAGATCACCGTGAGATCCTCGTGGTCTCCTGCGGGGAAGTGCACGAGCCGGTACACGCCGCGTCGCACGCGCACCATGCGCCCGGCACCCAGATGGTGCGCGATCAGCTGCGGCGAGTATCCGGCCGCGGCCGCCTGGCGCGTCGTGAAGAGCCCGTCCTGGGCCGCCGCGATCTGGAAGAGGTGGTCCCAGTCGGGCGAGCTGGAGGTCGCCCCGTTCATGCGAGAACCTTAAGTCAGGCTTTAGTTTCGCGCAAGGGCGCGCTGCAAGAAACTTCAGCAGGGCTTTAGTTGTGTGCGCGGGGCTCGTGTCCCACTAGGCGGGCGGCCCGGCTCTACCCAGCCGAGGGTGCGCTCTTGGAATCGCACTCACGAAAAACCACCAGGCGTGTCCCAGCGAGGCATGCGTCGGGCTCTACTTCCTTGAAGCCCCCATCGCGACAGCGTGATCGTCGCCCACATCTTCCCTCCCGGCGCTGTTGAACAAGCGCCCGCTGGGTTCGTGTGTCGTAGCGTCGGGGGCCGATCCCCTCGCGGGAGCTTGCGACGAAGCGGGCCGGATGAGGGCGCGGGCGCAAGTGGTGGATCTCGCAGGGGTCCGGGAGATCGGGGGCTTCCCAGAGCGCCTCGTGTGAACCGGCGGCGGGGGCGAGAGCCGAGACGCTACGACGAATCACGGCTCCTCGTCACCATCGGCGGGGTCGTCCGGGGCGAGCCACTCCGCCGGGACGGGAGACGGGCTCCACACCGACCGCGGTCGAGAGCGTCGCGGCCAGTTCGGGGGCAACGGCCGCCAGTCCGGCTTGACGCCGGTGGGTGGCGGAGCGCTGGCTGCGGACTCGTGGAACTCGATCAAGCTGCGCATGGGCAGCGGGACCTGGACGATGTCGTCGACGTCCCGCTCGATCAACCGACACAAGTCGCGTTTCCAGCGTACCGAGAGCGGCGCCCACGCTCGGCAATCGGAGTAGTGCCCGTTGTTGGCCACGGCAACGATCGCATGCAGCTGGAACCCGACACTCTGGATCAGGTGGTCGTACGACGCCGTGTCCCTGTTCCATGCAGGGCAGAGCACCAGCTCCGCCCGCCCCAGCAGATCGGCGACGCGTCGAGCCTCGATCTGCTCGCTGCAGATCAACGTCGAGAACCGGCCCCACGACGTCTCGACCACGACCCGAGGTGGATCGGTCGCGCGAGGCCTGAACCGCAGAGGGGGAGTAAGGCCCGCCAGCTCTTCCCCTTCGCCATCGGCCGGCCAGCGCTTCGTCCACGGCCAGGTAGCGACGGCACCGAACGGGCCGGGGAGCACGGCGAACGCTTGGTTGAGCACGAACGGGCCGGACGGATCATGGAGATACTCCAACCCCATCACCGCGCCGAATCCACCATGCCGCACGACATGAGTTGCCACGGCGCGAAACCAGCGACGCGGGACGGTCAGCTCCGGAAGGACCAACAAGGTGGGCGTGCCGCCGTGACCGGACCCGCGCCGCGGCTTGGCGACGTGGGTCGCGCGCGCGATCACCCTCATCAAGCCGAGAAGCCGCTGCACCGTGTGGACCGGTCTTCCCCGGGGGAAGCTTGCAGTGCGCTCGGCAGCCAGCCGCCAATACGCATCGGGAACCACGAGGTTGCCGAGCACCAGGCTCGGGTTCTGGTCCGACGCAACGACCGTCCGTCCCCACCGATCCGAGACGGTCCACGGAATCGCGAGGGTGTGCGGGTCCAGCACGCGCCCCACCGAGTCGTAGTACCGAGTCCCCCGCAGCGCGTTGACGACAGACAGGAGGCGGTCGAACACATCAGCGGAGAAGCCGCCCTTCGACTCCGCCGCATACATGAGCCTCCTGGCGACGTCGAAGTAGGAAGGGGGGCGCGTGGCCAAGAACAGGCGCGCCGCAGGCATCAGCCAGGCGTCATCCTTCAGCCGGGCGCACTCCCCGAGGAAGACTCGGATCGATTCGAAACGCTCCGCGAGCTCGGGGAGGTCGCCCTCCATCCACCGCTCGGCGAAGTCCTGAACCGGCCAGCTGTGGTCATCTTCACGGTCGTAGGTACGCAGGTCAGCTGCCGCGAGTTCCTGCGCGCGCCGACGCAGCGCAACCGCACCGACGGAGGCCGTGCGGACGGTGAGCCCATTCGGAGCCCACGTGGCGACGTCGTCCGGCGTCAC
>CAYPGK010000186.1:0-3262 GCA_964410055.1 uncultured Gemmatimonadaceae bacterium | reverse complement strand
CCCCGGCCCGGGTGCGCGGGGCGGGACCCCGGGGGGGCCCACCCGGCGCGTGCCGGCCCGGCGCCGCTGCCCCGTGCGGCGGGGGGGGCGGGCGCTAGGCCGCGCCCCCGCCGCCGTTTTTGTTCGAGACAAACGAGAGGGGGCCCGAGATGCGAGTACGCGGATTCGCTCTTCTGACGTGCCTGGTGCTGCTGGCGCCCGCCACCGCGGCGGCGCAGGGAATTCCGGCGTGGGATTCGCCGACCTTCCTGCCGCCACGCCCCGGCGACGACATCGGCCTCTACCTGATCGACCCCTCGGGCGGCGACTGGGCGCTCGCCGGGATCTGGCGCCAGAGCGGCAACCTTAACCTCGGCGTCCGGCTGGGCGTGGCCGATGGCCACCGCGAGACGCCGATCCTCTTCGGCGCGGAGTTCTACGGGCCCCTCACGCGATCCGGCCGCGCGTTCCCACTCGACATCGCCTGGCTCCTCGGCGCCGGCGCAACGGTGAACGGCGGGACGTTCCTCCGCATCCCGGCGGGCGTGAGCGTCGGCCGGGTGTTCGATTCCGGCGGGCTCGTCTTCCTCCCTTACGCCGTGCCGCGCATCGGGCTGGACATCTTCGCCGAAGACGGCGACACTGACTCGGACCTATCGTTCACCGTGGACCTCGGCGTCGACCTCGAGATTGACCGGTCGTTGCTCCTTCGCTTCGGCATCGCGCTCGGCGACTTCGACGCCATCGGCGTCGGACTCGCGTACCGCTGGGGCCGGAGCGTCGTGGCTCGCTGAGGAGAAGAACCGAAACCCGTGCGCATCGATCTCCACATCCATTCGACCGCCTCGGACGGCGCCCTCGCACCCGCCGCCGTGATCGGGGCCGCCATCGCCGGCCGCCTCGACATCGTCGCCCTGGCCGACCACGACACCACGGCCGGGGTCGCCGAGGCGCGCCGCGCGGCACAGGGCCGCATCGAGGTAGTGCCGGCCATCGAAGTGTCCAGCACGCACGATGGCATGGAGCTGCACATCCTGGGATACTTCGTCGATCCGGACCACCCGGTCCTCCTGAGCTACGCGCAGCAGGCGCTCCAGCGGCGCGAAGAGCGCATGCAGGGGATGGTCCGACGAATCCAGGAACTCGGCATCCCCATCGCCTACGAGGACGTGGCCGCGGGCGCCGGCGCCGGCACCATCGGCCGCCCGCACCTGGCCCGCGCCCTCGTCGACGCCGGGCACGTGCGCACCGTCCAGGAGGCGTTCGACCGGTTCCTCGCCGATGGCGGGCCGGCCTTCCTGCCGACCGAGCTGCTCACGCCCCGCGAGGCGATCGATCTGATCCACGACGCGGGCGGCATCGCCGTATGGGCGCACCCGCCCTTCGAATTCCTCGACAGGGAGCTCGAACGGTTCGTCGAATGGGGGCTCGAGGGGATCGAGTGCTACCGTCCCTTGAACACCGCCAGCCAGACCCGGCGGCTGGAGGAGGCCGCGCGCACCTACGACCTCCTCACCACGGGCGGCTCGGATTGGCACGGCGAGTGGAGTGGGCCGCTCGGGTCGTTCAGCGTCGACCGGGCGCGCCTCGAGGGGCTCCTGGAACGCGGCGGGATCTAGAAGGGAAGGGGCTACACCGCCTGGAGGATCGCGCCTTTCAGGTACCCGGTCTCCGGGATCTGGAGCACGACCGGATGGTCCGACGCCTGGCCGCGCGACTCGATCCATCGCACGGGCCGCCCCGCATCCGCCGCCGCACTCTCCAATGTTTCCCGGAAGAGCGCCTCGTTCACGTGGTACGAACAACTGAAGGTGCAGAGATGGCCGCCCGGAGAAAGGAGCCGAAGCGCCCGGAGGTTGATCTCCTTGTAGCCCCGCAGCGCGGATTCCACCGCGGAGCGACGCTTGGCGAACGCCGGCGGGTCCAGGACGACGACGTCGTATTCGGCTCCCGACTCCTCCTCCGTACGCAGGAAGTCGAAGACGTTGGCCTCCACGAGCCGGACGTTGTCGAGCCGGTTGAGACGCACGTTTTCCTCCGCCCGCGCGATCGCCTCGCCAGACGAGTCGACGGCGACGACGCTCTCCGCGCCCCGCGCGAGGTGGAGCGCGAAAGAGCCGTGGTAGGAGAAGCAGTCGAGTACGCGGCCCCGCGACAACTCTCCCGCCCGTAGCCGGTTCTCCCGCTGGTCCAGGAACGCTCCCGTCTTCTGACCGCCGTGCAGCCCGGCCAGGTAGCGAACCGTACCCTCCTCGACCTCCAGTACCTCGGGCACCTGGCCCCAGAGGAGCTCCACGGCGCGGGGCAGCCCCTCGTAGGCCCGGACCGGCACGTCGTTGCGCGCCAGGATCCCCGCTGGCTCGAGGCGACGACGCAGCGCGTCCACGATCTCGGTCCGGAACGCCTCCAGCCCGGCCGACAGGAGCTGGACGACCAGCACGTCGTCGTAGCGGTCGACGACCAGCGACGGCAGACCATCCGCCTCCCCGTGCACCAGCCGGTACGCCGTCGACTCCGGCGCGAGATTCTCCCTGTGCCTTACCGCCGCATCGATTCGCTCGGACCAGAACTCCGCATCGACCGGCCGGTCCTCGCCCGTCAGCATCCGGAGTGAGATCGTCGAGGCGGGGCTCCACAGCGCGATGCCCAAGAATCGACCGCGGACGTCCTCGACCCGAACGGCTCCGGGCTCCGCACCCGGGTCCTCCACGACGTCGCTCCGGTAGATCCACGGATGCCCCCTCCTCCACCGCGCCGCCCCTCGCGCCGAAACTCGCGCCACGTGCATCGCGTCCTCGCTCCTCCTCCAAGACGTATCCGGCGGCGCGATCCGCGCCGCTCCCCCGGGTCTCGACCGACCATATCGGTCGCACGCCCGGCACGCAATCGCGCCGGCGGCTCGCGTGCCGAACTGCCCCATCCCGGCCCGGTCCCGAACTCGGCGGCAGCCCCCTCGAGAGCTCGGGAAGTGCCGCTCGGCCCGGCGTCAGGGCGGGCGGAGCGCCGGGGGGTTGACTGCGGGTGGGTCACCCGTTATCTTTTTATGCTCGGCGCCGCGAGAGGCGCCAACAACGACGGGTGGGACACGGGTTCCGATGTCTTCGACACGTGAGCCATGAGTCTCGCCCCGCTTCTTTGACAATTCGGGTGTTGTGGGAGTTTTGTGTAATCGAGCGCGTTAGGCGTGTTGTGAGTGATTGAGGTGGAGCCAGAGGGAGTAGATTGGAGCTGGCTAAGCGCGGTAAGGGCGCACGGGGGATGCCTAGGCGCGGGCAGGCGATGA
>CAYPGK010000185.1:0-3364 GCA_964410055.1 uncultured Gemmatimonadaceae bacterium | reverse complement strand
CGGCTACCCCCCCGCCCCCACCTCCACCGGCAGCCCCGGCACGACGCTCCTCCCGATGGCCTCCGCAATCGGACGGACCTGCGCCATGAGCTCGTCGAAGTGCTCGGGTGCGAGCGACTGTGCGCCGTCGGAGAGTGCGCGGTCGGGGTCGGGGTGCACCTCGATCATGAGGCCGTCGGCGCCTGCGGCGATGGCGGCGCGGGCCATGGGGATGACCTTGGCGCGGATGCCGGTGCCGTGGGACGGGTCGGCGATGATGGGGAGGTGCGAGAGCGCGTGGACCACCGGGATCGCCGTGAGGTCCAGGAGGTTGCGCGTGTGGTTGTCGAAGCCGCGGACGCCGCGTTCGCAGAGGATGACCTGGTCGTTCCCCTCGGCGAGGATGTACTCGGCGCTGAGGAGGAGCTCCTTGATGGTGGCGGCGGGGCCGCGCTTGAGGAGGACGGGCTTCCCGGTGCGGCCGGCGCGGCGCAGGAGCGGGAAGTTCTGCATGTTGCGCGCGCCGATCTGGATGATGTCGGCGTGTTCTGCGACGACGTCGACGGTCTCGGGCTCGAGCGCCTCGGTGACGACGGCGAGGCCGGTGGCCTCTCGGGCGCGGGCGAGGAGTTCGAGGCCCTTGACGCCGAGGCCCTGCCAGGCGTAGGGCGAGGTGCGGGGCTTGAAGGCGCCGCCGCGGAGGATGGTCGCGCCGGCGGCGCGGACGCGGCGCGCAGCCACCAGGATCTGCTCCTCGGATTCGACGGAGCAGGGCCCGGCCATGACGACGATCTCGTTGCCGCCGATGCGGGTACCGTTGGGGAGCTCGACGACGGTCGGCTCGGGGCGCCACTCGCGGGAGACCTGCTTGTACGGCTGGGTGACGTGGATGACCTGGAGGACGCCGGCGAGCCCTTCGAGGCGGGCGCTGTCGACGTTGCCGTCGTTGCCGACGAGGCCGACGGCGGTGCGCTGCTGGCCCGGGATCGGACGGGCCTGGTAGCCGAGTTCCTGGATCGTATCGACGACGCGCCGGATGTCATCCTCGGACGCATCGTGCCTCATCACGACGAGCATTGCGTTCTATACCTTCGGAAAGGCAACGAAATCCGGGTCGGGTGATTGTCGGCAATCTACGTGTGCGGGGGGCCAGCGTCCAGCACGGCGCCGGGAGCGCGGTTGCCGCGCCCACAGCAGGAGCAGATATTGGAGACGCGGCCCGGATCGGGCCCGAAGTCGAAGTCACTGATTCCTTTCCCGATGGTCGCGACGATGCATTCTCCACGCTTGTCCATGAAATCGCTCCTGGCTGGATCCCTGCTTCTGATCGGCGGAGCGGCGTCGCCGCTGATTGCTCAGGAGGCGTACTGCACCGCCGGCGCGGTTCCGGTGGAGGCGCCGGGGACGTCGCCGCTGCTGCCGCGGGACCACTGGGCGGTGCGCGCGCTCGAGCGATTGGACGCGCTGGGGCTTACGCCGGATTATCTGCCGGCGCAGCACGCGGTGCCGCGGGACGAGGCGGCGTCGCACCTGCGGTCGGCGGTCGCTTCTGCGGCGGGCCGGCCTGAGCTGCAGGCCCTCGCGCTGGGGTGGTGCGAGCGGTTCGTGGAGGAGTTCCCCGAGGTTGCGACTCCCTCGGCCCCGGAGGGGTGGGCGCGGGCGTTCCAGGGGAGCGGAGTGCGGCTGGGATACTCGAGCCGGACGGGCATGGTGCGCCCCGGCACGAGAATGAGCGGCTGGAGCGCTACGCCGTCGCCGGACGCGGTGGGGCCGGAGATGACGGCCGCCATACGCTTCTCGCCGTCGCCGTGGATGGGAGCGCTCCTGGAGCAGCGGGTGGACCGGGATGGCGCGTCCCTGGAGTCGTGGGCTGTGGCGGTGCCGGCCGGGCCGTTCGGGGTCCTGGTGGGTCGCCAGCCCGTGACGTACGGCGCGGCGGAGAGCGGCGTGATCACGCTTTCCGGTCCCGAGCCGTTCACGGGGGTGCAGGTCTACACGCTCCGGCCGTTCCGCTTCCCATCCTTCCTGCGGCACATGGGGACGTGGTCGGCGCACACGTTCGTGAGCCGGCTGAGCGAGCCGCGCCACCCGGGCGATCCGTGGCTTTGGGGCGCGAACCTGGAGTGGCGCCCTCACCGGCGGCTGACGCTGTCGGGGAACCGGGTCGCGATCTTCGGTGGCGACAGCGTCGGCGTGCCGACCACGCCGCGGACGATCCTCGAGATGCTCTGGGGTGACACGCAGGTCAACGGCAGCGACGTCGTTCGTGAGACGAACGCGTTCGAGAACCAGAGCGCTTCCGTCGAAATCGCGTTCCACCCGCCGACGGAGTCGGTCCTGCCGCTGCGGCTGCACATCGAGGCGGGGATGGAGGACATCGACGTGAAGCGTGGGCTGAGGGACTCACCGGGTTTCGTGGCAGGGATCTCCATCCCGGCCGTACCGGGCGCGCCGTGGCTCCAGTTGGGCTTCGAACGGACGAACATCGCCTACACCGCACCGGAGACGAGGAACGGCGTGTGGTACCGGCACTTCGCTCACAAGGGCGGTTGGGCGCTGGACGAGGGGCCGTTAGGGCACGCGCTGGGCGGGCACGGCTACGAGAGCATGGGCTACGCGCGGGCCGACCTGCTCGATTCCCGCCTGCGCCTCGCCGGGCGCTACTTCGAGCGAAATCGCGGGCAGCAGAACCTGTACGCCCCGGCGCGGAGGGGGCGGAGCAGCGGCTTCGCCATCGACGTCCAGTGGCGGTTCCGCCCGTGGGGCGAGTTGCGGATGTCCGAGTACCGGGAGTCCGGCGGGTCCTGGGACGAGCACCGGTTCGAGGCGGGGGTCGCGCTGAGGATGTGAGTGCAAGCCGGTGCGACGCCGGCGCAATTCGGGCGCCGGCGGATCCCTGCCTTCGTCGAGCAGGATCGCCAGCGCGACGCCGATGACCACGGGGCCGATCAATCCGGCCCCGTGATTCGTTTTCCCCACCTCCC
This sequence comes from uncultured Gemmatimonadaceae bacterium, assembly GCA_964410055.1. Taxonomy (GTDB): domain Bacteria; phylum Gemmatimonadota; class Gemmatimonadetes; order Longimicrobiales; family RSA9; genus CALBZE01. Next base: position 401 of record CAYPGK010000185.1, on the reverse strand, counting down.
AATCCTCGATGCGCAACCCCATGTAGTGGTGCCCCGCCGCGTAGGCGATCCCGAACGCGGCGCCGAGGCCGGGCTCGTCGGCGAGCCAGTCCGCGGCTACGGCCGCGCCCGCGGTGATCAGGGTCTGGACGATCCATTCGCGGGGCGTGGACTGTGCGCCGGCCCTTTGCGGCCATGCAATGGCCATGGCGAGGACCAGGGCGGCGGCCGGGACGATGACGGCTGGCGGAGGGCGGCGCCGCGGCATGGGGCTACGGCTCTGCGAGCGCGACGGCCAGGGGCAATGCGCGGGACACGGCGAGGCAGAGCCAGGGGGCGGCGGGGCGGAGGCGGGGGCCGGGGAGATCGGGGCTGGATTCCGGGATCGGCCCGCAGGGGGGAGGGGGCGGTGGGGGGAGGAC
>CAYPGK010000184.1:0-3367 GCA_964410055.1 uncultured Gemmatimonadaceae bacterium | reverse complement strand
TGCGCGAGCCCCGCGAACGTGCGGTTGCTCGCGCGCACGTCCTCGAGGTTCGGGTGCGAGAAGGCCCCGCGACCACCCGCGTCGTTGACGTGGAAGACCCGCATGACCGCGTCCGGCTCCGGGTAGGGGAGCGACCGCAACAGCACCCCCTCGACCACGCTGAAGATGGCCGTGCTCGCGCCGATCCCGAGCGCCAGCGTCAACACCGCGACCGCCGCAAACCCCGGCGCGCGCAACAACGTGCGCGCCGCGTACTTCAGATCCTGAACGATCGTAGCCACCGTCACCTCCCCTTGCCTGTGGGGAACTACTTTCCCCGTTCCCTCGAACGTTATTCCGACCTGAGCGCAACCATCGGATCCACCCGCGCCGCGCGCCGGGCGGGGAGATAGCTCGCCCCGAGCGCGACCACCGAGAGGATCAGCGCGATCGCCGCAAACGTGCCCGGGTCACTCGCGCTCACCTCGAAGAGCAGCCCTTCGGCGACGCGACTCAGTGCGAGCGCCGCGGCGAGCCCGATACCGAGCCCGAGCGCGACCGGCGACATCCCCTGCCGCAGCACCATCCCGAGCACGCGGGCCCGGTCCGCGCCGAGCGCGACGCGGATCCCGATCTCCGCCACCCGCTGCCGCACGTTGTACGCGACGACGCCGTAGATCCCGATCGCCGTGAGCACGAGCGCGAGCCCGGCGAACGCACCGAGCAGCACCATGTTGAAGCGCTCCTGCGCGATCGACGACCCGATCGCATCGCGCAGCGGCAGGAAATGGGGCACGGGGAGACGCGGGTCCAACTCACGGATCGCCGCCAGCACCGCAGGGGTCACCTGAGCGGGGCCCTGCGCCCGGATCATCAGCGCGCCGAATCCGATGAACTCGGCGATCATGGGATCGGCCGGGTCCTGCGCCCGCGGCGTGTAGACGATCTCATCGACGTCGGCGGCCAGTGCCTGCACCCTCGTGTCGGCGACCACGCCGACGATCACCCGCTCCGGATCGTCGAATCCCGGGACCACCTCCTGGCCGCCGAACGTGCCGAGGTCGATGCGCTGGCCGATGGGGTCCCGGCCGCCGAAGTACTTGCGGACGAAGGTCTCGTTCACGATCGCGACGGGGGTGGCGCGGGCGTCGTCGGCGTCCGAGAACTCGCGCCCGCGGACGACGGCCGTGCCCAGCGTGCGGAAGTAGTCCGGGCCGACGCTCCGCCACTGGACGTCCGGGCGCGTCGCTTCGGGGTTCCCGACGACCGTCATCGGGAAGTTGAGCTGGTTGCCCGAGAAGGGAGCGATCGACACGACAGACGCGGCGCTCACGCCCGGCAGTGCGCGGATCCGCTCGAGGATCCGGCTCTGGACCTCCCACGCCCGCCTCTCCGCCACGTACCCGGCTGGCATCCCACCGAACTGTACGGCGAGCACGCCGTCCGGCTCGAACCCCAGGTCGACCTGCCGGAGCCGGTGGAAGCTCGCGATGAGCAGCCCCGCCCCGGTCAGCAGCACCACGGCGAGCGCGGCCTGCGCGGCGACGAACGCCGAGCGCGCCCGCACGCCCGCCCGGCTCGTGCCCTGCCGTACCCCGCCGTCGCGCAGCGAGCTGTTCAGATCCGTCTGGAACGCGTGCCACGCGGCCGCGAGCCCGAATGCGGTCCCCGTCACCGCCGCCACCCCGAAGGTGAAGGCGAGGACCCGGCCATCGAGGCCGATCTCGTCCATGCGCGGCAGCCCTGCCGGCGCCAGCGCCAGCAGCCCGTCCACGCCGCACGTGCCGACGAGCAGCCCGACCACCGCCGCTGTGGACGTGAGCAGCAGGCTCTCCGCCAGGAGCTGCCTCGCGATCCGACCGCGTCCGGCGCCGATCGCCGCGCGGATCGCCATCTCCCGCCGCCGCGCCGTCGAACGGGCGAGCAGTAGATTCGCCACGTTCACGCACGCGATCAGAAGCACCAGCCCCACGGCGCCGAGCAGGACCCAGAGCGTCCCCTCGAGCCCGCCAACGTAGAGATCGCCGTACGCCAGGAGCGTCGCGCCGGTCCCCGTTTCATCCGCCCCCACCAGCTCCGGGTGCGCCGCCCTGAACTGCTGCGAAACCGCCAGCAGATCCGCGCGCACCTGCTCCTGCGACACGCCCCGGCGGATCCGCGCGCGAATGTCGTAGTTCTTCCCGCCGTCGCGCGGGTCCGCGGCGAGCTGGAACGGCACGATGAAGTCCGTCGTGCCCTGCCGCTCGGGCACCCGGAACTCCGGTGGCAGCACACCCACGACCGTGTGCGGCTCGCCACCCAGGAGCACCGACCGGCCCAGGATCGCCGGGTCGGCATCGAAACGAGTGCGCCACAATTCGTCGCTCAGCACCACCACCCGCGCACCGCCAGGGACGTCCTCCTCCGGCAGGAACGACCGCCCGAGGACCGGCTGGATCCCGACGACGCGGAAGAAATCCAGCGTCGCCCTGAGGCCGCTCACCTCGTCCGGGATCTCGGCCGCACCCAGCTCCGTCGTCCACGGCCACTCCGTCGACACGCCCTCGAAGACCTGCGAGTGCTCGCGGATGTACGCGAACTTGTACGCGGTCTCCCGCATGCTCGAGTACGGCCCGTAGTCCCACCCGATGTAGACCACCCGCTCCGGGTCCGGGTACGGCAGCGGCCGCAGCACCACCCCGTTCACCACGCTGAACACCGCCGTGTTCGCCCCGATCCCCAGCGCCAGCGTCGACACGACCGCCAGCGTGAACCCCGGGGTCCGCCCCAGCGTCCGCGCCGCGTAACGGATGTCCTTGATCAGCGTTCCCATAGCGATCAGCTCCTCGTGTCGCCGGCCCCGGTGTTCACCACGCCCCCGCGCTCACCGCACCGCCGCCGAAGGCGGCCGCCCCCGCGCCGTCAGGCGCCGCCTCCCGCCGCGCGTAGCGCCGCCCCCTCACACCTCGAACCCCGCCTCCTCCAGCTCCGCCACCACCGCCTCGTCCTTCACGACCTGGCCATCGAAGAGGTGCACCGTCCGCTCGGCGTGACGCGCATAACGTGGGTCGTGCGTGACCATGCAGATCGTGGCGCCGCCCTGGTGCAGCTCCCGCAGCAGCTCCATGACCGCCTCACCGTTCTTCGAGTCCAGGTTCCCGGTCGGCTCGTCCGCCAGCAGGATCAGCGGATCGCCCGCGATCGCGCGCGCCACCGCCACGCGCTGCTGCTGACCGCCCGAGAGCTGCGACGGGTAGTGCCGGATACGGTGCGCCATCCCGACCCGCTCCAGCGCCGCCTCGACCCGCTGCTTCCGCTCCGACGCCGGCATCCCGCGATACGTCAGCGGCAGCTCCACGTTCTCGTAGACCGTGAGGTCGCCGATCAGGTTGAACGCCTGGAAGATGAA
>CAYPGK010000183.1:0-3411 GCA_964410055.1 uncultured Gemmatimonadaceae bacterium | reverse complement strand
GGCGGCAACGGCGGCGGGGCCGGAGGCAGGTCCGGTGGGCGCATTGGCCGGCCCGCCCTACCGCTCAACGTAGAAACCCGGCACGCGTGCCCTCATTTTCGCATGCGTGCCGACTTTCCCCAGATATGGTGGTCAACCGAGCACCCGTGACGACGGGCGGGCCGACGCGTGCCGGGTTGCCACATTAGAGGTGGGAAACTGAGCACGCACGGATCATTTCGCCCACGCGTGTGCAGTTTCTACGTGCGTCCGACCGGGCGCAAGCGCAGGTCCTGCCATGACAGGCGCAAGCGCAGACCCTGCGTGACGGGCGCAAGCGCAGACCCCGCAGGACGGCCGCTCCGGGGTGCACACGGCGCAGGACGACCGTTCCCGGTCACACATCCAGCGAGACTACCGCACCCATGCGACCTCGACGACCGAAGCTTCAGGCGCGAGACCCCGTACCTGCACCGCACCCTCGTCGTACCCGCACACGCATGGACCGCCTCCGTCACGGACCTGGCCCGCGAGCCGAATAACGGCCACAACCCCGCCCGCACGAACCACCCACTCCTCACCGCCACGCATTGCACGGATGCCCCGGGGCGGGGTATTAGTTGAGGAGACGAAATCCAGACAAGGGAGACCGGATGGTCCAGAAGCCCGAGAAGAAGCGGCCGCGTTTGTTCCTGATCGACGGCTACGCGCTGATCTATCGTTCGTTCTTCGCAATGATCAGCCGGCCCCTGACGACGTCGCGGGGCGAGAACACGTCGGCGGCGTGGGGTGTGACGAAGTTCATCCAGAAGATCCTGGACGAGCACGAGCCGGACTACCTGGGCGTCGTGATGGATGCCGGGACGAGCCAGCGCGAGCAGCTCTACCCGGAGTACAAGGCGACGCGGGAGAAGATGCCGGATGAGCTGAAGGCGTCGCTCCCCCGGATCGAGCAGCTCCTGCATGCGTTCCGCATCCCGATCCTCCGGCTGCCGGACCACGAGGCGGACGACGTCATCGGCACGCTCGCGGAAAAGGCGGCGGATTCGGGGTTCGAGGCGGTGATCGTGTCGGGCGACAAGGACTTCTACCAGTTGATCCGCCCGGGGATCTGCCTGCTGAACCCGGGGCGCGGCGGGCCGACAGGGATCGAGGAGGAGTGGGTCGACACGCGCAACGCTTCGGAGCGCCTGGGCGTGCCGCCGGAGCGGGTGACGGACTACCTCGCGCTGATCGGTGATTCGTCGGACAACGTACCGGGCGCGAAGGGGATCGGACCGAAGACGGCGATCCAGCTCATCGAGAAGTACGGTCCGGTCGAAGAGATCCTGAAGAACGTCGACGCGATCACCGCGAAGCGTGCCCGTGAGTCGCTCATCGAGCACAGGGCCGCGGTGGAGCTGTCCAAGCAGCTGGTCACGATCCAGACGCACCTGCCGATCGAGCTCGACCTGGACGCGCTGCGCGTCAAGGAGCCGGACCGGGAGGCGCTGCGCCAGGTCTTCACGGAGCTGGAGTTCCATTCGCTGGCCCGGGAGCTGGCGGCCCCGGACGAGGACACGGTTCGTGAGCAGGGCGACTACCACCTGCTCACGTCGGTCGAGGACGTGCTCGCGCTGGTCGATCGGATCCGTGCGGCGGGTTCGGTGTGCGTGGACACGGAGTCGACGAGCCCGGACCCGATGCGCGCGGAGCTGGTCGGCGTGAGCCTCGCGATCGAGCCGGGCGAGGCGTACTACCTGCCGTTCGGCCATCGCCCCGCGGCGGCGCCGGAGTTGGGCGCGGAGGGAGACGGCTCGCCGCTGAACCTGCCCCCGATCACATCGCCGGAGCTCCGGCCGTTGCTCGAGATGCTCCAGGACCCGGAGGTGAAGAAGATCGGGCAGAACCTGAAGTACGACCTTCTGGTGCTGCGTCGCGCGGGGGTCGAGCTCCGCGGCCTCGCCTTCGACACGATGATCGCGTCGTACGTCCTCGATCCGGGCCGCCGCGAGCACGGGATGGACGCCCTCGCGCTCCAGTTCCTCGACCATCGCACCATCACATACGAGGAGCTGTGCGGGAAGGGGAAGGACCAGATCCCGATCTCGGAGGCGCCGATCGAGCGGGTGGTCCAGTACGCGTGCGAGGACGTGGATGTCACGCTGCGCCTGCGCGACCTCTTCCGTGCCGACCTGGAGCGCTACGCGCTGGAGGAGCTGTTCGAGAAGGTCGAGATGCCGCTCGTGCGGGTGCTCGCGGACATGGAATGGGCGGGCATCCGGATCGACGAGCCGTTCTTCCACACGCTGTCGGAACGTCTCGAGCGGGACCTCCAGCTCATTCGTGAGGAGATCTACAAGCTGGCCGGCGGCGAATTCAACATCGCCTCGACGCCGCAGCTCCGCGAGATCCTGTTCGAGCGGCTCGGCCTGCCGGTGATCAAGCGGACGAAGACCGGGCCGTCGACCGACGCGAGCGTGCTCGAGGAGCTGGCGTCGCAGGGGCACCAGCTCCCGCGACTGCTGCTGGAATACCGGCAGCTCGACAAGCTGAAGGGCACGTACGTCGATGCGCTGCCGAAGCTGGTCAACCCCGAGACCGGGCGGCTGCACACGAACTACAACCAGACGGTCGCGGCGACGGGCCGGCTCTCGTCGACGGATCCGAACCTGCAGAACATCCCGATCCGCACGGAGATCGGCGCCGAGATCCGCAAGGGGTTCGTCCCCGCGGAAGGTCACGTCTTCATGGCGGCCGACTACTCGCAGATCGAGCTGAGGATCCTGGCGCACCTCTCGGGCGACCCGGCGTTCGTCGAGGCGTTCCGCCGCGGCGTCGACATTCATCGCCAGACCGCGGCGCTCGTCTTCGACGTCCTTCCGGACGAGGTCACGCCGCAGATGCGCGCGGCGGCGAAGACGATCAACTTCGCGACGATCTACGGGATCGGCCCCTTCGCGCTGTCCCAGCAGCTCGGCACGTCGGTGGCCGAGGCGCGGCAGTTCATCGACGCCTACTTCAAGCGATTCCCCGGCGTGCGCCGCTACCTGGATGCCCAGATCGAGCACGCGCGGACGCACGGCTACGTCGAGACGCTGAGCGGGCGACGTCGCTACATCCCCGAGATCAGGAGCGACAACTTCAGCGTGCGCCAGTTCGGCGAGCGCGCGGCGACGAACGCACCGGTCCAGGGCACGGCCGCCGACATCATCAAGCTCGCGATGATCGACATCCACGCCGCGTTGGAGGCCAGCCGCGCGAAGACGCGCATGCTGCTCCAGGTCCACGACGAGCTGGTGTTCGAGGTCCCGCGCGAGGAGCTCGACGAGATCCGGGGAATCGTGAGCGAGAAGATGGAGAGCGCGTTTCTGCTGGACGTGCCGCTCGTGGTGGAGATCGGGGTGGGGGAGAGTTGGTATGAGTGTAAGTGAGGTGGGGATCAGGTATCAG
>CAYPGK010000182.1:0-3432 GCA_964410055.1 uncultured Gemmatimonadaceae bacterium | reverse complement strand
GCTGAACACAGTTGCTCTCAAAGGTTGGAGCCTCCGGCAAACCCGGGGCGGTTCAAGGTTCAAGGACATCATGCGTCGTCGACTGTGGATCACTGCGGCAGTGTTCATGACGCAGGCGGGCTGCGAGGCCGGCCCGACGGGTACCGAAGAGTTCGCGTCCCTCTCGGAGCTTCGCCTGCAGGTAGCCGTCAGCCGCGACGAGGTGACACCGGGCGACGCACTTTCGGTCCGCGTCAGCGCTTACAACCCGACCCGAAAGGCCGTCCAGTGGCCTGAATACGAGTGCATGCCGCTCATGTACCGGGTCTACACGCCGGCCGGGGAACGGATCGGCCCCACTGGCGATCTGAAGTGCGCATTGATTGGGACGTCGGAGCCGATCGGGCCCGAGCTCGCGCCGGGCGACAGCCTGGTGGTCCTCCACAGGTGGTCGGCGATCGGTGATTACGGTGCGCCGGGGCCCGCCCAGCTCCTCGACCCCGGGGCGTACGCGGTCGTGGGCGGGGTCGAGGGCGAGCCGGAACTCCTCGTGGAGAGTGCCCCGGATACGGTCTGGGTGCGAGTTCCGTAGCGTGGGTCGCCGTCGCATCGAGTCTGCAAGGCCGATGCGACAGCGAGCACATGGCCCGAGGCTACGATCCCCCTCCTTGATCCTCGATCGCCATGAACCGCTCACGTCCCATCTGGCATCATTCCCCTCGCGGCGATACGATCCGTCGCCGTTCCGTCGTCCTCGTCGCGGCGTTGACGTTCCTGGCCTCGTGCGGCGACGGTGGAGTCGGCCCCGAGGACCCGCTGGCCTACAACGCCGTCGCGGGTGCGTGCGGCAAGGTCGTTTTCGTCGAAAGTATCGGGGTCGACCTGGAATCGGTCCTGGCGGTGATCGAGGCGCGTGCGGCGGAACTGCACGGCGCGGGCAATGTGAAGCAGGAGCTCACGCTGCTCGAGGTCGTCGACGAGCGTGTCGTTCCGCCCGCGGCGGACTTCTATCTGGTGCTCGTGCTGGACGCGTACACGGAAGATCTTCTTTCAGTCTCGGACGTGGTCACGACCGAGCGGGACCTCTTCAGACTGCAGTGGTGTCGGACTGATGCCGCGCGCCGGTGGGCCCGGCTTTGCTGCGTCACGTCTCACGCCGGCCTTCGGACCTTTTGGACGCCCACCGTGCGACGGTCGAAAGGAGTGTGCTCGAATCGTGGAGATCGTCGAGAAGGGACCGGTACGGGTGGTCGGGATCGAGGTCGTGGCCGCCTGGCGGGAGCTCTGGACGGAGGTGCCGAAGGCGTGGCAGCTCCTTCGCGCCCGCTCGGGGGAGATCGCGCACCGCTCGAGCGAGGTGGCCCTCGATGTGAGCGTCGAGGAGCGAGAAGGCGTCTACCAGCAGGTGGTGGGCGCGGAAGTGAGAGTCCTCGAGCGCGTGCCGGAGGGGATGGTCGGACTGGAGATCCCTGCCAAGCGCTACCTCCGCTACCGTCATGAGGGCACGCTCGAGGCGATCGCCGAGAGCTTCGCGAAGATGCACGCGTGGGGCAGCGAGAGGGGGCACGCGCTGGATGCGTTCAAGCTGGATGTGGGCTACACGCTGAACGGGGGCGAGCGGGCGCACGACCTGTACGTGCGGGTGGTTTCCTGAGCAGCCGTTGGGGTGCGGGGCCGCAGCGCCTCGAATCCCGGCGTCGGTCGTTCGGGCCGGGGTCGGTGTGCCGGCGCGGCCTGTAGTCCTCGATCGAGTTCACCTGGAGGCGACGTCGTGATGAGGCTCTGGTTCTTCGTGGGAGCGGTGTGGTTGGTCCTCTGTCCGGCGGCCTTCGCTCAGGACGCGGGCGCGTCGGGGCCGATCGCCTTCGGTGAGACGTTCACCATCGAGTCCAAAGTCCTGGCCGAGACCCGAAGGATCAACGTCTACGCCTCGCCGTTCGCAGACGACGGTCCCCTTCCGGTGCTGTACATGCTGGATGGAGGGATCCACGAAGACTTCCTCCACATCGCCGGGCTCGTGCAGGTTTCGGTGATGAACGGGACGATGCGCCCGTTCCTGCTGGTCGGGATCGAGAACACGCAGCGCCGTCGCGACCTGACCGGGCCGACGACCGTGGCCGCGGACCTGAGCATCGCCCCCGTGGTCGGCGGATCGGCCGATTTCCGCGCCTTCCTCCGCGACGAGCTCATCCCCGAGGTCCGGACGCGGTTTCGGACGACCGGCGAGGCCGCCATCATCGGCGAGTCGTTGGCCGGCCTGTTCGTCGTGGAGACCTTCCTCCTCGAGCCGGAGCTCTTCGACACCTACATCGCGTTCGACCCGAGCCTCTGGTGGGCGGACGGCGAGCTCGTGACGCGCGCGCCGGAGATGCTGCGCGCAGCCGAGTGGAACGCCAGGGCGTTGTACCTCGCGAGCAGCAGCCAGCCGGAGATCGCGGCGCTGACGGAGCGGTTGGCGCAAGCACTGCAGGCGACCGCCGGGTCGTCGCTTCGGCTGCACCACGAGCGGATGCCGGAAGAAACGCATGCAACGATCTACCACCCCGCGGCGCTGAAGGCGTTTCGCACGCTCCTCGCCCCGCCGCGGCCGTGAGCGTCGGTCTGGGGGCGCGATCCTCGGCGACGCCGGTGTGTCCTGCCTTGCGCCACTCCGCCAGGGCGTGATACGCTGATCCAGGTCATGGTCCGAGGCACAGGAGGGGAGCTGTCGATGGCGAAGAGTCCGGCAGACATGATGGATTCCGTTGCGGCGTCCATGAAGGAGCGCACGGGTCGCACGCTCGAGGAGTGGGTGGCGGTGGTCCAGGCCAGCGGCCTCGACCCGCTGGACCAGAACGCGGTGCGACGGTGGCTGAAGGCGGAGCACGGGATCCTGCAGAACTCGCAGTGGGCGATCGCGGATGCGGCCGCGCGCGCGGCCGGGTGGACGCGGCCGACGATCGAGGAGTACATCGACCAGCAGTACGCCGGCCCGAAGGCGCACCTGCGGCCGATCTTCGACCGGGTGCGCGAGATCGTCACGGCGTTCGGCGACGACGTGAGCGTGGAGGGTCGCGCCACGTACTCGCTCTTCGTGCGACGCCGCCAGTTCGCGGCCGTGGCGCCAGCCACCCGGACCCGGGTGGACATCGGAGTGCGCTACACGCAGCCGCCGGCCTCGTCGCTCCTCACGGCCGGCAACGCGCCGGGTCAGGGGACGCACAAGATCGCGCTGCAAACGGTCGACGAGGTGACGCCCGAGGTCGTGGAGCTGCTCCGAGCGGCGTACGAACAGAACGGCTGATCAGGGGAGAACGCCATAAAACACCCACTGGCCCCTGTCGCTTCGGAACCGATCCCACCCCGGTCGCCCACACGATTGGCCAACGCCCCGGCTCCTTGACGCGCCCCGCCGGAAAGTGCACCATGATGCACTGGAAGGTCTGGTTGTCTGGAAGTTGGAGAGTAGGGCAA
>CAYPGK010000181.1:0-3438 GCA_964410055.1 uncultured Gemmatimonadaceae bacterium | reverse complement strand
CGGCGCGGATCGGGTCGACGTCGCCGATCAGGTCCGCGATCGTCACGTCCGGCGTGGCCAGCTTCTCGACGAAGCGGGCCTCACGGGGGACCCAGGCGATCGGCGCGTTGTCGCCGTGCTCCTCGACCAGCATGCGACCGTACTTCGAGATCGGACGCAGCGGATCGTCGTTGATCTCGCTCCCCTCGAGGACCGGCACCTCGTCGTCGAGCAGCTCCACGAGCTGCCGCACGATCCGGCTCTTAGCCTGCCCCCGAAGCCCCAGCAGGATGAAGTTCTGCCGCGACAGGATCGCGTTGACCACCTGCGGAACCACCGTGTCTTCGTAGCCGACGATCCCGGGAAAGAGCGGCTCGCCGGACTTCAGGCGACGGATCAGGTTCGCCCGGAGCTCGTCCTTGATGGAGCGGGTGGCGTAGCCGGATTTCTTCAGGGCGCCGAGGGTGGTCGGGCGGGCGGTGGTGGTGGGCATGGGTGTCAGGGATCGGGTGTAACGTTTCAGGTATCCGGTTTCAGCAACTGTAATCCGGTAGGGCCGGATTCCAGGATCTTGGGCGCCAGGGGTCAGGCGTCAGTCCACCACGATCGTCACACCGTCGGGGGTGCGGACGAGGCGTGGGAGGATCGGCGTGACGGGGCGGGAGCGGAAGGCGTCCAGCGCCTCGGCCACCGTCGCATAGGGGACGAGCGACTCGACGGTCGCGACGGTCGGGAAGACCATCGGCAGCCGGCCGGCGCGGAATCGCTCCAGCGCCTCGGTGGGCGTGAGCCAGACGGCGTCGGTCATCTCGCGCTCGTCGATGCAGACGTCGCACCCGTCGGGGAGGCGCGCCAGGAAGAAGCGCGTGTCGTAGCGACGCGGCTCGACGACGGGCGTGATCCAGTGGGCGCAGTACACGACATCGCCGAAGTCGAGGCGCAGCTCTTCCTCGTGCAGGACATCGTATAGCGACGCCCGCTCCGTGAGGAGCGCCTCGCGCCATCCGGCGACGCGCGCATCCCGCCCCGCGTCGGGCAGGGGGCTGCCGTCGGCGTCGCGCGCCAGGAAGACGCCCGCCTCTTCGAACGCCTCGCGCACGGCGGCCACCCAGAACGCGGGGTCCGGCTCCGGCCGCCCGCCGAGGCCGTCGACACGCTCGAGTAGGCGCGGGTCGCCGTCCGCCTCGTCGACCCTGCCGCCGGCGAAGACGAACGCGCCGGGGACGAACCCGCTCGCACGGGTGCGGCGCAGCAGCAGGACCTCGGGCCCGGCGGCCGCATCGCGGAGGAGCACGATCGTCGCCGCGGGCCGCGTCGGCGCGGGGTCGGGCGGAAGCTGATCGATCCGCTCGGCGAAGCCCTCGGGGAGCCGGTCTTTCGGGATCACATACATGAGGGCAATTTAACCCGTGCGACCGGAGGGCGCGAGCGTGCCCGGCCTTCCCGATCACGTCCGCCGTACGACGAAGCCAACCCGAACGACGGGGGTGTCCATGCCACCGGAGCGACGCGCCATGCGATTCATGTCCAGTCTTCGCCTCGCCCGGCCACCGGCGCTGGCGATCCTGCCGCTCCTGGCGCTCGCGCGCCTGGCTCTCGCGGCGCCGGCCATGGCGCAGACATCGTCGGACGACGGGCCGCACGGCCATCGCGGGCTCGCGCTGCGGGTGCGGGCCGTCGACTACAGCGCCTGGGCCTACACGGAAACCTACCCCAACGGGCTCGAGACACGGCTCAGCATCGGCGACGCCTCGGGGTTCGGCCTCGGGCTCGCCTACTCGCTCCACCCGGCCGTGGCGCTCACGGCCGCGGCGGACATCGGCCTCTACGGTCAGGCGGACTTCAGCGCCGTCTCCTTCCGGACGGTCGGGATCGAAATCCGCCGCGCGCTCAGGCCGAACGTCATCCCGTCGCTCGACCTCTCCGCCGGCTGGTTCGCCGATTCGGGCGGTCGGGAGCACCCGATCGCGGTCTTCGGCGTCGCGCTCGACTACTTCCGCTGGCGACGCGTCGCCGTGCGCACCGGCGCCGAGTTCAGCCGCGCCCTGACCGACGGCCGGCGCGACGGCGATCCGGCCTGGGTCGTGACGCTCGACAACCACCCGGAGCGGTTCCATCTGGGGATTTCGTGGCACCTCGGTGCGCCGTGGCGGCAGTGAAGATGAATCGGGTCCGCCTCACCCCTCCAGCTCCCGCGCCCGCTGCAGCCAACCCGCAACGTCGCCGGTCGTGATGATCCCCTCGAGGTGACCGTCGCGGGTGACGAGCACGCGGCGCGAGCCGGACTTCTCCATCTTCTGCAGCACGTCGGTCATCGGCTCATCGGGGCGCACGGTCACGCCGTCGCCTTCGACGGAGGTCATCGTCTCGGCGACGGTGCGCCGGCTCCACTCCTCGCGCGGCACTTCCTTCACCTGCCCGAGCGTGATCAGCCCGAGCGGACGGCCGTTGCTCGCGACCGGGAAGGCGTGGAACCGACGCTTCAGGAAATGGTCGTCGACCAGCTCCTGGAGCGTGAGGTCCGGTGGGACCGTCTCCGGGTCCGGCGTCATCGCGTCGCTCGCGCGCACGTGCTCGAGGACCTGGTGGAGCAGGTGCTGCTGGTAGCTCGCGATCGCCGCATTGCGCAGGAACCAGCCGATCAGCACGAGCCACAGCCCGCCCAGGTTCCCCTGGAAGACGGAGAGGAGCCCGAACGCGATGAGCGCGTAGGCGAGCCACTTGCCGCCCGTCGTCGCCCAGCGCGTCGCCTTGGTGTAGTCCCCCGTCGACTTCCACACCGCCGCCCGGAAGATCCGCCCGCCGTCCAGCGGGAAGCCCGGCAGCAGGTTGAAGACGGCGAGGAGGAAATTGAGGAGCGCCAGGTACTGGGCCACGCCGATGATCGCGACGCTCCATCCCGCCCGGAGCGCCAGCCACGCAATGCCCCAGAAGATCGCGGCGATGACGACGCTCGAGAGGGGCCCGACCCCGGCGATCTGGAACTCGTCGCCCGGCGTCTCCGCCTCCATCCGCGTCCGCGACATCCCGCCGAAGATGAAGAGCGTGATCCCCTCGACCGGGATCCCCTTCGCCCGCGCGACGAGCGAGTGCGAGATCTCGTGCGCGAGCAGAGAGGCGAAGAAAAGCAGCGTCCCGACAACGCCCATCCCTATGTAGACGGGGAGCGAGAGCCCGGGATAGTTGACCGGGAAGACGGCGAAGGTGAAGACCCAGAGGATCAGGAAGAAGATGATGAACCAGGAGAAGTCGAGGCGGATCTCGAAGCCGAGGACCGAGCCGATGCGGAAATCGCCCATTCTTCCCGCGGCGCCGTGCGCCTGGTTGGGCGTCCCCGGGCGCGGCGCGGTGCGCCGGGCCCGCGGACGCGTTGGAGTGGGCGCGCTGCGCCCGGGAGCGGTCCCGTGAGGGCGGGCCGGCCGTCAGGCTGGCGCCCCCGGCGCGCCCGCACCGCCGGAC
>CAYPGK010000180.1:0-3464 GCA_964410055.1 uncultured Gemmatimonadaceae bacterium | reverse complement strand
CTCGAGCCCCAGTTGATGTGCGTGTCGACCGTGCTCATGAAGGCCGCGAGCAGGCTCGCGAAGACCAGGCCGACCAGACCGGCCGGCAGGAGTTCGGCCATAAGCGCGGGGTAGGCCATCTCCCGGTCCGCGGCGACCATCTCCGCCAGCGGTCCGGTCCCGGCGGCGCCGATCGGGTAGATCACGAGCGCCACGAGCCCCACCAGGACCCACGGCCAGGTGCGTAGCCCGAAGTTCGCGACGATGAACCACATCGAGCCGCCCTCCGCATGCGCGTCGCTCTTCGCCGTGAAGACCCGCTGCGCCAGGTACCCGCTCCCATCGCTGAAGTACTGCGCCCACCACTGCACCGCCAGGTAGATCAGGAAGACCTGGACCGGGAGCCACGTCGCATCGCCTCGCGGCACGAAGGCGAGGATCCCATCGGGGTCCTGGTAGTGCAATGCGAGTCCGTCCTTCAGCCCGGCGATTCCGCCGACCGCCTGCACCGCCAGGTACGCAAAGGCGATGCTCGCGGCCATCGCGATCGCGAACTGGACCAGGTCCGTCAGGATCACGCCCCGGATCCCGCCCATCGTCGAGTACAGCGTGACGAGCGCGAAGAGGACGAGAACGGTCAGTGTGTCGTTCATCGTGCCGAAGAGGAGCCACGACGGCCACGCCGCCGACAGTGCGCCGAATAACTCCTCGCCGAGCCAGACGTCCCAGTGTACGAACGGCGCGGTGATCTTCGACATCGCGCGGATCACCCACCCCAGTACGATCCCGTTGATCAGCACCGCGAAGAAGATCGCTTTGAAGCCGCGGAGCAGCGTCGCGCCGAACCCGGTGTAGCGCAGCTCGATCAACTCCGCATCGGTGATCACCCGCGCGCGGCGCCAGAGTGCGGCGAAGACGACGGCGAGCGAGACGTACGACGCGGCCCACGACCACCAGAACCAGTTCCCAGGCACGCCGTGGTTCGCGACCAGCCCCGTCACGACCAGCGGCGTGTCCGCGGCGAAGGTGGTCGCGACCATCGAGGTGCCGAGCCACCACCACGGCAGATTCCTCTCGGCAACGTAGTAGGATTCGAGGGACCGGCTCGCGCGGCGCGAGACCAGCATGCCGACCAGGAGGGCGAAGGCCAGGTAGGCGAGGATGATGGACCAGTCGAGGGGGGTGAGTGCTCTCACGGTTCCGGGTGCGGTTCTCTCTCCTGTGAAGATCCTTCCGATGACGACGCACGGCCGCTCCCACCGGACCGGCCGGCCCTATCCACCGGCTGGTCCAGCCCCGGGAAGGCGGCGGGCGCGGCGTCGTGGCGGGGGCCGGTGGCGGCGGACCTTCGAGGGGCTCAGCCCCCCCCCGCCGCCACGAGCCGGCGCCCGCGGCTCACCCGTTCCACATCGTGTAAGAACGAGTTCGACCAGCGGTGCACATCGTACTGGAGCACCCGGTCGCGCAGACGCCTCATGCGCGCGGCCCGCTCCGGCCCGGGCATGGCCAGCGCGGCCTCGAGCGCGCGGTCCATGTCGTCGGGCGAGTACGGATTCACGAGGATCACGCCCTCCAGTTCAGCGGCGGCGCCGGCGAACTCGCTCAGGATGACGACGCCATCGCCTTCCCGCCGCGTCGCGATGTACTCCTTCGCGACGAGGTTCAGTCCGTCCCGCAGAGGCGTGACCCACAACACATCCGCAGCGGCGTAGAAGGCGACCAGCTCCTCCCGCGGGAACGAACTGTAGAGGTGGATGACGGGCTGCCATTCGAGCGTGCCGAAGCGGCCGTTGATGCGCCCGACCGCCTCCTCGGTCTGGCGTCGCATCTCCTGGAACTCTTCCATCCCCGTCCGGGTCGGCACGGCGATCTGGACGAAGGAGACCGCGCCGTGTCGGTCCGGGTGCCGGTCGAGGAAGCGCTCGAAGCATTCGAGCCGCTCGATCGCGCCCTTCACGTAGTCGAGCCGCTCGGCGCTCAGGATCAACTGCTGCGCGCCCGTCCGCTCGCGGATCTCGTCGGCCTTCGCGCGCGTCTCGGGCCGACGCGCGGCATCGTCGAAGAATTCCACATCGACGCCGACGGGGTAGACGCCGAGCGCGACCTCGTGCTCGCCGTAGCGCAGCGAGAGCGGGTAGCGCGAGACCGAGACGGCCGGCCCCTTGCCGACCAGGTCGGTCCCGACGACCGCCGTCGGCTGCGCGCCCATGAACCGCTCGGCGGTGTTCGCGAAGTTCAGCGCGTACGACGGGATGTGGAACCCGATCAGGTCGAGGTGCAGCAGCCCATCGAGCAGCTCCTTGCGCCACGGGATCACGCCGAAGATGTCGGGCGGCGGGAACGTCGTGTGCAGGAAGAGCGCGATCGTGACGTCGGGACGCCGTCGCTTGATCAACCGCGGCGTCAGCATCAGGTGGAAGTCATTGACCCACACCACCGCGCCCGGCGCCGCCTCTTCGCACGCCGCCTCGGCGAACGCCTCGTTCACGCGCTGGTACGTCTCCCACGCCGCGTGCGTGAAGCGTGCGCGGTCCAGGAGCGAGAAGAGGACCGGCCAGATCGCCGACGATGTGAAGTCGTAGTAGAAGCTGCGCGCCTCCTCGGGACTCAGTCCTATGCGACGGACGTCGTACGCCTCCGGGTGACCCGGCGCGGGGACGCGTACCCGCTCGGCGAACGGCGCGCCCCCCTCCCGCTCCGACCATGCGATCCACGTCCCACGCTTCTCGCGCATCACGCTGTCCAGCGTCGTGAAGACGCCGTTCGTCTTGCGGTGCATCTCCGTTCCTTCCGGCGTCTCGACCTCGGCGTACGGCTCCCGGTGCGACAGGACGATGAAGTCACTCGCCATGGCTCGTCTCCCGGATGAAGCCGAAATGTCCCAGCCCCTCGAGGATCCCCGCCGCTCCGTGACCGGCGGCCACGTAGACGTGCGCCCTCCCGGCGACCCGCTCGAGCAGCCCCGGCTCACAATTCCCGACCACCACGCCGCGCAGTCCGGTCTCGAAGAGCGCCAGATCGTTCAACGTGTCGCCCGCGACGACGACGTCGTGCTCCGACCGGCCGAGCCACGCCAGCACCCGGCGTAGCGTCGTCCCCTTGTCCACCCCGCCCGGCAGCACGTCGATGTAGGTGTCGGCCGAGCCGATCACCTCCACCTCGAGTCCTTCCAGCCGCTCCGCGATGCGCGCCAGCGCCGTCTCCATCGCCGCGCCGGCGGCCAGCCAGTACGAGACCCGGCGCGGCACGTTCAGCGCCTGCTCGGTGACGACGTCGAGCCCCGCGAGCCGCGCGCGCACGACGTCGCCGCCGGGCCAACGCGCCGCGATCTCTCGCTCGAGCGCCGCGACCGGCGAGAAGTCGTTGCCGCGCACGACCGTCGTCCCGACGTCCGCGATCAGGACGTCCGGCGCCGGCAGCGCGGCCTCCGCCATGAGCTCGCGCGTCGCGGCGACGCTCCGGCCGGTCACGTAGATCAACAGCGC
>CAYPGK010000179.1:0-3489 GCA_964410055.1 uncultured Gemmatimonadaceae bacterium | reverse complement strand
GTGACGGGGGGCGGCGGGGTGGGGTGGGGGGCGGGCGCGGTGGTGGTGCGGGGGTGGTGCGGGGGTGGCGTGTTCGGTGCCGTGCGGTGCGGGGCGGCGGGGTGGCGGGGACGTGCGGGGGCGCAGGGCATGCGAGAGAGGCGGCGGGGGTGCGTTGCGGAGGCCGGCTGCGGTGGCGCGGTGCGGGGGCGGTGCGCGTTGCGGCCACGGCTATACGCGTTCGCGGGCCCCCTTCACGCAGTTTTTCAGTGGAAACTTTTCAGATCGCCCCCGCCCATGCGAACGCGGCGCCGCCCATGCGAACGTGGGATCCTTCTAACCGTACACCCCACCCATGACCGGCAGCACGACGCCGGTGATGTAGCTGGAGCACGACGGCGCCGCCAGGAAGACGTATGCGGGTGCGATCTCCTCGGGCTGCGCGGGGCGCTTCATCGAGGTGCCGCTGCCGAACTTCTCGATCCTGTCTTCCGGCTGGTCGGCGGGGTTGAGCGGGGTCCAGACGGGCCCCGGCGCGACGGCGTTGACGCGGATCCCGCGCGGCGCGAGCGACGATGCCAGCGCCTTGCTGAAGGCGTGGATCGCGCCCTTCGTCGCCGAATAGTCGAGGAGGTAGGGCTGGCCGAAGATGCCGGTCTCCGAGCCGGTGTTGATGATCGCGCTGCCAGGCTTCAGATGCGGGACCGCGGCCCGCGTCATCTGAATGTAGCCGTAGACGTTGGTGCGCATGGTCATGTCGAGGTGCTCGTCGTCGAGCTCCTCGATCGAGCCGACGTGCTCCTGGAACGCGGCGTTGTTCACCAGGATGTCGAGCCCGCCGAGTTCGCTCACCGTGTGCTCGACGGCGTCGCGGCAGAACCCGGGGTCGCGCACGTCGCCGGAGATGAGCATGCAGCGCCGCCCTTCCTTCTCGACGAAGCGTTTCGTCTCCTCGGCGTCCTCGTGCTCGTTCAGGTAGGCGACGGCGACGTCGGCACCCTCGCGGGCGAAGAGCACGGCCACGGCGCGCCCGATCCCGGAGTCGCCGCCGGTGACGAGGGCGACGCGCCCTTCGAGCTTGCCGCTGCCGCGATAGTCCGGCGCCTCGAACCGCGGGCGGGGCTCCAGCTCGGACTCGAGGCCGGGCTTGACCAGGTGCTGGCGGGGGAGGGGGTTCTCGGGGTACTTGCGCGGACCGGCCTGCACGGCGCCCTTCCCGTCCTTTGCCTGACCGTTCTCCCGTCGGTCGCGGTCGAGGTGGTCGATTTTGGCCTGGATGCGGCGCTGGGCTTCGGCGGTGAGCTCGGCGGCCTGGCGGTAGTGCTCCATCGGACCACGTTTCCGTTTCCTGTTTTTGCTCCATTTTGCCATGCCAGGTGAACATGGCGGAGCGGCGACGCACTCGTCGGACGGATGACGCAAACCGCGTGCAGAAGCCCCGGAAAGCCGCGAGCCATGAGCGCCACACAGGCTGAGGGCGCTGGGCAGCGCGCGCCGGCGCGCCCGTTCCGCGCGCATGTCGAAATGCGCCAAAGCGGAAAACGGAAACGTGGTCCGATTATTAACGGCGGCGCAGCCAAGCCACCACCCTCTCCTTCCCCTCGTCCAGCACCTCATACACCGTCGGAATCACCAGCAACGTCAGCAGCGTCGACGTCACCACCCCGCCGATCACCGCCCGCCCCAGCGGCGCCCGGAAGTCCCCGCCCTCCCCCCACCCGATCGCCACCGGCGTCATCCCGGCGATCAGCGCCACGCTGGTCATGATGATCGGACGCAGACGGATCCGCCCCGCCTCGATCAGCGCCGTCCGCCGGTCGAGGCCCTGCCGCTCACGCCCCCACTTGGCGAAGTCGATGAGCAGGATCGCGTTCTTGGCGACGATCCCGGCCAGCAGAATGATCCCGATCATGCTCATGATGTTGAGCGTGTCGCCGGTCAGGAGCAGCGCCAGCACGACACCGATCATGGAGAGCGGCAGCGAGAGCAGGATCGCGATCGGGTCGACGAAGCTGCCGAATTGCACCACGAGGATCAGGTACATGAGGAGGACGGCGAAGCCGAGCGCGAGGGCGATGTTGCCGAACACCTCGCGCTGGTCCTCGACCTCGCCGCCCTGGGTCAGGCGGTAGCCGTCGGGGAGCGGGACGGCGCGGATCGCGCGGTCGACGTCGCCGGAGACCTCGCCCAGCGAGCGGCCCTGGGCGTTCGCGCCGATGACGACGACGTTCTCGCCGTCGAGGTGGTCGATGCGGGCGGGTCCGAGCCCCTCCCGCACCTCGGCGACCTGCTCGAGCGGCACCACGCGGGGCAGGCCGGGCGGTGCGGGGAGGACGAGGGGCATGGTGCGGACGTCGTCGGCGCGTTCGCGGAAGGCGGGCGCGAAGCGGATGCGGACGTCGCGCGTCTCGCCGGACGGGTCGACCCAGTCGCCGGCGTCGATCCCGGCGAAGGCGGGCCGGAGCGCGGCCGCGATCTGGCCGACGGTCACGCCCAGGTCGCCGGCCAGGCCGCGGTCGATGATGACGCCGAGGTCGGGGCGCCTGCCGCGGGTCGAGAGGCCGACGTCGACGGCGCCCGGGACCTCGCGCACGACGTCGGCGATCCGCTCGGCGAGCGCCGTGAGGGTGGCGGCGTCGGGGCCGCGGAGCTGGAGCTGGATCTGCTTCTGGTTGCCGCCGAAGCCGCCGGAGAATACGAACGCGGTCACGCCGGCGACGCGCCCGAGTTCCTCGCGCAGGACCACGCCGAGCGCGTCCTGCGATAGACGGCGTTCGCCCTTGGGAACCAGACGGACGTAGATGCGCCCCTCGTCGACCGCGCCGCCGCCCGCGCCGAACGCGCCCGCCTCGCCGCCCACTGTCGTGTAGGTGTAGGCGACCTCGGGCCGGGCGCGGATCCGGCGCTCGAGCTCGATCGCCTTGAGGCGCGTGTACTCGAGCGACGAGCCCGGCGGCGTCTCGAAGGTGATGTCGATCTCGCTCCGGTCGCTGATCGGGACGAAGCCGAAGCCGCCGAAGAGGACCTGGAGCGCGAGCGCACCGACGAGCGAGCCGACGGCGATCGAGAGCACGGCGAGGCGGTGGTCGAGCGCCCAGGCGATGACGCCGCGATAGCGGTCGGCCTGGCGGTCGAACCAGCGGTTGAAGCGGGCGAGCACGGCGGTCACGCGGTCGCCGAGGACGCGGAAGCCGCGGCGGGACGCTGTGGGCGCGGGGCCGGGGCCGGACCCATCGGCGGCGACGTCGCCTGGCGGCGCACCCGGTGGGGAATCGCCGCGCGCCGTCCCGGGTGGGCTGCCCGCGACGTCGTCCGGGACCGAGCCCGGCGCACTGCCTGCGACGTCGTCCGGGACCGAGCCCGGCGCACCGCCAGCGACGTCGCCCGGCCACGCACCCGGCGCGGCACCGGACTCCATGCCGGACATCGCCCCCCGCGCCCCCCACGCCCCCCACCCCCCCCCCCCCCCCCCCGCACCCCCCGCGACCCAACCGCCCCGCGCGCCCCCCG
>CAYPGK010000178.1:0-3601 GCA_964410055.1 uncultured Gemmatimonadaceae bacterium | reverse complement strand
CGTGCCGTCGGGGTTCGATACCTCGGCCCCGTTGTTCGGCTCGTCCACGAAGAAGATCCGTACGCCAGCCGCATCCGAAGCCTGGCCGTCCAACGTGCCGAACGGCTGCAGCGTCAGGTTCCGCACCGTGACGTTTGCGCTCCAGACGCCGTCCTCGACCACGGGCGCATCGTTCGACATGCGAACGAAGCGGTGCTGACTGCCCACGATCAGGTTCATCTGCGGACCATTCGCGGCGCCGGTCGGGCCATCCGACGGATCGCAGTTCATCGTCCCCCCCGCCACGTCCACGCTGCAGGTGAGCAGCATGGAAAACGCCGGTGCGGTGGATTCCTGCACCTCCTCCAGCTCCTGCCCCACGGCCCAGGGCGCCACCGGCTCCTCCCCGCACGCGGCAAACAGCAGCAGGCACGCGCAAGCGGCGATGCGCAAACCGGGCCATACGGTCGTCGTCTCTTTCATCGCAGTGAGAATGTCTGGTCGAGTGAGTGGGATGCCCCCGACGGTCGGGGAGGGAGTGTCAGCCGAGGCTGTGCGAGGATTCCATGGCGTCCGGGATTCTGGAGCCGGCCACGCACGCCCCCTTGTGTGGTGGTCTCTGGTTCGGCGAGCGAGAACGTGGGAAGCAAACAGACGACGGTATCTCGCCGCCCGCGTCGCGGTCCAAGGTATGGTGTATCATGAACCCAAGTGAACCGACAAATGATTTCCGCCTTCGCGCCGCAGGAGTCCCGCGACGCGAAGGCGGCAATCCTTCTGTGAATGACGAATCATGCTCGCCCGTCCGCCGTTGCGAGCGCGGCGACGGCGTCCCCGAGCACCCGGTGCGGCGAGATCAGGTGGCGGTCGCGGCGGTCACGAGCCCGCGCGCCTCGAGCTCACCCAGGAGCCGGACGACCTCGGCGCCGGCCTCCTCCGGTGTCACGTCGAAGCGCTCGCACAGCCAATCGGTCAGACCGTGCGGGTCGCCGACGCCGGCCTCGAGCGCGGCCCACACCTCTGCCGCCGTCTCGTTCAGCCGGAAGTAGCGCTTGGTGCCGAGGTGCAGCAGCACCGCCTCACCCTCCAGCTGCGCGGCGATGGCGTCGGTCGAGGGCGAGTACGTGGGTTCAGAAGTCATGGGGTCCACTCCCTTTCCGAATCGTGCAGAGCGTCATCACAGGCCTCTCGTCCCCGCGACGAGCACCGGCCTCGAACGGTCGGTCCACGTCCCGTCGCCGAGCTGGCCGTAGTCATTGTCGCCCCAGCAGTAGATGTATTGATCGTCGCCCTCGGCGCAACTGTGGCCCCAGCCGGCCGAGACCCCGGAAAGCCGCACGTTCCCGGGTGCCTCGACTGCCACCGGGGTCCATTTGTCGGTCGTCACCGTCCCATCCCCGAGCTGGCCGCTGGAGTTCTCGCCCCAGCAGTAGACCTTGCCGTCCAGGCCATCACCGCAGGCGTGCGACCCCCCTGCCGAGACGCGCGTCAGGTGCACGCCGATCGCGTCCGGGTCCGGCACAACCGTGCTCACGAGCACGCTGAACTGGAACTCCGTCGCGCCGTTCAGCTGAAACTCCCACGGCCTCGCCGTGCTCTCCTCGCCCGGGGACAGGATCCAGTCTGAGCCCAGGAGGATTGTGAAGTAGGTGTAGTACTTCGCCGGCGTGCTGTCCAGGAAGATGTCCGTGTCGTCGTGGTTCAATACCTCGACCCCGTTGTTCGGCTCGTCCACGAAGAAGACCTGCACGCTCGGGGCATCCGCAGTTTCGCCGTCCGACGTACCGAACGGCTGCAGTGTAAGGTTCTGCACCCATACGTTCGCGCTCCAGACGTCCCCCGAGACCACGGGCGCGTCGTTCGCCATGCGCACGAAGCGGTGCTGGCTGCCCACGATCAGGTTCATCTGCGGACCGGCCGCCGTGCCCGAAAGCCCGTCCGACGGATCGCAGCTCATGCTGCCTGCCACGACGTCCACGCTGCAGGTGAGCAGCGCGGAGAACGCCTGCCCGGCCGGCCCTTCCAGCTCCTGCTCCACAGTCTCAGGTGCCGCCGGCTCATCCCCGCATGCGGCGACGAGAAGCAGTAGACACGCCCCGGCGAATACGCGCACAGAGGGCCATAGAGTCTCCATCCCCTTCATCGCAATGCTCCCGTCAGGCTGGTGGGAAGTGTCAGCCGAGTCGACGTGTCGGTTCGGTCACGTCCAGGAAGCCGAACCCGCCCTCGCCGCCCCAGATCGGGGACTGGAGCGTGAGCGCTTCGAGCACGGGGAGTTCCTCCAGGACGGGCGCTCTCCACGGACGCACGTGGGCAGTGCCATCCCGGCGCTCCGCGCGCGCGGATGGATCATGCGGCATTGAATTCCTCCTCGGGTGGTGGTCGGTCGGCGGGCGAGAGTATGCAGGCGAAAGAAGACGGCGGTCTCGCCGCCCGGGATTGCGCCGAAGGTAAAAACGGCTACGAGCCCGGGTCAAGAAAAAAATCTTGCCGCCTCCGCATCGCCGGGCCACACCGACGAACGGAGGCGGCAGCGAGAGGCGTGTCAGGCGAGCGACGCAGCGATCCGCGCGCCAGCGCCCCTCAGGGATCCTGGCGCGGCCCCGTCAACGCCACCGGATTCCTGGGCAGCCCATCGAGCGGGATCCGAACCGTCACGGCAGGCTCCACCGGGTCGAGCCAGCGCAGCTCCGGCGTCGTCCCCGTGTAGGCGACGTAGACGATCCGCCCGTCCGGGAGCCACGCAGGGTAGCCGTCGCTCCCTTCCCGCTCCGTGAGCCGTCGCACCGAGCGGTCCTCCAGGTCGAGCAGGTAGAGCTCGACGTCACCGGTGCGGTTGGAGGAGAAGGCGACGTATCGGCCGTCCGGCGAGATGGCCGGCTCGAAGTCGCCGCCCGAGCTGGCCTCCAGCAGCGTGGTATTCGCTCCGTCCCACAGGTAGATGTCCGGGCTGCCGGCGGCGGTCGATACGAATACGAGCGTGCTGCCGTCCGGGCCCCAGGCGGGCGCGATCTCTAGCGAGCCCTCGTGCCCGTGCCCGGGGTCGGGGCGCGTGGCGCCGCTCGCGTCGGGCGCGGCCACGTACAGGCGCGTCAGCCCCGAGCCACGGATGAAGGCGAGGTACTTGCCGTCGGGCGAGAGCGCGGGGTACACGTCCGAGACCGCCGTGTTCGTGAGCCGCTTCTCCGCCCCGCCGCCGAGGGTGAGCGAGTACAGCTCCTTGTTGCCGTCGCGCTCGCTCACGAAGACGACGAGGTCGCCCGCGACGGTCGGGTCGTAGTCGGCCGCGGCGTCCGTCGTCAGCCTCTCGAGGTCGCGGCCGTCCAGCGCCGCGCGGTACAGGTCGCGGTTGCCGTCCACGACCATGTCGAAGAGGATCATGGGCGGCACGGCGACGTCGAGCTCGGTCGCGCCGCTCGCGTCCCCGGCGCCCGCCGCGACGTGGACCCGCCCGGCCCGCTCCAGGCGGAGCGTGTCGCCGCGCCACGTCCCGGCCGCCGCGGGCTCGACGCGCCACGCAACCGTGCCTGGCTGGAGCGGCTCACCCTCCAACGTCGCCTCGAACACCAGCGCGAGCCCGCGCTCGGCGCGGCCCGACCATGAGATCTCGAGGTCGACCGGC
>CAYPGK010000177.1:0-3677 GCA_964410055.1 uncultured Gemmatimonadaceae bacterium | reverse complement strand
CCCGGCGAGACGCAGCTCTGGCGGATCGGCAACATCGGCGCCGACATCTTCTACCGGCTGAAGCTGGACGGGCACACGCTCCACGAGATCGCGCGCGACGGGAACCGCCGCAACCAGATCATCCCTCGTGACGAGATCGTGCTCCCGCCGAGTGCTCGCGTGGAAGTCCTGGTCCAGGGCAGCGAACCCGGCGTCTACCAGTTCCGGACCCTTGCCTTCGACACCGGGCCGGCAGGGGATCAATACCCGGAGGCGATCCTCGCGACGGTCGTCTCCGAAGGGCGTAGCGAAACCCCGCTCCGGCTCCCGGACCGGCTCCCGGCCGTCGAGGACCTGCGCACCCGGCCCGTCGACAGACGCCGGACGATCGTGTTCTCCGAGGACGCGAGCGGGGAGCAGTTCTACATCGATGGCAAACAGTACGACCCGGACCGGGTCGACACGCGAGTCGAGCTCGGCACGCTCGAGGAGTGGACGATCCGCAACGAGTCCGACGAGCTACACGTCTTCCACATCCACCAGGTCGACTTCCAGGTCACGGAGGTGAACGGCGAAGCCCAGCCCTTCATCGGCTACCAGGACACGCAGATCACGCCGATACGGGGCGAGGTGAAGCTCCTGATCCCGTTCACGAACCCGGTCATCGTCGGGAAGTTCGTCTATCACTGCCACATCATGTCCCACGAGGACAACGGGATGATGGCGGTGATCGAGGTCCGGTAGGCTGGCGCAGGCGCGCGCACCTGCCTCGCCGGCGCCGCCCCCGGGGCCGGCATGATCGCCTCGCGTCAGCCGTCCTCGACCATGTACGCCAGCCCCCACCCTCCGGGCCCGATGTGCGTCGCGAGCACGGGCGACGCGGGCCCGGTCAGGATCTCGGCCTCCTCGCCGTAACGTTCCCGGAGTGCGCTCGCGACCTCGTCGAGGACTTCCTCGCACGCGACGTGGACGACGCCGAACCGGACCTTCGCGCCGGGCGGGACGCGCTCCGCGAGGAGCTCCATGACGCGCGGCAGGAGCTGTCGTCGTCCGCGCACGCGGGCGAGGGGCGCGACGCGGCCGTCGGAGTCGAGTCCGAGGATGGGCTTGATGTCGAGGAGCGTGCCGAGGAGCGCACGCCCGCGGCCGACGCGCCCGGAGGCGAGGAGCCGGTCCGCGATCGAACGCGCGGTCAGCGCGAAGTTCGTCCCCGTATCGCCGTCGGGGACGGGGAAGACGTTGATTCGGTTCAGTTCGGCTCGCCGCCCCTGCACATGGTCGCACGCCGCGATCAACGCGCCACGCAGTGCAGGGCCGTCCAGATAGGCGAGCTTCATCGCACACCTCGAATGTATGGGCGGCGCACGCCCCTGAAATCCTACGCGATCGGCGTGCCCGGGGGCGGCCGCTCATCGCCTTCGCAGCCGCCGGGGCCCGGGGCCGCGCGTATCGGTGCATACGCGCGGCCCGCGGGTTCACCTCATGTGCCGACGGTGAAGTCGACCGACCAGAGCACCTGACCGTCGGCTGCCATCACCTGGACGGTCCAGCGTCCGGACCACTCGGGCGGGATCCGCTTGGAGCTCCAGGTCCGCCAGCGCGGTCCGCGCACGCGCAGCGGCACGCGTGCGACCTCCTCCTCCCCCCGCAACCACACGTGGTGCAGCGTCAGCTCATCGAATTCGCCCTCGAAGACCGTGTAGAAGTACACGGTCCCGACGTCGGCGGGGAACGACGTGGCGACGCCGACCGGTTCCCGGTTCTCGACCCCCGTCGCCAGGACCGCCTCGCTGACTTCGATCCCGGGCGACGCCGCCTGCCCGGCGGTCTGGGCCGCCCCCATCGTTGCCGCCGTCAGCACGAAGGCCGCCGTCATCAGCATGGCTCGCATAGCACCCTCCAGGGCCGTTGTCCTGTGGCCGGCGACGACCGACACCCACCGCGCCGGCACTCCGGGGAGGGTCGGGAAGGTAACCTCGACGCGGTGAACGGACAATGAACCCGGATCCTGCGCGGGTGGTTTGATCTGAGGATGCAAAACACCGCCTGAGGCCTTACGTTGTGGGGACTTCTGCCAGGAAGTGACCCTGCAACCGGAGGCACCCAGACGGTGCGCAACCACGTTATCCCCTCGCGCCCTCATGTGCAAGGCTCTGCTGCCCCGCTCCGGCTGCGCCACAGCGCCGGAGAACTGACGGATGGGGCCGGACTTCTGCTTCTTCGCCGCGCCTGGGATGCGCTCGGGATCGGCGGCTGGCTCGACGCCAAGACGGCCGGTCAGTCCGGCCGCTACCGAGCGAGCCTCATGGTCGAGCTCTGGGTGGCGCTGCTCCTCTACGGGGGCGGCTGGATGGACGATCTGAAGCTCTTCTCCAGCCGCGGCATCCGCCGCCTCTTCGGCTGGCGATCGGTGCCGGATCCGACCACGTTCGGCCGCTGGCTGCGCCGGGGCGGACCGGTGCTGGTCCCGCTCCTGGACGAGCTCGTCTGGCGCGTGGTGCAGCTTCGCTGGCAGGCCGTCGGAGTACCGCGCCGTCTCACGCTGCTGCTGGACTCCACGGTCTCGGTGCGCTACGGAGCGAAGCAGGCCGGTGCCGAGGTGGGCTACAATCCCAAGAAGCCCGGCCGGCCGAGTCATCATCCGCTCTTGGCCTTCGCCGCCGAGAGCGGCGACTGCCTGGGGGTGCGCTGGCGAGCCGGGTCGGCACATACGGCCGAGGGGGCGGCCGAGTGGATCCGCGCCCTGGTTCACCGACTCCGGGGCGCCGGAGTGGAAAAGATCGCGCTCCGCCTCGACAAAGGCTTCTTCAGCAAGGAGATGGTCTCCACGCTCGAGGAACTGGACGTTACGTACTACTTGAAGGTGACCAATTGGGCGTGGGTGAGGGCGGCACTCGGCCCGGCCCGGCGCTCGTCGAAGGACCTGGAGCTCTGGACCCGGAGCGGCACGCTCTACGGCGCGCGCCTGCTCAGCGTCGAGCGGCGGCGCAAGGTCACCGACGACCTCGGCCTCGAGCACTGGGAGACGACCGACCGCTCTCACGTGCTCACGAACGTGGAGGGCGTGCATGCGCTCACGGCCTGGCGGCGCTACAACGCCGGCGCCGTCGTCGAGGACCGCATCAAGGAACTGGGCGAGCTGGGCGTCGGCAGAACGGCCGTCGATGACCTCGCGGGCAACGCGCTGCTGTGGAGTCTGGGCGCACTCGCCTACGAACTCCTGCACGTGGTGCGAACAACGGCTCTTCAGGGGAGCTGGAAAAGAGCCCAGCCCGGCCGGCTCAGAAGCTGGCTCTTCCGCCTGCCGGCGAAGCTGACCGTCCATGCGAGAAAGCACTACGTCCAACTCCGGCGCGAGGAGCCGCTCCGGCGCGACTTCCTCCGGGCGCTCCGAAGACTGGACCGGCTCCGGGCTCCACCGCTCGCCGCCTGAGCGGGTCACCCGGATAGCTCTCCAGTCCAGGACCGGCGCAGGAGCGCCGGCCGTGCTGGCGGTGTGTCCACCGGCCGAACATCGGCGCCAAACACCGCCTCGGCAGCATCCCAGGACGACGCTCGCGGGACCAAGCTCCCGACCCGCACCCGACCCACACCAAAATGGACGCTCATCTCACGCGTTCAGAGCCACCGTGCAGGATCCGGGGTCAAATGTTGTGGATCGAGGGTGATCAGGCGGCCTCCTTCCGCACGTCTTGATC
>CAYPGK010000176.1:2269-3734 GCA_964410055.1 uncultured Gemmatimonadaceae bacterium | reverse complement strand
AACCGGGATCGAGGGCGATGGCTTCGGGACCCTCACCCTCGGCGGCGACGTGGAGCTCGTTTCATCCAACGGTCCCGCACTCGATCTCGCGAACGGAACCCTTTCCGGCGCGTTCCGCTCCGTCAGCGCGACTGGCGGCACGAACGGGATCGTCCTCTCGAACGTCACCGGCACCTTCGAGGTGACCGGGTCCGGGACGGCCGGGTCGGGCGGGACCATCCAGAACACCACCGGCGACGGGATCTCGCTCACCAACACCGATCCCGTCTCGCTCTCCTGGATGAGCATCCTGGGGAGCGGCGGGAACGGGATCCGGGGCAACGCGGTGAAGGGCTTCACGCTCCGCCAGAGCACGCTCGAGAACAACGGCGACGCTGACGGTGAGCACGGGATCTGGTTCACCGAGCTGACCGGGACCGCGCGGATCGACACGGTCACGATCTCCGGGTCCCACCACGACGAGGTCCACATCGCCAACTCGACCGGCACGCTCGATCTCGCGCTGCACGGCAACGACATCTCGAATACCACACTGGGACCGAACACAGAACTCGACGACTCCGGCGTGCGGGTCCATGCGACGGGGGACGCCACGATCGACGTCGTGCTGGACGACAACACGATCGGCAACCACGACCACCACAACTTCCAATACCTTGCAGAAGACGCAGGGGGCGGCGACGTGAAGGTGACGAACAACCGCTTCGCCGCCGTCCACTACCGAAGCATCGAGATCCTCGGCGGCTTGCTTGGTCCGACGGGCGCGTGGAGCGGGACGCTCACCTACGACGTCGAGAACAACTCGATCCAGAACGGGGGGAGCGGCGCGGTCACGGTCGGTGCGATCCGTTCGGGCACGGCCGGCAGAGCTCGGGGGTTCGTGCGCGGAAACACCATTGGCACCCCGGGCGTCGAGGGGTCGTGCGGCTTGACGGGACTGCACGTGTACGGCAACGGTGACGGCTCTCACGTCTCGTCGGTCACGAACAACGAGGTCCATCTGTGCAGCGATAACGCGCTCATTCCGTGGGCCAATGACGGGACCGGCCGTCACGACGTCGTCGTGCAGGGCAACACCATCACCATCGTACAGACCGGCCATTCTCCCGACCTTTTCCCGGAGACCTTGCAGCCGAACGTCGGCAACCAGGGCTCCAACACGATGTGCCTCGTGGCCGGCCACCCCACGAACCCCGCGCTCAAGAACTCGCTCGATCACCGTCTCACGGACAACGGGGTTGACGACCTCGTCGTCGTGTTGCGCGGCAGCGGCGCGACGTTGATCCTCGAAGGGTATGACGGTTCCGACAACGACCTGGGCGCGGCGGCGGACTTCCTGAGCACCAGCAACACCTATCGCGGCACTGGTCCGGCGGCCGTGCTCGTCGACGCCTGGGCCGGCAACCACACGATCACCGGCGGCACCTGCGAGCGGCCGTGAGATAGCCACCCGAGCAAGAGGAGA
>CAYPGK010000176.1:0-2259 GCA_964410055.1 uncultured Gemmatimonadaceae bacterium | reverse complement strand
ACTATCCGCCGAGCGGGTGGGCGGCGTGCGATGGCCAGACGCTGGCCATCGCGCAGAACCAGGCGCTCTACGCGCTCCTCGGCACGACTTATGGCGGCGACGGCACGTCGACGTTCAACCTTCCGGACCTGCGGGGCCGGGCGGCGATGCACCAGAGTAACGTGCATCCCCTGGGCAAGGCGGGCGGCGCGGCCGAGGTCACGCTCACGCTGGCGCACATGCCCGGCGACCACAGTCACGAGTTCCTCGCCTCGACCGAGCCCGCCAACGTGAATTCCCCGGACGGCGCGGTGCTCGCCAGGCCGGGGACACCCGTGTACATCGGCCCGGCCGCCGTCACGGACCAGACGACGCTGAGCGAGTCCGCGATCGGCGCGGGCGAGCCGGCGAGTGTGCCTCACGAGAACCGTCAGCCCTTCCTGGCGCTGCAGTACTGCATTGCGCTGCAGGGCTACTTCCCCTCCAGAGACTAGAGGAACGAATGGAAGCCTACATCGGAGAGATCCGGCTCTGGCCCGCCGACTTCGCCCCGGTGGGCTGGGCGTTCTGTGACGGGCGGCTCCTCGAGGTCGCGGGGAACGAGACCCTCTTCTCACTGATCGGCACGACGTACGGCGGCGACGGCCAGGTCAATTTCGCCCTCCCGGACCTGCGCGGGCGCGTCCCGGTCCACGTCGGGCCCGGCTATCCGCTCGGAGAGCGGGGCGGCGCCGAGACCGTGACGCTGACCGCGGCCAACCTCCCGGCGCACAGGCACGAGCTCCACGCGGCGGTCACCGATGCGCAGGTGTCGAACCCCGAGGGCGCCGTCCTGGCCAAGGCGCAGTCGATCGGCCTGTATGCCCCGGCCGTGCCCACCTTCACGATGCATCCGGGCGCGATCGGCGAATCGATCGAACCGAGGAGCAGGCAACCCTTCGGCACGCCGAGCCCGCTGCCCCACGACAACATGCAGCCGTTCCAGTGTATCAACTACATCATCTGCCTCGAAGGCCTCTTTCCGCCCCCGAACTGAGGAGACGACGATGGCCGATCCGTTCATCGGCGAGATTCGCCCCTTCGCGTTCAACTTCGCACCGCGTGGCTGGGCGACGTGTGACGGCCAGCTCATGATCATCACCCAGAACACCGCGCTGTTCTCCTTGTTGGGCGTCCGGTACGGTGGTGACGGCAAGACGACCTTCGGGCTGCCGAACCTCAAGGCAAGGGTCGCGGTCGGTGCGGGCGCCGGGCCGGGTCTCACGCCGCGTTCTCTCGGGGACGTGGATGGCGTCGAGACGGTCACGCTCATGCGGAGCCAGATCCCGGTTCACAAGCACGAACTCGGTGCGGCGGGGAGCCGAGGCCCGGTCAACACGCCCAGCACCTCCGCCGTCCTCAACACCTCGGCGGGATCTCCGGCGTACAGCACCGCCGCGCCGACGACGCCGCTCTCGGACACGGCGCTCTCGACCGCCGAGGGCCACTCCCAGCCCCACGAGAACCTGATGCCCTACCTGTCGGTGAACTTCTGCATCGCGCTCTCGGGGATCTATCCACAACGCCCGTGAGCGCGTGGGCGCGCGTGACCGCGGCTCTGGGCCCGGGCCCACGGCTCAGCCTACGGGAGGCCGGTGCAGACGATCGCGAGCTCCTCTTCCGCGTCTTCGCGTCGACGCGGGACGAGGAGCTCGCTGCCGTCGGCTGGGGCGCGGAGCAGATCGAATCGTTCCTCCGTATGCAGTTCGAGGCGCAGGACCGGTTCTACCGTGAGAACTACGAGGGCGCCACGTTCGCTGTGGTCGAATGTGAGGGCGAGTCGGTCGGGCGGCTCTATCTGGCGCGCTGGCCGGAGGAGGTCCGGATCATGGACGTCGCGCTCCTCCCCGATTTCCGCCGACGCGGGATCGGGACCGCGCTGCTCCGGAGCGTGATCGAGGAGGCCGAGCGGGAGGGGAAGCGGGTGAGCATCCACGTGGAGCACAACAACCCCGCGCGCTGGCTATACGCACGGCTCGGCTTCCACGAGGTCGAGGATCGGGGCGTCTATCTCTTCATGGTGCGCGAGCCTCAGGAGAAGACCGCCTCGTAGCGCATCCCCCGGGCATCGGGGCCGACGGTGACGAGGAAGATCTCGAGGACGCCCAGCGCCGGGTGTTCCACGCGGTAGATCCGCTGCGGGAGGACGACGTCGATCGGCCCGTGGAAGAGAAGGGTGAAGGGCGTGCGGGCGAAGCCCGCCGGAGCGCTACGTTCGGTGACTTCGGAGAGGACGGCCTC
>CAYPGK010000175.1:0-3741 GCA_964410055.1 uncultured Gemmatimonadaceae bacterium | reverse complement strand
CCGCCTTGCGCGAGGCGAGACGACGGAGGCGGACCATTTCTCTGGGACGGCGGTCACCCGCCGCCTCTAGCGGCCTACCCGGGACTCTGGCGACGCGGGCAACGTCTCGTCCCTGCTTGGCCTTGCACCGGGTGGGGTTTACCGTGCCGCCCCCGTTACCGGGAAGCGCGGTGGGCTCTTACCCCACCGTTTCACCCTTGCCTGTGCCCGCGGACGGGCCATCGGCGGTCTGTTCTCTGTGGCACTTTCCATCGCCTTGCGGCGCCCGGGCGTTACCCGGCACCCTGCCCTGCGGAGCTCGGACTTTCCTCGACCGGCGCACGACCGGCCGCGGTCCGCACTTGCTTCCCATTCTGTGAAACAACCGGCGTCGCGGTGACGCCTGAGTGCGCCCGTGAGGACTCGAACCTCAAACCTTCTGATCCGTAGTCAGATGCTCTATCCAATTGAGCTACGGGCGCGTACGACGGCGCAAGGAATTGCCGTCGGAGAAAGGGAAAGATAGCGGAAAACTGCAGAGAAGTCAACCGGCGCCGGCGTGTCGGCGATGGGATCCGCGCCGACCGCGACGGGGCCCGAGCCGCCCGCAGCGGCACCACGAATCGACGCCGCCGGGCGCCGATCCGCACCCGATCCACCCCCGAGCCCCCGTCGCATCCGACATCGGGGCCGATGCCGCGAGAAACGGAGTCGAACTCGGGGGCGGACGGGACGAGCGAGTGCTCTAGCGGTTGGGCTGGCCGGGCTCGGAGATCTTCTCGACGAGCTTTTCGACCTCTTCGGGCTTGTCCCTGCCGAGCCGGGTGGCGATGTCGGCCTGGGCGATGATGCCGACCAGGCGATCGTTCTCGTCCACGACCGGGAGGCGTCGGACCTGGTCGCGCTCCATGAGCCGCAGCACCTCTTCCTCGTCGGTGTCGGGGCGGACGGTGTCGATGCGGCCGGACGTCATCTCGTCGCGCACGCGGCACTCCCGGGTGTGTCCCTCGGCGACGTGGCGGATGGCGATATCGCGGTCGGTGATGACGCCCTGGAGCTTGCGCGACTCGGGGCTGTCGACGACGGGGACGATCCCGACGTCGATGTCGCGCATGATCTGGGCGGCGCGGGTGATGGGGTCGTCGGGCGTGACGAACTCGGGGTTCTCGGTCATGAGGTCGCGCGCTTTCATGATCCTCCTCCAGTCGTGGGGCCGGTGATGTACTTCGGGGGTGGCGATGCCACCCCCGAAGTGCAAGGCGTATGCCCCGGAAAGCCGGACCTCGTGTGAGGCGCCGCGCTGGGAGCGTCCTCCCCGTCGCGGCGCGCGGCTGCGGAAGCGCCTCAGTACGCGGCGATCCCGGTGAGGTCCTGGCCGAGGATCAGGCCGTGGATGTCGTGGGTCCCCTCGTAGGTGTAGACGGACTCGAGGTTCGCCATGTGGCGCATGGCGGAGTACTCGACGAGGATCCCGTTGGCGCCGAGCAGGCGGCGCGCCTCGCGGGCGACCTCGCAGGCCATGTCGACGTTGGCGCGCTTGGCGAGCGAGACCTGCTGGGGGCGCACCTTGCCCTGGTCCTTGAGGCGGCCGAGCTGGAGGCAGAGGAGCTGGCCCTGGGTGATGCCGGTCAGCATGTCGGCCAGCCGGACCTGCTGGATCTGCTTGCCGCCGATCGGCCCGTCGAACATGACGCGGTTCTTGGCGTAGCTGAGCGCCTCATCGAAGCAGGCCATGGCGGCGCCGACGGCGCCCCAGGCGATGCCGTAGCGCGCCTGGGTCAGGCACATGAGCGGGCTCTTGAGGCCGCTGGAGTTCGGCAGGA
The DNA here is from genome assembly GCA_964410055.1 of uncultured Gemmatimonadaceae bacterium. GTDB lineage: Bacteria > Gemmatimonadota > Gemmatimonadetes > Longimicrobiales > RSA9 > CALBZE01. The sequence continues at coordinate 1,939 of CAYPGK010000175.1, read as the reverse complement.
GCGCGTCATCGCCGACCTCGACGTCCTGGAGCACGAGCTCGCTGGTGTCGGAGGCGAGGAGCGAGAGCTTCCCCTTCTGGTCGCGCGCCGAGAAGCCGGGCGTGTCGGTCGGCACGATGAAGCCGCGGATCGACTTCGGGTCGTCCAGGTCGCCCGTCTTGGCCCAGATGATCGCGATGTCGGCCATGGAGCCGTTCGTGATCCACATCTTCGCGCCGTTCAGGACCCAGCCGCCGTCGGTCTTGCGGGCGGTCGTGATCATCCCGCCGGGGTTGGAGCCGAAGTCGGGCTCGGTCAGGCCGAAGCAGCCGATGACCTCGCCCCGCGCCATCGCGGGCAGGTACTTGCGCTTCTGCTCCTCACTGCCGAAGGCGAAGATCGGGTACATGCAGAGCGCGCCCTGGACGGAGGCGAAGGAGCGGATCCCGGAATCGCCGCGCTCGAGCTCCTGCATGATGAGGCCGTAGGCGACGTTGTTCAGCCCCGCGCACCCGTACTCCTCGGGCAGGTTCGCGCCGAGCATGCCGAGCTCGGCCATCTGCGGGATCAGCTCCTTGGGGAAGTACCGGCCGATGTAGGCCTCCTCGATCACCGGGAGCAGGTTGTCGTCGACCCACTCGCGCACGGTGTCGCGGACCATCCGCTCCTCTTCGGAGAGGAGCGAGTCGATATCGAAGAAATCCACGCCCTGGAACTTGGCCATGATTCGTCGGTCTGCCGAAAAGGGGAAACGTATGGGTCCGCAGGAAGATACGGGATCGGTGGGGGAGGGCAAGGGAGGGCGGCGCGTCTGCCGCCCTCCGCCCCACCTCCCGCGCGCGACCCGGTGCCGGGGCTCGCGGCGTCGCGCTCTAGCGCAGCGCCGCCGCCACCGCCTCCGCGTACTCCATCGTGCTCGCGGAGCCGCCGAGGTCGGGGGTGAGGGAGCGGCCCTCGCGGAGCGTCGTCTCGACGGCCTTGCGGATCCGTGCGGCGGTCTCGTGCTGGTCGATGTGCTCGAGCATCATGCACGCGGCCAGGATCTGCGCGGTCGGGTTCGCGACGCCGCGCCCGGCGATGTCCGGCGCGGAGCCGTGGACGGGCTCGAAGATCGCCGCGTCGCTGCCGATGTTGCCGCCGGGCGCCATCCCGAGCCCGCCGACGAGACCGGCCATGAGGTCGCTCAGGATGTCGCCGAACATGTTCTCCATGACGAGGACATCGAACTGGTAGGGGTCGAGCACGAGCTGCATGGCGGTGGCGTCGATGATCCGGTCCTCGAACTCGACGCGGCCCTCGTACTCCTTTGCGACCTCGCGGCCGACCTCGAGGAAGAGCCCCTGCGTGAACTTGAGGATGTTCGCCTTGTGGGCGAGCGTGACCTTGCGGCGGCCATGCCGCAGCGCGTACTCGAAGGCGTAGCGGACGATGCGCTCGGCGCCGTAGCGAGTGACGATCATGACCGACTCGGCGGCGGCCTTCGGATCGTCGGCCATGCCGATGTAGTGCTCGACGCCGACGTAGAGCCCTTCGGTGTTCTCGCGGATCAGGACGAGGTCGATGTCGTCATAGCGGCCGCCGGGCATGATGGTCAGCGCCGGGCGCACGTTGGCGTAGAGGTCGAACTCCTTGCGGAGCGCGACGTTGATGGAGCGGAACCCGACGCCGACCGGCGTGGTGAGCGGGCCCTTCAGCGCGACCTTCGTCTGCCGGATCGACTCCAGCGTCGCTTCCGGGAGCGGCGCCTGCGCCGCCTCGATCGCGGTCACGCCGGCGATCTGCTCGTCCCATTCGATGTCCGCGCCCGCAGCGTCGAGGACGCGGACCGTGGCTTCGGTGATCTCGGGGCCGATCCCGTCGCCCGGGATCAGCGTGACGACCTTACTCATGTTCTTCCCTGCGTCGCAGGCCCGTCGTGACGGGCCGGTTGTCTTGGGTTCGTGGCCTCAGCGCGAGACGA
>CAYPGK010000174.1:2680-3742 GCA_964410055.1 uncultured Gemmatimonadaceae bacterium | reverse complement strand
CCGCCTGCTGCGGGGTGAGCCGGGCTCCGCAACCGGGGGCGGCCAGGAGCCGGGCTCCGCCGCAGGGGGCGATGAGGAGCCGGGATCCGAGGCGCAGGCGACGTCACCCCCGACCGCCGCCGGCAAGGAGTTCTCGACCCTCGCGCCCGAGCTCCCGCCGCGCGTCCGGGCCGCCGTGCTACCTCGCGACGCCGTTCGCGCGGCGGACGGGGGGACGCCCGACGATGTCGCGTCCTCATCGCCGGCGCCGGGCGAAGACGGCGCGACCGAAGGAGGCCCCGCGTGATTCCGCGGCCCGCGCTCGCCCGCGCGCTCCTCCCCCTCTTCCTCGCCGCGCTGCCCGCTTGCGGCAGCGGCAGCGACGGCGCGGCGAGCGGCCGGCGCGCCGGCGTCAGCGGCGTCGCCGATGCGGCCACGACGCCCCGCCAGTGGATCGTCCTGGTCGATCTGTCGGGGAGCCGTGCGTCGCACATGCTCGTCGAGGGGAAGAACTTCCTCAAGGGGTTGGTCGAGCGGATCGGCTACGGCGACGAAATCGTGCTGATCGAGGTGCACCAGGGCTCGGCGACCGAGAACGTGCAGCGCTGGTCGGGCACGGTGCCGCCGCTCCAGGATCCGACGTTCGAGTCGGTCAAGGACAAGCAAATGCTCGAGGGCGTGCGCCAGGGCGCGCTCGCCGTCGTCGACGAATTCTTCGAGCGCGAGGCGCGCAAGGCGAACACCGACATCCTATCGACGCTGCACATCGTCGCCGAGTACGTCCGCGACGCGAACGGCCGGCGCCCGGTGCTCATCGTCCTCTCCGACATGCTGCAGTCGGCGAACGGGATCGAGATGGAGCGGCTGCTGCGCATGCCCGGGAGCGGCTGGATCGAGGCGCAGCGCAAGGCGGGACTGATCCCCGATCTGCCCGGCGTCTGCGTCGGCGTGATCGGCGCCGATGCGACGACGGCGGATGGCGCGGCGGTACGCCAGTTCTGGATCGAGTACTTCGCGGCGGCGGGGGCGGAGCTCAAGGAGCGTGATTATAGGATCGTGGCGCCGGGGGAGGGGGTGGTGGGG
>CAYPGK010000174.1:0-2670 GCA_964410055.1 uncultured Gemmatimonadaceae bacterium | reverse complement strand
GTCCGCTGCCGGGGGGGGGGGGGGGGGGGTCGCTACGGTTGGTTTTTTCTCGTTGCGTGGCGGGGGGGGGGGGTGTGGTGGGGTGTTGAGGGGGACTCAGGTCTCAGGGGTCAGGGGGCAGGAGTCAGGAGTCAGGAGTCAGGGGTCAGGAGTCAGGGGTCAGGTCCCAGGGATCAGGGGGGTAGGGAGCAGGGAGCACCGGCCGGGTGCCAGGGGCTCGGGGCCAGGAAAATTCCCCGCCGGACTTACTGCTGAAGCCGGGACACCCGCTGAAGCCGGGAGTGGCACCCGCAAAAAACCAGGAGACTCGCTGAAGCCGGGGTGATTTGTGAAATCAGGGCTTTTCCTTGCAAATTCGGCCATCCTTTCCCCGAATCCTGCGTTCTGGCCTTCCAAGCCTATCTAATCTGAATCCTCCGCGGGTGGAAATCCGAATATACATTTGACGTCCAGGTGCCAATCCGTACATCGCTGACCTGTGTGCTGGGGAGGTGGTGGGTCGGCGTGGCGGGTTGGGCGGTGGGGGAGTTGGTGGCGAGGGCGGGGAGTTGGTTGCAGATTGTAGGTGAGGCTGGCCGCACGGTGGACTGCGGCGGCGGGATTGCTGGTGAGGCGCTCGACGAATGGACGGAATCTACTGGTTCTCGCTGATCGTCGGCGGCGGACTGCTCGCCGTCTCCACGCTGGGCGACCTCTTCGGCGCGGAGGTCGATGGCGGTGAGTTCGACGCGGGCGATGCCGATGCATCGCGGATCTTCTCGCTGCGCAGTGCGACCTACTTCCTCTTCGCGTTCGGCGCGACGGGGCTGCTCCTGGGGTGGGTGTGGGACGGCGCGCTGTCGGCGGTGACCGCAGTCGCGGCGGCGACGGTCGGGCTGGCGACCGTTGCGCTCACCTCCGCGGTCTTTCGCTACGTGCGGCGCCACGAGAGCGGCGCGCGCGCGTCGGAGGACAGCTTCGTCGGCACGATCGGTCGCATGACGCTCGCGATCGGGAAGGACCGGTCCGGGCGCGTCGTCGTGCGGCGCGGGCACCGCGAGTTCGAGTTGCGCGCCCGCGCATTCGATGCCGACGCGCCGTCGCCGGAGCGGTGGAGCCAGGTCGTTGTCGTCGCGATGGAGGACGGCACCGCGCTCGTCAGCCCGGTCGAAGAGCCGGTCGAGTGAGCGGGGCGGCCGTCGCAACACGAACCCGAACACCCAACCTCTGACCCGGAGTTCCGCGTATGGATCAGATCGTGGAAGGCATCGGCAGCGTCGGGGTCGTCGGCGGCGTCGTCGTCCTCGTGGCTGCGCTGTTCGTGATCTGGGCGATCAAGAGCCTGATCATCATCGTGCCGCCGAACGAGGCGGCGGTCATCACGGGCCGCAAGCGACGTCTCCCGGACGGCCAGCTCGTCGGCTACCGCACCGTGATCGGCGGCAGCACGCTGCGCATCCCGATCATCGAGCGGGTCCAGCACCTCTCGCTCGAGACGATCCCGCTCGAGCTGACGGTCTCCAACGCCTTCTCCAAGGGGAACATCCCGCTCACGGTGCAGGCGATCGCGAACGTGAAGATCGCCTCCGAGCCGGAGACCGATTTCAACAACGCGGTCGAGCGGCTGCTCGGCAAGAGCGAGAGCGAGATCGCTGCGCTCGCGCGTGAGACGCTCATGGGGAACCTGCGCGGCGTGCTCGCCACGCTGACCCCCGAGGAGGTCAACGAGAACCGGCTCAAGTTCGCCGAGAGCCTGGCGGCCGAGGCCGAGGAGGATCTGAAGAAGCTCGGCTTCTCGCTCGACGTGCTGAAGATCCAGAACGTCTCCGACGAGGCCGGCTACCTGGATGCGATCGGCCGCAAGAAGACCGCGGTCGTCAAGAAGGAGGCGGAGGTCGCCGAGGCCGAGAACGAGGCTGAGACCCGACGCCGGCAGGCCGAATACCGGCAGCAGGCCGAGACGGCCGAGGCCGAGGCCGCGATCCGGATCGCCGAGGCGCAGAACCGCCTGCGCGTGCGCCAGGCCGAGCTCGCCCGCGACGCCGAGACCGCCGAACGCCTCGCGCAGGTCGCCGCCGAGCAGGCCGAGATCGAGGCCCGTCGCGAGCTCGAGGCCCGCCGCGTCGAGACCGAGAAGCAGCGCCTCGCCGCCGACGTCGTCGCGCCCGCCGAGGCCGAGCGCCAGGCCGCCGAGGCCCGCGCCAAGGCCGCCGCTGCGCCGATCATCGAGACCGGCCGCGCGCAGGCCGAAGCGCTCCGCGCCCTGCGCGAGCAGATCGAGAGCGGCCCGGACGGCTTCGCCATTTTCATGGCCGAAAAGCTGCCCCAGCTCCTCGGCCTCACGACCGACGCGATCCGCGACATGGACGTCGAGCGCCTCGTCGTCGTCGACTCCGGCGACGGCCGCGGCCTCGCCAATGCCGCCAACCAGAAGGTCCTGGCGGCCATCTCCGTCCTCGAGCAGTTCGCCGCCACCTACGGCATCAGCGTCGAGGAGATCCTCCGCACCGCATCCCTCCGCCTCGGCGCACCCGACGGGAAGACTGCCGCGAAGGAGCCAGTCGCCGCCGGCGGGGATTGAGCAAAAGCCCCCCCCGAGGGCCCACCCACGAGCCCTCCGGAAAAATTGAAAGCGTACGCGCGCACCATCCCCCTCCACGCACGCGTACGCTTTCACATTCCCTGACACCT
>CAYPGK010000173.1:0-3742 GCA_964410055.1 uncultured Gemmatimonadaceae bacterium | reverse complement strand
GGGTGCATGGTGCACGCGATCCATGATAGTGCGTGGCCGACGTTGACGCAAGGGGGCGCGCGAAATCGTGGGGAGAGAGATCGAGTGACGTCCTGCCCATCCAGCTTTGGCCCCCCACGTTCACCCTCATTGAACCGCCCCCGGATTACCGCACTTGACCCAAACGGTGCGGTCCTCCTTTTCCAGAGACTCGGATAAGGGAAATCTCCTCCTCGATCCGATCGGCTGCGGCCCTGATCGCTACGGCCAATTCCGAAGGCGGGACCACGATTTCGAGAAGCTTGGTCGTCATGGCACTGAATGCTCAACTAGAGGATCTGACGGCTTGGACGCCATTCAATCACCGGTGATGGATAGGGCTCCACTCGATACCTTAACGGCGCACGTACGCGGGAATCGCCTGCGCTCACCCTCAGCCCGCCCCTTCCCCAACCACCCCTCCACCACCTCCACCACCCGCCGCTCCAACCCCTCCACCGCCATCGGATCCGCCGACAGCGCCTCGATCCCAGCCGAATACCGCCGCCCAGGGCCCGGGTACAGGATGGCGGCGTACCGAACCACTCGGCGGCCGTCGCTGTCCCGGATCGCGTCGCGGTAGGCGTGCATCTTGTCGATGTCCACCTTCAGAGGACCCCCGGCCGACACCGCAGCCTCGTCCGCATCGCCGCCTCGCTCGCCATCCAGCTTGTACTTCGGATCGAAGAGCAGCACCTCTGGACGCTCGCCGGGCCGCTGCACCTCGATGGCGATGTCGGGGCGTTGTGGGAAGGTGATGCTCTGCAAGGCGCCGGTCGCGCCGTAAGTACGCTCGGGGATGAGGCGCACGGTGGTCTCGTGGTCGGGGTGTTGGAGGGCGAGAGCGGCCTTGCCATCGCGGAGGACGCGGACGTAGACGCCGCCGGCGTCGCGCCCGACGATGCTCTCGTGCGCCAGACGGTAGCCGAGTCGTGCGCCGACGTCGACGAGGGCATGGATGACGACCAGCGTCCCCCACAACTGGTACAGGTAAGGCAGGTTCTCGAGCGGGGCGTCAAGAGCGTCGTCGTCGAGGCGCACGGCGACGCTGCGTTGGAACTCGAGGTACGCCTCGAGTGCGGCGCGATACTCGGGACGACGGAGCAACACCATGGTCACCCGGTCGGGCGCGTGGCTGAGTTCGGCGACGTCATCCAGGAACGTGGCCGTGCGACGCGCGCGCCGCAGCGATTCCGCGAGCGACGCGGCCTCGGCGCCCAGCTCCGCCCGCCGAGCGTAGAGGACCGGGACCAGGCGACGCAGACGTGATTCGACCTGTCGGTGGAAGGTCCGAACGAGGCGGTTCTCGTAGACGTCGCAGGTGTGCTCGACCCTCGTGTCGAGGACGCGGTGTAGGCGTCCCTTGTCGTCCAGATTGCTCCCCGATGCGAAGGCGAGCGCCAGGCGTGTGGGGTGGGGCCGGCGGGCGCGGTGCCGTCGAACCCAATGCTCGGTGGCGGCGAGGATGCGGTGCGGGTCACGCTGGAGCGCGGGGAGCAGGTCGCGCAGTCCGGGCCGGTCCTCTGCCCCGAGGATGGCTCGGCGGAGCCGAAAGTACTCGGCTTCGACCGTGGTCCGATCGGGCGGCGGCAGCGCAACGCCTGCCAGCCCTCCCGTACGCTGGATCCCGAGGGCGACGGAGACCGGGAGCCGGTACTCGAGGTCCTCGAGGAGCCGGGCGAAGGCGTCGCCGGAGATCTTCGCAGGCGCGACCGCTACGCTGCGCTCGAAGGCGTCGCCGTGCGTCACCAAACGGAGCCGGTAGTTGCCGGGGCCGGAGCGGGGCCATTCGGCGACGACGCGTGGCCAGCCGCCGATCCGCCGCAGCCCGAGCGGCAGCTCGACGCCGTTGCGCGTCAGCTCCGCGGCGGTCCACTCGGCGACGGGGATGTCGACCTCGACCCATGCCGGTTCCCACTCGCGAGGGCCGGAGATCGACGCCCCGCGGAGATCGAGAAAGTGGATCGCGGGCGGCCGGCCGTCTCCCTCCGGCCGTGAGGAGAGTTGGCTCACGGCGGGGTCAGAAGTAAGAGGTGAAGCCATGCTGCCGGAACCGATCGAGCATCTCGTTGGCCTTGGTGTGGGTCAGCGGGTATCGATCGGCGGCGATCTGCGCCACACGCTCCAAGGCCTCGCCCAGGCGCGGGTCGGTCCCCCGGATCTTCGGCAGCACCTTTTGCAATAGCTGTTCGTCGAGGAGTTCTTCCCAACCGACCTCGAGTTCGTCCGCCGCCTCGATGTACTCCGCGATCTCGTCCAGCACGCGGAACGCGAACGGTGCGACCTGGTGCGCGGCGTCCCACACGTCCATGACGACGTCCCGGTACGGCAAACGGGCGAGGTGCTCTTCGAGGATGTCGCGGGGCGCGTCGAGCTCGATGAGCTGCGCCCGGTCGTAGACCTTGTCGGCGAAGCCGTGCGTCGTCTCGTCGACGTTGACGGTGCCGATGAATCGGAGGTTTGGCGTGAGCGGGACTCGCTCATCGCCGAGCTCGATCTCGGCCCTGCCCCCGCGGGCGCGAATCTCCATCGCCGAGAGGAAGCGGGCGAAGTAGTACTCGACGCGGGCGAGGTTCATCTCGTCGAGGACGAGGTGGTAGGGACGCGGCGTCGTCCCCTCTCCGGCAGCCCGCTGGTACTCGGCGGCGGCGTCCTTGAGGAACAGGCTGAACGCGGTGTGGTGGTACGCACCGTCCAGCGGATTGCGGTAGCCGAGGAGGTCCTCGTTCGTCGTCCAGTTGGGCGCCACGGGGACGACGAGGCACTTCGCGCCCACCGCATCGGCGTACGCCTGCGCGAGCCACGTCTTCCCGGTCCCGCTGACCCCGGCCAGGATCACGAAGCCACGCGTCTGGAGCGCGAGGTGGTAGCGACGGAGCGTGCGCTCGGAGATGCGGAGGCCGATGGATCGGATGGCCTCCCCGATACGGTCGAGGAGCGGAGCTTCGTAGTCCTCGTCCGAGCCTTGGGACTTCGGCTCGGGACCCACCACCGAAGCGGGCGCCGGCTCGGGCTTCGGCGGGTTCCACATCTCGTGGAAGGGCTCCCAGTAGAAGTCCATCGGCTGATCGGGATATCGCGCGGCAAGCAAGGTACGGATGCGCGCGAGCCGCCGGTCGATCGCGCCAAGGTGGTCGCCCTGCTCCTCCGGCTCGAGGACTTCCGCGTCGAGCTCGGGGTCGAAACGCTCTACGATGCGCCGCTTCTGGGCGCCCGAAGCGATTCGCTCGAAGGTTTCCGGAAAGAGCAGGTAGAGCAGCATGTGGCGGAACTGCCGGCGATCCGCCCCGGGGATCTCGTCGAGCCACGCCGCGAATTCCCAGGGCGACTCCAGGAGATGTTTGCGCTCGTCGATTGAAAGTCGCTTCCACTCCCGGGTCATCAGGATGAAGAAGATCAGCTCCGCCCAGCGGTAGTTGTTGTACGCCTGACCCGCGCTACCGACCCCCTGCGCGAAGGGACGATGGAGGCGCGGATGATCGGCGGGGAGTTCGGCGCCCGACCACCCCCACACCGTCCGGACCAGCGCCGCCTTGGTCGAGCGGGTGATGTTGTTCGGAAAGAGCATCATCACCCAGAGCATCTCCGCGGCAAGCTGCTTGGCCTCGGCACTCGCGGGTGCGAGCTGGTCGTTCAATTTCTCGAGGAACGTCCGCTCCGAAGCGTCCGGGTTTTCGACGTAGTGGGTGTGGAGTTCTTCGAGGTGCTCGAGCGTCCAGAGGCT
>CAYPGK010000172.1:0-3762 GCA_964410055.1 uncultured Gemmatimonadaceae bacterium | reverse complement strand
GCCGGCGGGAGCAGGTGCCCGACGCGGAGCACCGCCTGCACGGCGCCGGGCTTGTGCACGAAGACGACTTCGCGCGCGGACCGCTCCGGCGGCTTCGGGAACGACGCCTGCGCCGAGGCCGCGCCGGACCAGTCGCCGAAGTGCCGCTCGAGGCGGCGGACCACGTCGTCCGGCTCCACATCGCCGGCCACGACGATGAGGGCGTTGCCCGGGCGGAAGTGCTCGCGGTGGAAGGCGACCATGTCGTCACGCGTGATCGCGCGCACCGACTCGGGCGTCTCGAGCGCGCCGTAGGGGTGGTCGCCGTAGATCTCGGCCATGAAGCGGCGCTCGGCGAGGAAGCCGGGCTGGCCCATGCTCGCCTGGAGCGCGGAGAGCCCGCGGGTGCGCTCGGTCTCGACCTCCTCCTCCGGGAAGGTCGGGTTGCGGACGACGTCGCTGAGCAGCACGAGCGCCGTGTCGAGGAACTCCGTGAGCACGGTCGAGCTCACGCTGATCCAGTCGTCGCCCGCCGAGGCGCTGAGCGTGCCGCCGACGAAGTCGATCGTCTCGGCGATCTGCTCCGCGGTCCGTGTGCGGGTCCCCTTGTTCAATACCGCCGCGATCGCGGACGCGGTGCCGGCCTTCCCCGCCGGGTCGTGCTTCGCGCCGCGCGTGATGCGCAGGTTCAGCGAGACGACCGGCATCTCGTGGTTCTCGACGACGATGATCCGCGCCCCGTTCTTCAGCGTGCGCTCGTGGTAGTCCGGGAAGGCGACCGGCCGCTCGGCCAGCGGCGCGGGCGGCGCCTCCTTCCGCCTCGTCTCCTGCGCGGCCGCCGTCGCCGGGAGGCCCGCCGCCAGGAGCGTGCATACGACGATCGCCCTGTTCGTGATCTTCTTCATGCGTGCCTCCTCACTCGCTGCCGCCCGCGGCGTCCGCATCCGACGCCTGCTGCGGCGGGACCACCGTCATGACGGTGCGGTTCGCTTCCGTAAGGTACTTCCTCGCCACTGCCGCCACGTCGGCGGCGGTGACCGCCATGTAGCGGTCCCGATCCTCGTTGATCTTCGACACGTCGCCGTGGAAGAAGCGGTAATGATGGAGCGCATCGGTCCGCGCGAAGACGGTCAGGTTCTGCATGATCTGATTCGCGCGGAGCTGGTTCTTCGCCTTCTGGAGCTCCCGCTCGGTGACGCCGTCGCGCTTGAGCTTCTCGATCTCCTCGTGGATCAGCGCCTCGAGCCGCTCGGGCGAGACGCCCTGGTTCGGCAGCGCGAAGAACTTGAACGAGCCCGGCCCCAGCCGGCTGTCCAGCCCGGCGCCGACGTCGAGCGCCGCCTTCTCCTCCTTGACCAGCCGCCGGTGCAGTCGGCTCGACTCGCCCGTGCTGAAGATGCTCGAGAGGATCTGGAGCGCGTACGTGTCCTCATGGTCGTGCGGCGGGATGTTGAAGCCCATCGCCAGGAGCGGCAGCGTCGCGAGCCGGTCCTCGACGACGATGCGACGCTCGCCGTCCGTCCGCGGCGTCGGCGTCGGCGCCGGCAGCGGCGGCACGTCCGGACCGCGAGGGATGTCGCCGAAGTACTGCTCGGCGAGCCGCCTCACCTCTTCGACCGTCACGTCGCCCGCGACCACGATCGTCGCGTTGTTCGGCACGTAGTAGCGCTGGTAGAACTCACGCACGTCGTCCACCGTCGCCGCATCCAGGTCCTCCATGCTCCCGATCGGCGGATGGTCGTACGGCAGCCAGTCGTTGAGGAGCGTGTCCATCGTGATGAAGATCGCCTCGATGTACGGCTGGTTCTCGTACGTGCGACGACGCTCCTCCTTCACCACCTCGCGTTCGCGGTGGAAGTTCTCCTCGTTGACCTGGAGCTTCGCCATCCGCTCCCGGTGCGTCCAGAACGCGAGGTTCAGCCGGTTCGCCGGCAGGATCTCGAAGTAGTTCGTCCGGTCCTGGCTCGTCGTCCCGTTGAACTCGCCGCCCGCCGCCGGGATCAGCCGCATCACCTCCCCCTGCTCCATGTTCTCCGTCTCCTGGAAGAGCATGTGCTCGAAGAGGTGCGCAAACCCCGACCGGCCCGGCGCCTCGTGCGCGCTGCCGACGTCGTACCACACGTTGACCGCGACGATCGGCGTCGAGTGGTCCTCATGCACGATCACGCGCAGCCCGTTGGCCAGCGTGAATTCCTCAAAGTCGATCCGCGGCGCCGACTGCGCCGCCCCGGCCGCCGCCGTCGCTAGGACGAGCGCGGCCGCACCCAGACTGCGGATGATCATTGGGGGGCCTCCATGGTTGGGTCATCCGAAGGTAGGTAAAGGGTATCGGGGTAGTGGGGGAGAGTCAACGGGGGTGAGGCTGCGCGCCTGTTGGCGCGCCCTCTCCACGCGCGCTCCCGCCGCCCTACCCTTGCGCCGCCCCCGCAGCAGCCAACGCCTCGCCCAGGTACCTCGCCGTGTGCCCCTCCCCCGCCGCCACCTCCTCCGGCCGCCCCATCGCCACGACCCGACCGCCCTCGTCGCCCGCCTCGGGCCCCAGGTCGATGATCCAGTCGGCGTGGCACATGACCTCGACGTTGTGCTCGATCACGACGACGGTGTGGCCATGGCTGAGGAGGCGGCGCAGGACCTGGATCAGTTGCCGGACCTCGGCGCCGGAGAGGCCGGTCGTCGGCTCGTCGAGGATGTAGAGGCGGCGTTCGCCCTTGCGACCGGCGCTGGCCAGCTCGCGGGCGATCTTGAGGCGCTGCGCCTCGCCGCCGGAGAGGGTGGGCGCGGGCTGGCCGAGGCGGAGATACCCAAGCCCGACCTGCTGGAGGTGCCAGAGCGCCTGGCCCAGACGGTCCTCCTTGATGAAGAGGCGGATCGCCTCGTCGACCGTGAGGTCCAGGACCTGGCTGATGTCGAGACCCTTGTACTCGACCTCGAGCGTCTCCGGCTTGTAGCGCCTGCCGCCGCAGACCTCGCAGGGGACGTAGACGTCGGCCATGAAGACCATCTCGACCTGGACGACGCCGTCGCCCTGGCACGCCTCGCACCGGCCGCCCTTCACGTTGAAGCTGAAGTGGCCCGCCGTGTACTTGCGCTGACGGGCCAGCGGCTGCGCGGCGAAGATCTGGCGGATGTGGTCGAACGCCTTGATGTAGGTGACCGGGTTCGAGCGCGGCGTGCGCCCGATCGGCGACTGGTCGACGAGCACGACCGCATCCAGATGATGCACGCCGTCCAGCCGGTCGTACGCGCCGACCGCCTCGCCCAGGTGCTGCTTCGCGCTCGACTCGCCGCCCGACAGCTCGCGCTCGAGCGCGCGGTAGAGGACGTCGTGGACCAGCGTGCTCTTCCCCGAGCCGCTCACGCCCGTGACCACGGTGAGCGCGCCGAGCGGGACGTCGATGTCGACGCCGCGCAGGTTGTGCAGCCGCGCGCCGCGCAGCTCGAGACGGGCGCGGTCGACCGGGCGTCGCCGCTCCGGCAGCTCGAGCCGATCGCGCCCCGAGAGGTGGCGCCCCGTCGCCGTCTCGCTCTCCCTGAGCAGCGATGGCGGTCCCTGGAAGACGACCGTGCCGCCCCGCTCCCCGCTCCCCGGCCCCAGCTCGACGACGACGTCCGCCGCCTCGATCGCCGCGTCGTCGTGCTCGACGACCAGGACGGAGTTGCCCCTGTCGCGCAGCCGCTCGAGCAGGTCGAGCAGCCGGTCGGTGTCGCGCGGGTGCAGCCCCACCGTAGGCTCGTCCAGCACGTAGAGCGTGTCGACGAGGCTCGAGCCCAGCGAGTTCGCCA
>CAYPGK010000171.1:0-3791 GCA_964410055.1 uncultured Gemmatimonadaceae bacterium | reverse complement strand
CGAGCCAGACCGGCGCGGGCGCGCCCTTCAGGAAGTGGTCGAAGAACTGCTGCATTCGGATCGCCCAGTCCTTCTTGTTGTGCCACTTGATCAGCCCGTGGTCCTCGCCGTTGTAGTTCAGCATCCAGACGGGCTTGCCGAGGCGACGCAACGCGACGAAGTACTCGATCCCCTGGTACCACGGCACCGCGCCGTCCTGGTCGTTGTGCATCATCAGGAGCGGCGTGTTGACCTTGTCGGCCCAGAAGATCGGCGAGTTCTCGATGAAGCGCTGGTGCGCGTCCCAGAGCGTGCCGCCGATGCGGCTCTGCGTCTTCTCGTACTGGAACATGCGGCTCATCCCGCTGCTCCAGCGGATCCCGCCGTAGGCGCTGATCATGTTGGAGACGGGCGCGCCGGCCTCGGCGGCGGCGAAGATGTCCGTCTTCGTGATCATGTACGAGATCTGGTAGCCGCCCCAGGAGTGGCCCTGGACGCCGATCGCCTTCTCGTCGACGAAGCCGCGGCGGACCAGCTCGAGGACGCCCGGCACCACGGCATGCACCGCGCTCTCGCCCGGGTAGCCGATCTGGTACGGGATGTCCGGGACGAAGACCAGGTAGCCGCGGCTCGCGTAGAAGCTGAAGCTGATGCTCGAGCGGCCGGGCACGGGCGAGCGGTATTCGTGCAGCCCGTCGGACATCCGCTCGTAGAAGTAGACCATCATCGGGTACTTCTTCGACGGATCGAAGCCCTCGGGCTTGATGAGGATCCCCTGGAGCGGCGTGCCATCGATCGAGCGCCACTCGACCAGCTCGGCCGTGCCCCAGAGGAACTGCGCCTGCTGCGGGTTCACGTCGCTGATGCGACGCATGTCGCGGAACGACGGGTCGCTGACCCAGAGGTCCGGGAACTCGCGGAACGACGAGCGCGTCAGCATCAGGACGTCGGCGTCCTTCGCCTTGCGCGGGTTGCCGAAGGCGCGGTCCTCGAAGATCAGCCGCTCCGGCCGGCGGTCGCCGTCTACGCGGTCGCGGTAGAAGCCGCTCGCCTTGGTGCGCAGGTCGAAGGCCGAGAGGAGGATCGGCCGCGACGGGTCGATCCCGTCCTCGTCGGTATCCAGCCGGACGTAGCGGAAGCGCAGGTTCTGCTCACGCCCGATGCCTTCGGTGATGTTGCGCGCCGGCTGGCGGCCGGTCGGGTCCGTCGCCCAGATGTCGTGCCGGTCGTAGACCAGGAACCACTTCTCGTCCGCGGTCCAGCCGGCGGCGCCGTACGACGGCGGCTCGTCCGGGTGGTCATCCAGCTCGTTGTAGATGGCGTACGGCACGCTCTCCGTCAGGTTGACCACGTCGCCGCGCTCGAGGTCCATGGCGAACCAGGCGAGGCTCTGGTTGTCGTACCAGGCGGCGTGGCGCCCCGACGGCGACAGCCGGAACGAGCCGGCGAAGCCGGTCTCGAGCTTGGTCAGCACCCGCTCGCGCTCGCCGCTCTCCACGTCGACCAGGTAGACGTCGGCGAAGGTGCCGTCCCACGAGACGAGCTGCCGGTAGGGGAGCGTCGACAGCGCAACGAAGCGCCGCGGATCGCCGTCGGTGTAGACGTTGACGTCCGGGACGTCCAGGTCGGCGAGCTGCACGATGCGGCCGTCCCGGATGTGGTAGACCGCGGCGTAGTTGCGGTTGCGCTCCCGCTCGGCCTGCACGAGCTGCATCGGCTGGATGTACGGGTCCTTCCAGTTCCAGACGTCGACCTTGACGCGCTCTTCCGGGAGCGGCAGCTCGGCCTCGTCCGGCTCGGGCGCCGGGCGCGGCGCGGTGCCGAAGAACAGGCGACGTCCGCTCTTCGAGAAGCTCGGCGTGCGGTGCTCGCTCACCCACCAGCCGGTCGGCACGCCGCGCGCGCCCTCGCGCGCGACCGCCGTCGCCTCACCGCGCCCCGCGCGCCACAGGTAGAGCGCGAACGACGGCTGATCGGCGTCGTAGTCGTCACGATCGGTCAGGAACGCGAGCTGCTCGCCCGCCTCGTCCCAGGCGAGGCGCTTGTAGGCGCCCTTGCCGGCGAGCGCCGTCGCGACCCGGCCGTTCGCCACGTCGACGACGAACACGCCGTCCGCCGCGCCGTCCTTGCTCGACGCCGCGTACGCCAGCCGCTTGCCGTCCTTCGAGAAGACGTAAGCGACGACGCTCTCGAACCGACGCTCCTCGCCCGTGGCGAGGTTGCGCAGCACGAGCGTCGTGCCGTCCTCCTTGCGGCGCTCCGGCCGGGCGCGCCGGCCGCCCTCCGCCTCGCCCGTGGCCGTCGGCTCACCGGCGCCGGCCGGGGTCTGCGCAGCGCCGCCCGCGGCAGCCTGCTGGCCTGTCTGCCGGCCCGCCTGCTCACCCGCGCCGGCCCGCTCCTCGGCGCCGCCGTCCGGCTTCGACGACTCTTCCGCGGCCTTTTCCAGCAGGTAAGCGACCCACCCCGCGCCCTCCTCCGGGAGCGCGAACGACTTCACCCGCTCGACCTTGTGGATCCGCCCCGTGGAGAGGTCCAGGATCCCGAGCGAGTCCTTCGGCATCGCGTCCGGCTTCGCCCTGGCGCGCTTCAGCGAGTCCACGACCGCGTCCATCGGCTCGATCGTGAAGACGACGAAGCGCGAGTCCCGGGAGAACCGCGCCGAGACGCCACGCGGGATGCGGTGCACCGTCCGGTCGCGCGTCGCCTGGACGGAGAGCTCGGCGTCGCCGTCCTCGGGCGACGCCCAGTAGAGCGCCCAGCGGCCGTCGCCGGAGAGATCGCTGCTGCGGATCGAGCGCCAGCCCCAGGTGTCTTCGTGCTCGAGCTGCCGCTTCGGACCCTGTGCCAGGGCGGGGCCAGCCGCCAGCGCGACGGCCACCGCCGCCGCCGTGAGGATTCGGATCGGACTCGCACGCATGATCGTACCCATGGGATCGCGGGGATCGTGAGGGATTGGTTCGGGGAACGCGCGCATTCTAGTGCGCGCGCGAGGGTTGCGTCAACGTGAGTGGCGGGGCTGCAGCACGCCGGAGGGGGCGGGGGAGTGGGGCGCGGTACCGGAATCAACGACACGAGCCCGCCGCCCCGGGCGTGGGGCGACGGGCTCGTGCCCAGAACGTTGCCGGCGAGCGGCTTACTTCGCCTGCTCCAGCCGCTTGTTGATCTCGTCCCAGTTCACGACGTTCCACCACGCCTCGAGGTACTCCGGGCGACGGTTCTGGTAGCGCAGGTAGTACGCGTGCTCCCAGACGTCGTTGCCGAGGATGGGGTAGTGCCCCTCCATCATCGGGTTGTCCTGGTTCGCGGTGCTCATGACCTCGAACTTGCCGTCCCGCGTCCGGACCAGCCACGCCCAGCCGCTGCCGAAGCGCTTCGCGCCGGCGTCGTTGAACTGCTTCTTGAACGTCTCGAAGTCGCCGAAGGTGCCGTTGATCACGTCGGCGATCGCGCCCGTCGGCTCGCCGCCGCCGTTCGGACCCATGATCTGCCAGAACATCGTGTGGTTCACGTGCCCGCCGCCGTTGTTGCGCACGGCCGTGCGGATGTTCTCCGGCACGCGGTCCAGGTTGCGGATCAGCTCCTCGGCGCTCATCGCGGCCAGATCCGCATGGCCCTCCAGCGCAGCGTTCAGGTTGTTGACGTACGCGGCGTGGTGCTTGTCGTGGTGCAGCCGCATCGTCTGCTCGTCGATCGCCTTCTCCAGAGCGTCGTACCCGTAGGGGAGCGGCGGAAGTTCGTACGCCATAGTCGGTCCTCCTGTGTTGGAAGGTGAACTATGGATCATCGTCGATCCGATCACTCGAACGTGAGGG
>CAYPGK010000170.1:0-3813 GCA_964410055.1 uncultured Gemmatimonadaceae bacterium | reverse complement strand
GCGAACATGTTCAACTGGTACGCGCTTTTCAAGTTCCTGCACGTGGGCGCGGCGATCGTGTGGGTCGGCGGCCTGATCACGCTGACGCTGCTGAACGCGCGGCTGGCGACGGAGCGGGACCCGGCGGCGGCCACTCTCTTCGCGCGGCACGCCGGCCACCTCGGCCAGCGGGTCTTCGGCCCCGCGGCGATGGTGACGCTGTTCGCCGGGATCGGGATGATGGCGATCATGGGCTGGAGGTTGTCGCTGTGGCTCACGTGGGGATTGGTCGGCGTGTTCGGCTCGATCGCGCTGGGCGCGGTGGTCGGCCGGCGGGCCGGGATGGCGCTGGCGAAGCTGTCGTCCTCGCCGGACGCGGACCCGGTGGAGGTGGATCGCGCGCGACGGCGGGTGACGCTGGTGAACCTCGCGAACGTCCTGCTGCAGGTGTCCACGGTATGGGCGATGGTGTTCAAGCCGACGTTGTGAGGGTGACGGTGCCGGTGGGCGGCGTCCGGTCCGGCGCCGGGCGACCGGGGCGCGCGGCGGTCCATCGGATGGCGACTGCCGCGCTGCTCGTCGCGTGGCTCGCGGCCGCGGCGTGCGCCGACGGCGAACGCGAGGCGCCATCGGGCGACGCGGGTGCGCCAGCGGCCGCCGACGCCAGCGATTCCCCCGCCGACGCCGCCACCGGCTCCCCCGCCCCCGCCACCAGTTCCCCTGGCGATGCCGCCGATTCTCCCGCCGCCGCCGATTCTCCCGCCGCCCCGCCCCATGCCGCACTGCCGGACACCGGCTCGCCGGAGGCCGCCGTCGCCGTGATCCGCGACTACTACGCCGCGATCGCCGCCGGCGACTACGCGCGGGCGTACCGGTACTGGGAGGGCGCCGGCGCTGCGAGCGGGCAGACGTTCGAGGAGTTCCGGCGCGGCTTCGCCGCGACCGCGTCGGTCCGGGTCGATGTGGGCGAGCCCGGCCGGATCGAAGGCGCGGCCGGCTCGCGCTACATCCGCATCCCCGTCGAGGTGCGGGCAACGACGGCCGACGGCGCCGCGCAGTGTTTCCGCGGGAGCTACACCCTCCGGCGCGGCGTCGTCCCCGGCGCCACCGAGGAGGTGCGTCGCTGGCGGATCTACTCGGCGGAGCTCCGGGAGTGCTGAGCGAAGCCCTCGTCTCGGGCGAGGCGGGCCGTCTCACCCCACGCGCCGGCGCCGGACCACCGCCCGCACCGCGAGCCCGAGCACGAGTAGCGCGGACCCGGCGAGCCAGACGGCCGGCTCGACCCAGAACGCCAGCGCGAGGCAGCCGACGAGCCCGGCGGCGGCGATCCAGCGCGGGAACGTGCGCTGCTCGGCCGGGAGTCGCAGCGCGGCCAGGTTCGTGATCGCGTAGTAGACGAGGACGGTGAACGCGCTGAACGACCAGGCGATGCGCACGTCGCCGGCGAGCGCGATCGCGGCGATCGACCCGCCGCACGTCCAGACCGACGCGACCGGGCTCGCCCGCGCGGCGTCGATACGGCTCAGGTACGCGGGCGCATCGCCACGGCGGGCCATGGCCAGCAGCACGCGCGAGAGGCCGAGGACCAGGTTGAGGATCACGCCGGCCATTGCCGTCACGGCGGCCACCGAGACGAGCGTCGCGAGCGCCGGCGAGCCGAGGGCGACGGCGACCGCCTCGAGCGGCGCGGCGGTCCGCTCGGCGACGTCGCCGAACGCGGCGGCGCCCAGCACGCCCACCCCGGCGAACCCCACGGCCAGGTAGAGCGCGGTCACAATCGCCATGGTCACGATCACGGCGCGCGGGATCACTCGCCGCGGATCGCGCACCTCTTCACCCAGCGTCGCGATCCGGCCGTACCCCGTGAAGGCGACGAACATGAGCGCTGCGGCGTGGAGCAGCGCGCCGATGCCATCGACTCCGAGGCCGCCGTGGCCCGCGCCATGGCTCGCTCCTCCGCCCGCGACGCCGCCCGCGGCGCCGGCGCCTGCGCCGCCGCGCGGCAGGAACGGCGTGAAGTTGCCGAGCCGTTCGGGGACGATGGCCGGGATCGCCGCGGCGACCAGCAGCACCAGCCCGGCGAGCGTGACGGTCACGATCACCGCGTTGCCCCGGTTCGAGCGACGGATCCCGCCGGCCACGAAACCGGTGATCGCGAGCGCCGCGCCGACGCCGAGCGCGCTCCGGAGCACCCGCGCGGACTCGTCGCCCACACCGACCAGCTCGAGGAGGTAGCCGGCCAGCCCCAGCGCCGCCGTCGCGGCCGAGGCGGTCTTCGCGAGGAGGAACAGCCACCCCGCCGCGAAGCCGAACGCGGGCGAGAGCCAGCGGTAGCCGTACTCGTAGGTGCCGCCGCTGACCGGATGCGCGGCGGCGAGCTGTGCGCTCGAGAGCCCGTTCGCGGCGGCGACCAGCGCGGCGAGGATCGTCGCGGCGAGGAGCGCCGGGCCGGCGACGCCCGCGGCGAGGCCGATGCTGACGAAGACGCCGGTCCCGACCATCGAGCCGAGCCCGAGCAGGACCGCGCCCGGCAGCCCGACCTCGCGGCGTAGCGCGCCGCCGCCGGCCTCACGATGCGCCCTCGGCGTTTCACCCGGCATTCGATTCCGTCCCCGTTCGGCAACTGTCCGATCCGGCCCGCCTCCTGCACGGATCGATGCTGCAAGTGCGTGGCTCACGCTCCGCCGGCGGCGCGCCAGCGATCCACCTCGACGCGAGAAGGAAGCCGTCCATGCCCCGTCCGATCTCCGACCAGGTCATCGTCGTCACGGGCGCGTCAAGCGGGATCGGGCTGGTCACGGCCAGGGAAGCCGCCCGCCGCGGCGCGCGCGTGGTCCTCGCCGCTCGCAACGCGGGCGATCTGGAGCGGGCGGTCGAGGAGATCCGGCAGGCGGGCGGCACGGCGATCGCGGTGCTGACCGACGTCGCCGACCAGGCCCAGGTCGATGCCCTCGCCCGCCGCGCCGTGGAGGAATACGGCCGGATCGACACCTGGGTCAACAACGCGGCCGTCTCCGCCTACGCGACCTTCCAGGACACGCCGGTCGAGGACTTCCGTCGGGTCCTCGAGGTCAACGTGATGGGGCAGGTCCACGGCGCGAAGGCCGCGCTGCCGCACCTGGAGGCCTCGGGCGGCGCGCTGGTCTGCGTCGGGAGCGCGGAGTCCGACCGGGGCATGCCGCTCCAGTCCGCATACGCCGCGTCCAAGCACGCGATCAAGGGGTGGCTGGACGCGCTGCGCGTCGAGCTCCGCAAAGCCGGGTCGCCCGTGCGGGTGACGCTGATCAAGCCGTCGTCGATCGACACGCCGCTCTTCGAGCACGCCCGGACGCGGCTCGGCGTGGTGCCGCGCGGCTACCCGCCCGTGTACGCACCCGAGCTGGTCGCCCGCGCGATCCTCTACGCCGCCGAGCACGACGTACGCGACCTCTACGTGGGGACCGCGGGGAAGACGTTCTCGCTCCTGGAGCGCATCGCCCCGCGGCTGATCGACCTGCAGTTCACCCTCACCGGTTACCGGCTCCAGAAGACCGACCGGCCGAAGTCGGTGGACGCCCCCGACAACCTCTACGCGCCGCTCCCCAACGATGGCGGCGAGCGCGGCACGACTTCGGGGCGGGTCCGGACGTGGAGCCTCTACCCATGGGCGACGGAGCACCGCGCCGGCGTTTCACTGGCGATGGCCGCCCTCGCCATGCTCGGAGCGCTCGGCGTGCGCAGGGCGGCGTCGCGTGGAAGGCGCTGAAGCTCGAGTGACCCGCCGCGTCGTCGCCTACCTCACCGCGAACCCGGCGATGTGCGGCGCCACGAGCGGCACGGGCGCCTCGAAGTGCT
>CAYPGK010000169.1:0-3940 GCA_964410055.1 uncultured Gemmatimonadaceae bacterium | reverse complement strand
CGCACCATGCGGGCAACGCGCATGCCAGCAGTGGACCCGCCCGAAGGACCCTCCCGCGGCGCATGCATCTTGCGCGAAGGGGTGCCGGTGTCGACGGCGGCGGGCTCGCCCGGCCGCCGTGCTCGTTTCGTTCGATCCCAGCCCCGGGAGGCGCACGTGAAGGCAGTGTCGTACCGCGGACCGGCGGACCTGCGCGTGGTCGAGAAGCCGGACCCGCAAATCGAGCATCCCAACGACGTGATCCTGCGCGTCACGGCCGCGGCGGTGTGCGGCTCGGACCTGCACCTCTACCGGGGCCTGGTCCCCGACACGCGCGTCGGCCACACCTTCGGCCACGAGTTCACCGGCATCGTCGAGGAGGTCGGTCCGAGCGTGCGGAACCTGAAGAAGGGCGATCGCGTCGTCGTCCCGTTCAACATCTCGTGCGGGAGCTGCTTCTACTGCCAGCGGGATCTGTACGCGCTGTGCGAGAACACGAACCCGAACAGCGAGCTCGCCTGCGGCGTCTTCGGCTACTCGCACACCACCGGCGGCTACGACGGCGGCCAGGCCGAGTACGTGCGCGTCCCCTTCGCCGATGTCGGCCCGATGAAGATCCCCGACGAGCTCTCCGACGAAGACGCCGTCTTCCTCGCCGACGTCTTCCCCACCGGCTACCAGGCCGCAGAGATGGGCGAGATCAAGCCGGGCGAGACCGTCGTCGTCTTCGGCTGCGGCCCGGTCGGGCTGTTCACGCAGAAAGCCGCCTGGCTCATGGGCGCCGGCCGCGTCATCGCCGTCGACCACGTCGACTACCGGCTCGCATTCGCCCGCGAGTACAACAACGTCGAGACCGTCAACTTCCGCGAGATCGACGACATCGTCGCCTACCTCAAGGACATCACGGGAGGGATGGGCCCCGACGTCTGCATCGACGCGGTCGGGATGGAGGCCGACGGCTCGAACCTGCACACGTTC
The DNA here is from genome assembly GCA_964410055.1 of uncultured Gemmatimonadaceae bacterium. GTDB lineage: Bacteria > Gemmatimonadota > Gemmatimonadetes > Longimicrobiales > RSA9 > CALBZE01. The sequence goes on along the minus strand of CAYPGK010000169.1, from coordinate 2,983 downwards.
CTCGGCCGCCGCACCATGATGGAAGCCGGCGCCGCGACCGTGATCGCCTGGTCGATCGATGCCGTGCGCAAGGGCGGCAACGTCGTCCTGATCGGCGTCTACGGCCCACCGTGGAACCTGGTCCCGATCGGCACGGCGATGAACAAGAACCTCACGCTGCGCATGGCCCAGTGCAACGTGAAGCGCTACATGCCGAGGTTGCTCGAGCACATCCAAGAGGGGCGCGTGGAGCCGAGTCGGGTCATCAGTCATCGGATGCCGCTGGAGGAGGCGCCGCGGGCGTATGAGATGTTTGCGGGGAAAGTAGATGGGTGCAGGAAGGTGGTGCTGTATCCGTGAGGACCGCTTCGCGGCGGGGACGGCGCGCCGGGTGGCGCGCGGGGGGCGGCCGGCCTGGCGGCCGATTCCCGCCGGCCAACGGCCGGCCGCCTATCTCCTCCGCCCCCTCACCACCCGCACCAAATCACCGACCGTGAACCCCAGCACCCCACGTCGCCTCCACCCGCCCCGCACCCTCGCCGGGTACGACCTCATCGGCGAGTCCACGTTGTCCTCGCCCGGCGGAAGGGGGCCCTCCATGATCCCGGCGGCGCGGTGGAGCAACCAGTCGGTGGTGCGGGGGAGGAGGCGGGCGAGGCCGAGGTAGGCGAAGCGGAACGGCCCGATGAACGCGGCCCGCTTCGGCGCGACCGCGAGCCGGGCGATCTTCCGGGCGACCACGATCGGGTCGTGCACCGGCGGGACCGCATTGGGCTGTGTCGGGCAGCGGCTCCGCGCGTGCTGGTAGATCGGCGTGTCGACGCTGGGGACGTAGAGCGTGGAGACGTGCACGCCGCTCCCCCAGAGCTCGGAGCGGAGCGAGTCGCAGAAGCCTTCGATCCCTGCCTTGGCGGTCGAGTACGGTGCCGTGTACGGCGCACCGCGGCGGCCCAGGATCGAGGAGATCTGGATGATCACGCCCGAGCGCGCCGGGAGCATGTGCCGCAGCGCCTGCCGCGTCCCGTTGATCACGCCGATCAGGTCGGTCTCGAGCGCGGCGCGGAAGTCGTCGAGCGTGAAGTCGACGACGGCGCCGTAGAAATAGACGCCGGCGTTGTTGACCCAGGTGTCGATCCGCCCGAACCGATCGACCGCCGCGTCGGCCACGGCCGCCATGTCCTCCTCGCTGCGGACGTCGCCCGGAAAGGCGTGGGCGACGCCGCCCGCGTCCCGGATCTCGCGCGCGACGTCGTCCAGCGCTTCCGCCGACCGCGCGGTCAGCACGACCCGCGCGCCGCGGGCGGCCAGGTACAGCGCCGTGCACCGCCCGATCCCGGACGAAGCGCCGGTGATGACGACGACCTGTTCGGCGAGCGGTCGGGGCATGGGTGCCTCCTCCGGTGCGGTGCACGGGGGTGCCCCCTCCTCCTGGGGGCGCCTGCTCCTCCCAGGCGCGCTTGTCCCGCCCGGGCGCGCCCGCACCCCCGGTCCGGCATTCGCTGCGGCGGGTTGTGGCGGCCTGCGGCGCGGGGCATTTTTCCGGCGTGTCCCTCACGGGAAGGTTTGCAAGTTGCGGGCAGATGGCGGGCGTGCGGAGCGTACGCGGCCGGAGCCCGCGGGTCGGGGGCCCGGCCCGGGCACCCTCACCTGCGCGCAGGGCGGGCCCGATTCTCCGGCACGGCCGGCCTCATCGAGAGCGTATCCGAATGGCGATCCGATTCGAACAACGAGGCGACGCGGTGCGGATCCCCGTCCGTGCGCAGCCGCGCGCGTCGCGGAGCGAGCTGGCCGGCGAATACGACGGCGCGCTCAAGGTCCGCCTCGCCGCGCCGCCCGTGGAAGGCGCCGCGAACGAAGAGCTCGTGCGCTTCCTCGCCCGCCTCCTCGGCGTGCCGAAGTCCGCGGTCCGCGTCGTCTCGGGCGATACGGGGCGGAACAAGATTGTCGAGGTCGACGGCGTCGCATTGGACGACGTCGCACGCGCGCTCGAAGGGTAGGGGAGGCGGCATGGCGCGCGCATCCGTCATGGTCCGCGTCGTTCGCCCGGCTGGAGGGTAGTCTCCGCCGTGCGTCGCCTCGTCTTCGTCTTCCTGGACGGCGTCGGGCTCGGGCCGGCCGATCCGGCGGTGAACGCCCTTGCCGCCGCACGGCTGCCTACGCTCGAGGCGCTGCTGGACGGAGAGCGCCCCACGATCGACGTCGCCGGCCGGTCGACCCGCGAGACGACGCTCCTCGGCCTCGACGCCGTGCTCGGCGTCGACGGCCTGCCCCAGAGCGGGACCGGGCAGACCGCGCTCCTGACCGGCGTGAACGCGCCGGCACGGTTCGGCCGCCATTACGGGCCGTGGGTCCCGACCGCGCTGCGACCGCTCGTCGCCGAGGAGAGCCTGCTCGCGCACGCGCTGCGTGCCGGCCGCCGCGTCGCCTTCGCCAACGCGTACCCCGAGGAGGCCGTCGACCCGCCGCCCGAAGGCACGCGCCGCGCCCGCCGGTCGCCGCTCCGCGCCCGCCGGTCGCCGCTCCGCGCCGGCCCGCCCCTCGCCGCGCTCGGCGCCGGGCTCCTTACCCGCCACACTGCCGCCCTCGCCCGCGGCGACGCCGTCGCCAGCGAAATCACGAACGACGGCTGGCGCGAGCACCTCGGCCGTCTCGAGGTGCCCGTGATCGCGCCGGCCGAGGCCGGCCGCAACCTGGCCCGCATCGCCGCGGCGCACGACCTCACCTTCTACGCCCACTACTCGACCGACGCGGCCGGCCACCGCCAGGAGCTGGGCGCCGCGATCCGCGCCATCGAGCGCGTCGACGCATTCCTCGCCGGCCTCCTCGACGCGCTCCCCGCCGACATGCTCCTCCTCGTCGCCAGCGACCACGGCAACCTCGAGGACGCGCGGACCGGGCACACCCGCAATCCCGCGCTCGCGCTGGTGCACGGCCCCGGGCATGAGGAAGTGGCCGGCCGGCTGCGCGCGCTCACGGACGTGCCGGGGGCGGTGCTGGGGGTGGT
>CAYPGK010000168.1:0-3978 GCA_964410055.1 uncultured Gemmatimonadaceae bacterium | reverse complement strand
AGGTCTACATCGCCGAGAAGCGCAAGATCAGCGTCGGCGACAAGATGGCGGGCCGCCACGGCAACAAGGGGATCGTGGCGCGGATCGTTCCGGAGGAGGACATGCCGTTCCTCCCGGATGGGACGCCCGTGCAGATCGTCCTGAACCCGCTCGGCGTGCCGAGCCGCATGAACGTCGGCCAGATCCTCGAGACGCATCTCGGCTGGGTCTGCTCGCTCCTCGGCTTCGAGGCCAAGACGCCGGTCTTCCAGGGGGCGTCCGAGGATGAGGTCGGCGTTCTGGTGAAGATCGGCGGCGTGCGCTGGGCGCACCAGGCGCTGGGGATCCGCTCCGTGGAGTTCCCCGAGCTCGACGCGGCCCGAATCGAGGAGCTGATCCGCGCCCTGCCGGGCGGGGAGAGGGTCGAAGCCGGGAACGGCGCCGGGCCGGAGACGCAGTCGCTCGGCCGGTCGCTCGACGCATACCTCGACAAGGATGCGCCCGCGGTGCTTCGTGAGACGTTCGAGGGGCTCAGGAAGTACGTGGTGCAGGCGGCCACGGAACTGGCTGAGCGCCGCGGCGAGAAGCTCGCGGATGCGTTCCCCGCGGTCAGTGCGATCGCCAAGAAGCGGTCGCTCAAGGAAGGACTCGATGCGGCGGTCGTCGAGTTCCTGGCCGCGGCCGGGATGACGGCGGCAGGCAAGGTCCGGCTGCGCGACGGCCGGAGCGGCGAGCCGTTCGACTTCCCGGTGACCGTCGGGACGATCTACATGCTCAAGCTCTCGCACCTGGTCGACGACAAGATCCACGCGCGCTCGATCGGGCCCTACTCGCTGGTCACCCAGCAGCCGCTCGCCGGGAAGGCCCAGTTCGGCGGCCAGCGCTTCGGCGAGATGGAGGTCTGGGCGCTCGAGGCGTACGGTGCGGCGCACACGCTCCAGGAGATCCTGACCGTCAAGAGCGACGACGTCGCCGGGCGTAGCCGGGTCTACGAGGCGATCGTCAAGGGCGAGAACCTGCCCGAGCCGGGGATCCCGGAGTCGTTCAACGTGCTGGTCAAGGAGCTCCAGTCGCTGGGGCTGTCGGTGACGCTCGGCAGGGAGGAGTAGTACGGGCGCGTGGGCGAGCGCGAGCGCGGCGGGCCGGTCTTCCGGCGCCCCCCGCGTTCGCGACGCCCCCGCGCTCGCCCAGGACCAAGACATGTCGAGTCGGCGGTGATGTAGACGCCGACCGCATCTCAGGCATACGCCGGAGAGGTTGACGATATGATCGATTTTCCGCGCACTCGCGAGCCCCGGTCGAGCGACTTCGACTACATCCAGCTAAGGATCGCCTCGCCCGAGGAGATCCGGAGCTGGAGCTACGGCGAAGTCACGAAGCCGGAGACCATCAACTACCGCTCCTTCAAGCCGGAGCGCGATGGGCTCTTCTGCGAGAGGATCTTCGGCCCGGTCAAGGACTGGGAGTGCCACTGCGGGAAGTTCAAGCGGATCCGCTTCCGCGGGCACGTCTGCGACAAGTGCGGCGTGGAGGTGACGCTCTCCAAGGTGCGGCGTGAGCGCATGGGCCACATCGAGCTCGCCGTGCCGGTCGCCCACATCTGGTTCTTCAAGACGCTGCCGAGCCAGATGGGCTACCTGCTCGGCATGACGCTGCGCGACCTGGAGAAGGTCATCTACTACGCGGCCTACGTGGTGACGAACCCGGGCAAGCAGGATCTCAAGTACCAGCAGCTCCTGGACGAGGACGAGTACTACGACCTGCGGATCAAGGCGCGCGAGGAGGGCGACGACGCCTTCAAGGCCGAGATCGGGGCCGAGGCCGTGCGCACGCTGCTCCGTCAGCTCGATGCGCAGGACCGGCCGGTCGAGGAGCGGAACAAGGACGGCCGCGGGCTGGACCGTCTGGCCGAGGCGCTTCGCGCCGAGGTCGCGACCGAGACGAGCCAGCACCGCAAGAAGATGAAGCTGAAGCGGCTCAAGGTCATTGACGCGATCCGGAACTCGGGTCCGACGCCGGAGACCCGCAACAAGCCCGAGTGGATGATCATGGACGTGATCCCGGTCATCCCGCCGGATCTGCGTCCGCTGGTCCCGCTCGATGGCGGCCGCTTTGCGACCAGCGACCTGAACGACCTCTACCGCCGGGTGATCAACCGGAACAACCGGCTGAAGAAGCTCATGGAGATGCGCGCGCCGGAGGTGATCCTGCGCAACGAGAAGCGCATGCTCCAGGAGGCGGTGGACGCGCTCTTCGACAACGGTCGCAGGAGCAAGGCGATCCGTGGCCGGGGCAAGCGGCCGCTCAAGTCGCTCTCCGACATGTTGAAGGGCAAGCAGGGCCGCTTCCGGCAGAACCTGCTCGGCAAGAGAGTCGACTACTCGGGCCGCTCGGTCATCGTTGTGGGCCCCGAGCTCAAGCTGCACCAGTGCGGCCTGCCGAAGGCCATGGCGGTCGAGCTCTTCAAGCCCTTCATCATCCACGAGCTGGAGAAGCGGGGCGAGGCGGAGACGGTCAAGCGGGCCAAGAAGATCGTCGAGCGGGACGATCCCAAGGTCTACGAGGTCCTCGAGGAGATCATCAAGGACCATCCGGTGCTGCTCAACCGCGCGCCGACGCTGCATCGCCTCGGGATTCAGGCCTTCGAGCCGGTGCTGGTCGAAGGGAAGGCGATCCGCATCCACCCGCTGGTGTGTGCGGCCTTCAACGCCGACTTCGACGGTGACCAGATGGCGGTGCACGTGCCGCTCAGCTTCGAGGCGCAGCTCGAGGCGCGCGTGCTCATGCTGTCGAGCAACAACATCCTGCTGCCGTCGAACGGGCGGCCGATCGCGAGTCCGTCGCAGGACATGGTCATCGGGTGTTACTACCTGACCAAGCCGCCGCTCGAGATCCAGGACGCGGAGGAGGTGCTCGACAACCCGCGCGCGCCGCGTGCCAGGAAGGAAGAGGTCCAGAAGCGGCTCGACGAGATCTATGCGACGGCGCCGCGCTACGGTCGTTTCGCCGAGGCGGAGGCGGCCGTGGCGCTCGGGCATGTGCACTACCACTCGCCCTGCTGGTTCTGGGTCGAGAGGCGCTCCCTCGATGAGGAGGAGGAGCAGACCCGTCGCGGCAAGTGGGAGCGCACCACGGTCGGGCGCGTGATCTTCAACTCCATCATCCCCGAGGAGCTCGGCTTCAAGAACAACACGATGGGGAAGAAGGAGCTCGGTGAGGTCATCTTCCAGGCGTACCGCACCGTGGGGCTCAAGCGCACGACCGAGTTCCTGGATGGGCTGAAGGACTTCGGCTTCCGCTACGCGACGCTCGGCGGGATCTCGGTCGGCCTGGTCGACCTCCAGATCCCCACGGAGAAGAGCCAGATCCTCGCCGAGGCCGAAGAGGAGGTGGCGCGCTACACCCGTGCCTACCAGAACGGCGTCATCTCGAACGGCGAGCGCTACAACAAGGTGATCGACACCTGGACGCACGCCAACAACGACGTGGCCGATGCAATGGTGCGTCGACTCGAGCGCTCGAACGACGGGTTCAACCCGGTGTTCATGATGATGAACTCGGGTGCTCGTGGGAACCGCGACCAGATGCGCCAGCTCGCCGGGATGCGCGGCCTCATGGCCAAGCCGCAGAAGAAGCTGACCGGTGGGATCGGCGAGATCATCGAAAGCCCGATCAAGTCGAACTTCCGCGAGGGGCTGACCGTGCTCGAGTACTTCATCTCGACGCACGGCGCCCGGAAGGGGCTGGCTGACACGGCGCTCAAGACGGCGGACGCCGGTTACCTGACGCGCCGCCTGGTGGACGTGGCGCAGGACGTCACCATCACCGAGGAGGACTGCGGCACGATCCTCGGCATCGAGATGGCCGCGCTCAAGGAGGGCGAGGACATCATCGAGCCCTTGAAGGACCGGATCGTGGGCACCGTCGCCCTCGACGACGTCTATGACCCGATCGACGGCGAGCTGATCGTCGAGGCCGGCGAGCTGATCGACGAGGATG
>CAYPGK010000167.1:0-4059 GCA_964410055.1 uncultured Gemmatimonadaceae bacterium | reverse complement strand
GGGTTCGCGGTCCGCTAGGTGGCGCCGACGCGGCGGGTCGCGGAGACGCGGATCCGGTCGGTCATTCCAGCTTCAGCGCCCTCCACTCGGCGCCGCTCGCCGACTCCGGTGGCACGGCCTCGACGAACAGGACCGCTCGCCCGCCCCGGAAGGCGGGCCGCAGGTGTTTGCCGACGTCCACGACGCCGGCGGTGACGCCTCGGCCGGTGTCCCGCTCCACGATGGCCGAGACGCCGCGGGCCAGGACCGCATCGGCCGGCTGGGGCCCGGCGAAGGGATCCGGCCAGCCCCATCCATCCATGTGCACCACGCGGCCATCCTCGCCCGTGGCGCGGAGGCCGACCGCGGCGAGGGCGCCGATGACGCCGTCCTCGGACCCGCCCAGGCCTTCCAGATGAATCCCCGCCGCCCGGGCGAGGGCGCGCGCCTCCGCCTGCGGCACCGGCTCGCGCTTGCACCGCAGGCCGAAGTCGATCACGGCGTCCGGCACGGCTTCGGCCACGCACAGCCCCGGATCGCTCCCGGGCTGGAAGTGCTCCCGCATGATGGCCCGCACGCGCGGGATCAGCCCCTCCACGCCGCGCGCTGGCGCCGCCCGGACGACGAGCGACGCCGAGCCGTTCTTGCTCGTGTACGAGATCCGCGGGTCGAAGAGGAGCTGGTGGCGTACGATCGACTCGAGCGAGTAGCCGGGCGCGAGCGCCGCGGCGATCCGCCGCGCGAGCTGGTTCGTGCCCGGCCCGTCGATCGTGTCGGTGTCATCGATCCCGATGACGATCACGACCCATCCCCGGCGCGATCCCGGAGCTTGAACCACGTGGCGGCGCTGATCAGGCCGCAGAGCACGCCCGCGGCGGCGTAGGTCCATACCGCCTGCGGGAGCCAGTTCGCCAGCGTTCGCCCCCCGCCCAATCCTCCCACCCCGAAGAACGCCTTGGTCCCGCCGCGGACCATGAAGGCGACGATGTTGCTCGACGCACCGGCCAGGACGAAGGCGGCGTACAGCCTCCACCCGCTGCGCCCGTGCCGGAGCGCGATGTCGAGGAAGGGGCCGGTCAGCGCGAGGCTCGTGAGCGCGCCCGGGCCCGGGATGCGCGCGCCGGCAAGGCCGAGGAGCGCCGTCGTCGTGAGCGCGGAGGCGCCCATGACCGTGCCGGCGCGGCCGCGCGGGACCATGGCGAAGCCAAACGCCATCGGGAAGATCGAGTACAGGATGTGATGGCCCGGGACCCGGAGGTTCAGGTCGATGAAAGTGCTCATGCACGCGGCGACGGCGCCGGTCAGCAGGAGCGCGGCCAGTTCCAGCCGGCGAACCGTCGCACGGTCGCCGGCCAGAGTCGGCAGCCGCGACACGCCGTCCAGGACGCGGGCCGGCGCGAGGATCGTGAGATTCATCGTCGTATCTCCCTGTGCCCGAAGACTCACCAGCGCACCGTGAGGCCGCCGTAGAGGATCCGCGTCGCCTGCGGCGAGCCGTACTCCTCCTCGTACGCCACGTCGAAGAGGTTGGCCGCGCCGACGAACGCCTCCGCCCGGCCGCCGAAGAGCCGCTGCGAGAGCCGACCCGAGACCACGGTGTACGCCGGCAGCTCCGCGCTCACGATCGGCTCGCGCCGCGAGTAGTAGACCTGACCGGCCACGTGGAGCACGGAGAGCGTCGCACTCGGCCCGGTCTGCGGGGTGAAGCGTCCGACGAACGTCGCGCGGTGCTTCGGACGGTACTGCAGCGCCTCACGCGCGGAGCCGGGCGAGCGATCCTCCGTGTCGAGGTAGGTGTAGCCGACCTCCAGCCGCAGCCGATCCAGAGGGCGCACCGCGGCCGTCGCCTCGACGCCGCGGAACAGGTACTCGTCGTGGTTGGCGAACGGCTCGCCCTGCGCCGGCCGCTCGATGTAGTCCCTGGCGATCGTGCGAAACACGGTCAGCCCCACACGCCCGAACGCCTTCACCGCCTGCTCGATCCCGGCCTCGATCACGTCCGCGTGCTCCGCCCGCAGACCGGGATCGCCGCCGTCCGGATCGTAGAGCTGGCGCACCGTCGGGAAGCGGAACTTGCGCGCTGCAGATGCGCGCAGCGTGGTCCCCGGGGTGGGATCGTAGTGCACCCCCGCCGCGAACGCACTCGCGTCCAGGAGGTCCTGCGCCGTCCGGTCGAGCCAGTACCGCGACGCGCCCAGCGTCACGCCCACCCGCTCCACCGGGCGCAGGTCGTACTCGAGCGCGACGCCGTAGCGGGCGAGGGTCCGGCGGTCGTGGACGTCACGGAAGTCGTAGGTGGTCGATCCGCCGCCACCGCCACCGCCGCCACCGCCGCCACCGAGCGGCACGTCACGGATCCGCAGGTCGGACTCCCACTCGTCGCGCTCGGCGGAAAGGGCAAGGATCAGGCGCGAGTTGGAGGTGGCGTCGAAGGCGGCCTGGACGCCGAGGCCGGTGAGCATGGAGCTGCTCTCCTCACGGTAGCTGCCCCGGACCCTGGGATCGTCCATGGTGAACGAGGCGTTGTCGTAGCGGGCGCGCTCCTCGTCCCAGCGGTTGGCGAACGCCCACCCGCGCAGGGCGAACGGGCCGGCCGGGTCGAAGCTGCCGGCCAGCTGTGCGGAGGTACCGGCGAGGTCCTCGACCCGTTCGTACCTCGGACGGTTCACGAACGGATCGTTCGGGTCGTCGATCAGCCCGGGCGGGATCCCGTAGGCGCCCTCGGTGTGGGAGACGACCAGCCCGAGCGCACTCCTCTCACCCGGCGTCGCCGTGAGGTTCGCGAAGAAGCTTCGACGTTCGCGATGACTGTTGGCACGCCGCAGATCCGGGCCTTCACCCAGCGACGGCGGTACGCCCACGGATGGGTAGCCGTCCGAGTCCAGCACGCTGGCGCTCGCGAAGTACGAGATCCGCCCCGCGCCTCCACCCGCTACGGCGCGGGCGGTGCGCGTCGGACCCTCGCGGACCTCGGCCGTCGCCTCGGCGCTCAGGCCGGACGCGCCCCGGCGGGTGATGATGTTGATCACGCCCGCGAGCCCGCCCTGGCCGTAGAGGACCGACCCCGTGGCCGGCGACATCTTGATCAGCGCGATGTTCTCGACCGCGATGAAGGACGGGTCGACCTGCCCGTCGAAGGTCGAGTTCAGCGGGATGCCATCGAGCAGCACCACCAGGTGCCGGGAGCGGAAGCCGCGCACGTTGATGCGCGGCACGCCGGCGCCGCCCGTCCTCAGGTCGATCCCCGGCAGCAGCGCCAGCGCCTCGTCGAGCGTGCGCGCGCCCGCCGCCTCGATCTCCTCTGCCGTCACCGTCCGGTGCGTGACCGCCTGCTCGGTCACCGGCAGCCGCTCGGAGACCACGACCTCGCCCAGTTCATAAATCGGGAGCTCCTGGGCCGCGGCCGGTGTCGCGAGCGCCGCCATCAGCACGAATAGATGAAGACGTCGTCCCCGCATGAAACCTCCTGCGCGAGAGGATTCGGTTCGAAGAAGATGCACCCGGGGCACGAGCGCGTTCGGCCCACCCTGTCGGATGGGCCGCCTCGCCCTCCACGCCGTCGTTTGTGACCTGTGAGTCGCCGAAATTATTGCGCTATGGGCGTATTGCCAAGATCGTGGCGGGATGCCGATCGCGAGTGGAGGGGTACACTTCCCGGCGCTCGGGCTCGCGCTGCCCCCCCGGCACGGGTCCGGCGGGCGTCCCGCTCCGGGCATGGAGCAGCGCGATCGCACCGAAGAGCCCCGAGGTGATGGCAAGCGGCGCCGCCGCCCTGCGCACCGCGAGCGCGCCCAGCCCAGCGACCGCGGCCGCCACCAGCGCGATGCCGGCGCGGTGCTCCGTCGCCCACGGGTAACGGCTTGATCAAACTCATCCGCACCGGCGAGCCCGCCTTGCGAAGCTCGACCCGTAGCGCGTCGAACCACCCCTTGATGGCGTGCTTGGATGCGGCGTAGGCGGACTGGGGCGGCATCCCCCGGTCGGATTCCAGGCTGCCCGTGCAGACCATCGCGCCGCCCGACTCCTCCAGGTACGGCAGCGCGGCCTTGGCGCCGTGGACCTGCCCCATCACATTGACCT
>CAYPGK010000166.1:0-4092 GCA_964410055.1 uncultured Gemmatimonadaceae bacterium | reverse complement strand
CACGTGACCGTACTGGCCGCGGCCGCCCGTCTGCCGGACGAACTTCCCCTCCACGTTCTGCGCGGTCTGCCGGATCGTCTCGCGGTACGCGACCTGCGGACGCCCGACATTCGCCTCGACCTTGAACTCCCGCTTCAGACGGTCGACGATGATCTCGAGATGCAGCTCGCCCATCCCGCTGATAATCGTCTGACCCGTCTCGGGATCGGTGTGCACCCGGAACGTCGGATCCTCTTCCGCGAGCTTGGCCAGCCCGGCGGAGAGCTTGTCCTGGTCGGCCTTCGTCTTCGGCTCGATCGCCACGTCGATGACGGGCTCCGGAAAGCGCATCGCCTCCAGGATGATCGGGTTGTCCGGGTCGCAGAGCGTATCCCCGGTCTTCGTGTCCTTCAGCCCGATCGCGGCCGCGATGTCGCCCGCGAAGACCTCCTCGCGCTCCTCGCGGTGGTTCGCGTGCATCTGGAGGATACGACCGATGCGCTCGCGCTTGTCCTTCGTCGAGTTGTAGACGTAGCTGCCCGCCTTGAGGGAGCCCGAGTACACGCGGAAGAACGTCAGCTTACCGACGTACGGATCCGTCGCCACCTTGAAGGCGAGGGCAGCGAACGGCTCGTCGTCGGAGGCGAGGCGCTCGACCTCCTTGCCGTCCTGGTGGGGCAGATGCCCCTTGACGGGAGGAATATCGACCGGCGACGGCAGGTAGTCGATCACCGCGTCGAGGAGCTGAGGCACGCCCTTGTTCTTGAACGCGGAGCCACAGAGCACGGGCACGATCCCGCCCGCGATCGTCGCCTTGCGGATCGCACGCCGAATCTCCTCTTCCGTCAGCTCCTCGCCGCCCAGGTACTTCTCCATCAGCTCGTCATCGTACTCGACGGCCGCCTCGACGAGCTCCTGGCGCAGCTCCTCGATCCTGTCGACGAGCGAGTCGGGCACCGGCGCCTCCGTCCAGCGCGCGCCGAGCGACTCCTCGTCGTAGACGAGCTCGACCCGACGGATCACATCGATCACGCCCGTGAACAGTTCACCCTGACCGAGCGGGTACTCGATCGGGTACGCACGCGCACCGAGCCGGTCCTTGATCATCTCGACGACCCGGTCGAAGTCCGCGCCCACGCGGTCCATCTTGTTGACGAACGCGATGCGCGGCACACCGTACCGGTCCGCCTGACGCCACACCGTTTCCGACTGCGGCTCCACGCCGCCCACCGCACAGAACACAGCGACGGCGCCGTCCAGGACGCGGAGGCTCCGCTCCACCTCGACCGTGAAGTCGACGTGCCCGGGCGTGTCGATGATGTTGATGCGGTAATCCTCGCCCAGACGCTTCCAGTGCGCCGTGGTCGCTGCCGACGTGATGGTGATGCCGCGCTCCTGCTCCTGCTCCATCCAGTCCATCGTCGCGGCGCCATCGTGCGTCTCGCCGAGCCGATGGACCCGTCCCGTGTAGTACAGGATGCGCTCGGTCGTAGTCGTCTTACCGGCATCGATGTGCGCCATGATGCCGATGTTCCGCAGCTTGGAAAGGGGCGTCTTCCTAGACATATCGTTATCCGTCGAAGGCGGGCGCCGACACGAGGGCGCGTGAGGAGACCAACCCCTCACACCCACACCCGCGCCTGCCCTCGCCCGATCTTACCACCGGTAGTGTGCGAAGGCCTTGTTGGCCTCGGCCATCCGATGCGTGTCTTCCTTCTTCTTGATCGCAGAACCTTCGTTGCGACTCGCGGCCAGCAGCTCGTTGGCGAGACGCTCGGCCATCGTCTTGTCGCCGCGCTCGCGGGCGTACTGGATCAGCCAGCGCATCGCCAGCGCCGTGCGACGCTCGGGGCGCACCTCGACCGGCACCTGGTACGTAGCACCGCCCACGCGCCGACTCTTGACCTCGACAACCGGCTTGGCGTTGTTGATCGCCTGCTTGAAGACGTTGACAGCCGGCTGCCCCGACTTCTCCTCGACGATCCTCATCGCGTCGTAGAAGATTCGCTCCGCGAGCGACTTCTTCCCGTCGTACATGAGGACGTTGATGAACTTGGTGACCGTCGTCGATCCGTACTGCGGATCGGGCGGTACCTCGCGCTTGATCGCTCGCTGCCGTCGACTCATGGCTACTTCGGCCTCTTCGCTCCGTACTTGGACCGACCCTGACGCCGATCCGAAACCCCGCTGGCGTCCAGCGTGCCGCGAATGATGTGGTAACGCACGCCCGGGAGGTCCTTCACACGGCCGCCTCGGATCAGCACCATCGAGTGCTCCTGGAGGTTGTGCCCCTCGCCCGGAATGTACGCCGTTACTTCGTAGCCGTTGGTGAGACGGACACGCGCAACTTTCCGCAGCGCGGAGTTCGGCTTCTTCGGCGTGGTGGTGTACACACGCGTGCAGACGCCGCGCTTGAAGGGGTTCTTCTCCAGCGCGGGCGCCTTGGGCGCCTTGATGACCTGCTTCCGGCCTTTGCGGACCAGCTGGTTGATGGTCGGCATCGCTCCGTTGTGCCTCTCGATCTGCGTACCGAAAAAAGGCGGGGGAAGTGCGCCCCCCGCTGCGGCCGGCTCAAATAGCCGAACAGACTTGTAAAGTTAAGGGCCGCCCTTGACCTTGTCAAGGCGCGGCCCTGGATGCTTCACGTGAATGGTGGTGTGATGCTGGAGGATACGGGCGGCGCGGCGGGCTCGTGGCTCCGGAACCCGCCGTGCCGTCCTAGCCGTCCGGCTCAGTCGGCCGGGGCGGTCCGCTCCTCCTTCGCAGGCTCCTCTGCTCCGGCGGAGCTGGTGACGACCTCCGCCTCCTGAGCGGCGAGGGCCTCTTCCTCCGCCGGGATGTGATCCTCGACGAGGAACTCCACGTCGTGGTAGCGATAGACGCCCGTGCCGGCCGGGATCAGGTGACCGATGATGATGTTCTCCTTGAGCCCGATCAGTTCGTCGCGGGCGCCGCGTACGGCGGCATCCGTCAGCACGCGCGTGGTCTCCTGGAAGGAGGCGGCGCTGATGAACGACTGAGTGGTCAGGCTCGCCTTGGTGATCCCGAGGAGCAACGGCTCCGAGCGAGCGGGCGTGCCGCCCTGGTTGATGACCTTCTCGTTCGCCTGACGGAACTCGGCGCGGTCCACGTGCTCGCCCTCGAGGTAATCGGTGTCGCCCGGGTCGGTGATGCGCACCTTCTGCAGCATCTGCCGGACGATGACGCCGATGTGCTTGTCGTTGATCTTCACGCCCTGGAGGCGGTAGACCTCCTGCACCTCGTTGAGCAGGTACTCCTGCACGGCCCGCGGCCCCTTGATCCGCAGGATGTCGTGCGGATTGACCGGCCCCTCGCTCAGACGGTCGCCGGCGCGGACCTGGTCGCCTTCGTGGACGCGCAGATGCTTGCCGACCGGGACCTCGTAGACGCGCTCCGGCCCCTGCTCCGGGATGACGATGATCTCGCGCTTGCCGCGCCGGATCTCGCCGAAGCGGATCGTGCCGTCGATCTCGGTGATCACGGCCGGATCCTTCGGGCGCCGGGCCTCGAAGAGCTCGGCCACGCGCGGCAGACCGCCGGTGATGTCGCGGGTCTTGTAGACCTCGCGGCTGATCTTGGCGAGCGTCTGCCCGGGCTCGACCACCTCCCCCTCGCGGACGGTGAGCTGCGCGCCCACGGGGATGATGAACTCACGGAGCTTCTTGCCGTCCTGGTGGATCTCGATCATCGGGTGGAGCTTCTTCTCCCGATCCTCGATGATCACGAGCTGGCGACGGCCCGTCGATTCGTCGAGCTCCTCACGCACCGTCTCCTCGTCGACGATGTCGATGAACTTGACGGTGCCGCCGAAGTCCGCGACGATCGGCTCCGAGTACGGATCCCAGCTGAAGAGCAGGTCGCCGGCCTCGACCTCCTGCCCGTCCTCGACGGCGAGCGTCGCGCCGTACGGGACGGTGAGGCGGCTGCGGACGGCGCCCTCCTTCGTCTTCATCACGATCTCGCCTTCGCGGCTCGTGACGATCCGCTCGTGATTGGGCGTCTCGACGAAGGTGATGCGCTCGAACGTGACCTTCCCGTCCACCTTCGACTTGCGCTGCGTCTGCGCGGCGATGCGCGCCGCGGTGCCGCCGA
>CAYPGK010000165.1:0-4145 GCA_964410055.1 uncultured Gemmatimonadaceae bacterium | reverse complement strand
GGCGTGGCGGCGGTCGGGAAGGACGGGAACGAGAGCGTGGTGGTGTTCCCGAGATAGGCGGAGACGAAGGCGGGGGGAGCGGCGGCCGGCCGCCGTTCCCTCGCCTTCCTCTTGACACCGTCGGTTTGTATCACAAACTTGTTTGCGTGCGACTGCGGCTCGTGGGCGGGGTAAGGCGGCGCGACGAGCGAGGGGCGAGGTGAGGGCGGGGCGCGACGAGAGAGCGGGAGAGACGACATGGCGGCAGACGTGGATCGGTTGAGTGCGATGACCCGGGAGTACGCGAAGTTCTCCCGGAGCGCGGCGGGGCTCGGCAACGTGCTGGGCGGCGTGTTCGGGCTCGTGTCGTACTTCGCGGGCGCGCTGGCGCCGCTGACGTGGTGGTCGCGGGCGGTGCTGGCCGCGCTGCCGCTCGTCTGGATCGTGGCGAAGGAGCTGCTCCAGCGGCGGTACTATCAGCGGTATGGCCGGGTGGAGGAGGTGGAGGGCGTCGGGGCGCGGCGGTTGCGCTGGCTGCTGACCGGGTTCGTGGCGGTGGTGAGCGTGGTCGTGGTGGGGTGGGTGTTGCGCGAGGTGGTGGTCGGTGGGCGGGGAGGCGGGGATTGGTGGGAACTGGTCGGCTACCTGGCGTTCGTGGCGGCGACGCCGCTGCTGGTGTGGCGGTACCTGAGGACGCCGCTGGAGTTCATAGTGGGGGTGTTCCTGCTGGCGCAGGCGGCGCTGGTGCTGGGCGGAGGGAGCTACGCGCTGGGGGAGCAGGTGCAGGCGCCGATCGTGTCGGCGGTGCTGGTGGTGGTGGGCGTGCTGGAGCATCGGTCGTACGTGCGGCTGGAGCGTCGATTGGCGGAGGTGGGGGGTGGCGGTGGGCGGTGATGGGGGGAGGGAGGTCCGGACGCTCCTGGGTCTGGACCGTGTGGTTCACGAGCCGGCGCGGCTGGCGATCCTGACGGTTCTGGCGGAGGCGGAGTGGGTGGAGTTCCGGTTCCTGGAGCGCGTGACGGGGCTCACACGGGGGAACCTGTCGAGCCATGCGGCGAAGCTGGAGGAGGCGGAGTACATCGAGGTGGAGAAGGCGTTCCGGGGGAAGGTGCCCGTCACGAGCTATCGCATCACTGCGAAGGGCCGTGCGGCGCTGGAGGAGTACCGCAGGCGGATGCAGGCGGGGCTCGCGTGGGGCGGTGGGGACGAGGCGTGAATCTGTGATTGCAAGGGAGATAGAGGAATGCGGCATAGGGCATTGAGGTGGATGCTTGCGGCGTTGGCGCTTCTCTGGTATCCGGCGGACGTCCGGGCGCAGGACCAGGGCGCCGAGGTGCTGGAGCTGGGGCGGCGCTACACGGCGTGGTTCTTCGCGGACAGCCTGGACCTGTTGTGGCCGAAGTTCTCGGCCGAGCTGGGCGCCCAGATGGGTGGTGAGGCGGGGCTGCGGGCCTTTCGGAATCAGGTCGCGATGCAGATCGGGCCCGAGCAGAGGCTAGTGGACGAGCGGGTCGCCCGGGTCGCCGGGAACGACGTGTACGTGCGCTACGCGGAGTTCGAGAAGTACCCGGGCGTGATCGAGGTCGTCTGGGGGATCGGCGCGGGCGGCGTGGTGGACGGATTCCTGATCCGTCCGCGCCAGGAGCCGGCGCCGAGTCGCTTCCTGGAGTACGAGACGAAGACGCCGTTGCGTCTGCCGTTCGAGGGGGAGTGGACGGTCGTCTGGGGCGGGCGGACGGTGGCAGAGAACTACCACGCGGCGACGCAGGACCAGCGATTCGCCTACGACCTGGTGGTCATGCGCGATGGCAGTACCCATGCGGGTGACGGCACGTCGAACGAACAGTATTTCTGCTTCGGTCTCGATATCCTGGCGCCCGGCGGGGGCGTGGTCGTGGCGTCAGGGGACGGGATCGCGGACAACCGGCCCGGGGTCATGAACGCGGCGCAGCCCCTCGGCAATCACGTGATCCTCGACCACGGCAACGGCGAGTACTCGTTCCTCGCGCACCTGCGGGAGGGCTCGGTGCGGGTCGGCGTGGGCGATCGGGTGGAGGCGGGGCAGGTGGTCGGCGAATGTGGAAACAGCGGCAACTCGAGCGAGCCGCACCTGCACTACCATTTGCAGACGACGCCGGATTTCGGCCGCGGCGAGGGTCTGCCAGCGCAGTTCCGGAGCTACGTCGCGGATGACGTGCCGGTCGAGCGAGGCGAGCCGGTCCAGGGGCAGCGGATCCGGCCGGCAGGGGGATGATGAAACCGCGGCGCCCATGGCGCCGCGGTGGGTGAGTACCTGGAACTCGGTGCACAGGCGCCGGCGGCGTGCGGTCCACCCGCACCCGCCGGCGCCGCTTTTTCAACGCTCGGCCGGCGGGTTCCGGTCCAGCTCCAGGACGGTGGCCAGGACGGTCTCGACCGCGGCCTTGTAGAAGTCGGGCTGGATGCCGTCGAACTCGTCGCTCGGGCGGTGATAGTCCGGATGGTCTTCCACGCCGAAGTAGAGGAACGGGATCCTGGCGGCGTGGAACGCGCCGTGGTCGGAGGCGCTGGTCCAGTCCTGCCCGGGCGGCAGATCCGGGCGGTCGTGGCCGGTGAGGAGCCGGACCGGCGCTCGGGCGGCGATGCGCTCGACCGTCGGCAGGAGGAACGGGTAGTGGTACGTCCCGGCGACGTAGAGCTCGCCGGCGTCGTTCCGTCCGACCATGTCCATGTTGACGTTGATGACGATGGCGTCGAGCGGGATGGGCGGCGTCTGCACGAACGCGCGTGCGCCCTGGAGCCCCATCTCCTCGGCGTCGAAGGCGGCGAAGACGATGGAGTGAGCGGGTCGGTGCTCCTGGAAGTACCGGGCGAGCGCCATGAGCGCGGCGGTGCCGGAGGCGTTGTCGTCGGCGCCGTTGTAGATGGAGTCTCCGGCCTCGTCGGGCCTTCCGATCCCGACGTGGTCGTAGTGGGCGGTGAGCACGATGTAGCGCTCGGGGTGCTCTGTGCCGCGGATCATGCCGACGACGTTCGTGCCGCGGTACTCGGCGCCGTCGCGCCGGCCGGTGAAGGTGAACTCGTGGGTGAATCCTTCCCCGACGGGTACGAGGCCGATCTGCTGGAACGTGGCGACGATGTGCTCGCGAGCGCGGGCGTTCCCTTCGCTCCCCGTGCGACGGCCGGCGAGGGCGTCGGAGGAGAGGAAGAGGAGGTCGTCGAGCATGATTTCGGCGTCGATGCGCGGCCATTCGGCCGCGGCATCCGATCCGGGCTGCTGGCACGCGGCCCCGGACGGGAGCGCCAGGGCGACGAGCGCGAAGGAGAGGGCCAGACGTCGCATGGAACGGATTCTCCTGAACGGGTCGGGAACGATCGCTTCCGGCACGTCGCGTACGCGGGTCCGGAGTCGCGGGTCCAGGCGCCGGAAGCAGCGCCGCTCAAGGCGCGGCCCGTGAGGTCCTGGACCTCACGGGCCGTTTCCTTGGGGTGTACAGCCGGGCGCGCGGCCGCGCGCCCGGCTGTCCGAAGAATTACTCCGTGGTGGGCGCGTCGTTCCGCCGCGGCGCCCGGCACTGCGGCCATTCCATCTGCTCGCCGGTGCGCGGGTTGGTCGGCATGATGCGGCGGTCACGCGGCATGCGCTCCGGATCCTCGGATGCCAGGTAGGCGAGCATCGCGGTCAGGATCGCGTTGTTCTGCACCTCCTCGATCACGATCTTGTCGAACGTGTCGCGGTTCGTGTGCCAGGTGTAGGTGCCGTAGTCCCAGCTCAGCGAGCTGAGGCTGAACGCCGGCGCACCGTAGCAGACGAAGGAGGCGTAGTCGCTGCCGCCGCCGCCCGGCAGGCCCGGGACGCGGAGCGTGATGTGGCGCGTGATCTCCTCCGGGAGCTGGGCGAACCAGCGGCCGAAGTGCTCGCCCGCGCCGGTGAGCCCCTGCATCGAAATGTTGACGACGCGGCCCGTCCCGTTGTCCTGGTTGAAGAGCGCCTGGAGCCCCTCGACGATCTCGGGGTGATCCTCGGCGAACGCCCGCGAGCCGTTCAGCCCCTGCTCCTCGCCGCCCCAGTGCCCGACCAGGATGGTGCGCTTCGGGTTCGGGTAGACCTTCTTCAGGATCCGCATCGCCTCCATCATCGTGACGGTGCCAGTGGCGTTGTCGGTCGCGCCGGAGGCGCCGTCCCA
>CAYPGK010000164.1:0-4190 GCA_964410055.1 uncultured Gemmatimonadaceae bacterium | reverse complement strand
TCGCGATCAGGAGGTTCCGCTTGCGCTTCGCCTCCTCGATCTTGTCGTTGAGCTGCCGCAGCGACTCCTTGAGCCGCTCCGTCTCCTCGGCCTGGCGCTGCCAGGTGGCCTCGAGCGCGGCGGCCCGCTCGGCGTGCTCCTGCTGGCGCACCAGCGCCTGCTTCGCGAGGTCGTCCCGGCCTTCGCG
Organism: uncultured Gemmatimonadaceae bacterium; assembly: GCA_964410055.1. Lineage (GTDB taxonomy): Bacteria > Gemmatimonadota > Gemmatimonadetes > Longimicrobiales > RSA9 > CALBZE01. The sequence continues at coordinate 4,003 of CAYPGK010000164.1, read as the reverse complement.
CACCGCGAGCATCGCCCGGTTCTCCCAGTCGGCAGCCTGCTTGTATTCCTCATCGACCTGCGCCCTCAGCTTGCGCTCGTCCGCGATCGCGACCGCGACCTCCTGCTTGGCCTTGGCGAGTTGGCCGCGCATGTCGTCGATGATCTGGGTGAGCATCTTCTCCGGATTCTCCGCCCGAGCGATGGCGTCGTTGATGTTCGAGCGGATCAACATGGAGAGTTTCTGAAAGATTCCCATTGCTCTAGCCCTCGTGTGCGACCAGGATGAGCTCGGCCAGGCCCGGCAGATGGCTGGAGGCTGCAAAGATCAGACTCTCGTACGAGCTGCGCAGCTCCTCGAACTGGAGCGTTGCCAGCTCGAGCGCGTCCGTCAAAACGACGTCGTTCTCCTCGATGCCGTAGCTGCCGTGCACCAGGTCCGTCGCGTTCAGTTCCAGAAGTCTGCGGTAAAGTGCGAGCTGTCGTGCCGGTTCGGCCCCCTCGGGTAGGGAGAGGACCTTCAGACGCAGGACCACCACTGGGGGCGTGGACTGGATGACGACGGCGGGTCCGTCTGCGGATCTGAGGATCCAGAGACCTTCCTCTATCTCTTCGTAGTCGACGCCCAGTCGGATCAGGTAGCTTTCGAGGTCGTCTCGCGTCGCCATGTCTCGCTCCCGTGAAAGGTGGCGCTGTGTCTTACGGTAAGACACCTCCGGATGTTTCGCCAGGCCCGGCCCCCGGTGCGCATCGTCGTGCCCGTCCGGATGAGCCGTGCGTGGGGAGTGGGAATTCCACGTCCGAATCCGGCGAGTAATGGGGCAGGTCGCGTATTAGATTCGGGCCATGTCGCAACCGGTCGAGGAGGCGATGCATCCGAACGCCGAGGTCTACGTGCGCGCGCTCCAGGCGCGTGATCCGCGGTTCGATGGGATCTTCTTCGTGGGGATCGCCTCCACGCGGATCTATTGCCGCCCGATCTGCCCCGCGCGGGTGTCGCACCCCGAACATCGGCGGTTCTTCGACACGGCGGCGGCGGCGGAGCGGGCGGGGTACCGCCCGTGCCGGCGTTGCCGCCCGGAGCTCGCGCCGGGCCGGTCTCTGGTCCATGCCGTCTCACGGCTTGCTGCGGCTGCGGAGCGGCGGATCGCGGCCGGCGCGCTGAACGGGCGGGGTGTGAAGGAGCTAGCCGGCGAGTTGTGCGTGAGCGAACGGCACCTGCGTCGCGCGCTCCGGGAGGCGCTGGGCGTGACCCCGCTCGAGCTGGCGCAGACTCACCGGCTGCTGCTCGCGAAGCGGCTCCTCACGGACACGACGCTCCCCGTCACGCAAGTTGCTTTCGCGAGCGGCTTCCAGAGCGTGCGCCGCTTCAATCACGTCTTCCGCGAGCGGTACCGGATGCGCCCGGCGGAGCTGCGCCGACGTGGGCGCGAACGCTCGGCGCCGGGCGAGATGGTGCGTCTCACCCTCTCCTACCGGCCGCCGCTGGCGTGGGGTGTGGTGCTGGAATTCCTGGGACGCGAAGGCGTGGCCGGAGTCGAGTTCGTCGAGGGCCGCCGCTACGCCCGCACGGTCATGCTGGACGGCCACGCCGGCGTCGTAATTGTCGAGGACGGTGCGGCGGCGGGTCGTGGGAAGCGTACGCATGCTGCCCACTTGAGCGTCGACATCTCGGGCTCACTGGTGCCGGTCCTCATGCCGCTGATCGCGAGACTGAGGCAGCTCCTGGACCTGGATGCGGAGCCCGCCGTGATCGACGCTTGCCTGGGGCGCGCGGGGCTGGATTCGCTCGTCACGAAGCGACCGGGTGTCAGGGTGCCCGGCGCGTTCGACGGATTCGAGGTCGCCCTGCGGATGCTGCTGCGCAGCGGGCCGTGGCGCCCGCGAGAGGGTGACCCGGCGGCCGTCGTGACCGAGGCGCTCGGCGAGCCGATCGTGACCGGATTGCCCGGGCTCGACCGCCTGCCCCCAGGCCCGGACCGGGTGGCGGAAGCCGGCACCGGGCGCCTCATCCAGCTGGGCGTGCCGCCGCGCCGGGCCCACGCCACGGTCACGCTGGCCCGCGCGGTCGCAGCCGGGACGCTACGGCTCGAGCCCGGATGCGACGTCGATGAGACGCGGCGCGCGCTCACCGAGCTGACCGGCGTGAGCGACCGCCTCGCGGCGATGATCGTCATGCGCGCGCTGTCGTGGCCGGATGCGCTCCCCGACGCCGATCTCTTGCTCCAGGCCGCGGCGGGCTCGTCGGGAGCCGCAGCGCTCCGCGCCCGAGCGGAGGCGTGGCGCCCCTGGCGAGCCTACGCCGCGGCCCACCTCTGGTTGGAGAGCTTCGAACGGAATCACCGCTGACGGAGGCAAGATGACCACTTCGCCCACACTCCTGCCCGCATTCCGGCGCCTGGCGCCCGCCGCGCCGCTCGTGCTCAGACTGCCGATCGGGATCATCATGACGGCGCACGGCCTCGCGAAGCTCAACGACGGACCGGCCGTCGCCTGGGGCGGGTTCTTCGATACGCTCGGGATCCCGGCTCCGGCAGTCGTCGCCTGGATCGTCACGCTGATCGAAGTGGTCGGCGGCGCCTGCCTCATCCTGGGGCTGTTCACGCGCGTGGCAGCGGTATCGTTCGCCGCGGTCATGGCCGGCGCGATCGTGCTGGTTTCGGCGAAGCTCGGACTCCGTTCCCACGCCATGGGCCCCGGCGCGGATCTCAACCTCTCGCTCCTCGCCGGCTCCCTCGCGCTGGCCTTCATCGGGCCGGGCAGGCCCTCGCTCGACGCTGCCCTCGGCCTCGAGCAAGGCGCGGCGCGCGCGCCCACCGCGCCGGCGCTGGTGCTGTCGACGCCGGTTGCACCGGAAGAATCGGTGCCCGGGATCGTGGAGATCCGCTCCTACACGCTGCGGGAGGGGACTCGCCCGGAGTTCCATCGGCTGGTGGAGGAGGCGTCGATCCCGCTGCTGCGGAAGTGGGGGGTCGACGTCGTCGCCTACGGCCCCTCGCTGCACGATGACGTGTCGTACTACCTGATCCGGGCCTACGCCGACCTCGGGGACCTGCGACGGAGCGAAGAGTCGTTCTACGGAAGCGACGAGTGGCGAGACGGTCCGCGCGATGCGATCCTCGCGCTGATCGAGAGCTACACGTCGGTCGTGCTCGAGCTCGACGCGGCCGCGATCGATGCACTGCGCACGGCGACCGTAGCCGCGTCGAACTAGCCGACCGGCGCCATTCCGAGCACCTCGCCGAGGAACCGGCCCGTGTGCGAGACCGGGTTCGCGGCGACGGTCTCCGGCGTCCCGGCCGCGACGATGCGTCCGCCGCCCGCCCCGCCCTCGGGGCCCAGATCGATGATCCAGTCCGCCGTCTTGATCACATCGAGGTTGTGCTCGATGACGACGACGGTGTTCCCCTTCTCGACCAGCCGGTGGAGCACGCCGAGGAGCATGCGGACGTCCTCGAAGTGCAGGCCGGTCGTGGGCTCGTCGAGGATGTAGAGCGTGCTGCCGGTGTCGCGCTTGGCGAGCTCCGTGGCCAGCTTGACGCGCTGCGCCTCGCCGCCCGAGAGCGTCGTGGCGGACTGGCCGAGGTGGATGTAGCCGAGCCCGACGTCGGAGAGGGTCTGGAGCCGCGTGCGGATGCTCGGCACCTGCTCGAAGAAGTCGAGCGCCTCGTCGACGGTCATCTCGAGCACGTCCGCGATGTTGCGGCCCTTGTAGTAGACCTCGAGCGTCTCGCGGTTGTAGCGCCGGCCGCGGCAGACGTCGCAGGGGACGTAGACGTCGGGCAGGAAGTGCATCTCGATCTTGACCAGCCCGTCGCCCTGGCACGCCTCGCAGCGGCCGCCCTTCACGTTGAAGCTGAACCGCCCCGGCGCGTAGCCGCGGAGCTTGGACTCCGGCAGCTCGGCGAAGAGCTGCCGGATCGGCGTGAAGAGCCCGGTGTAGGTGGCCGGGTTCGAGCGCGGCGTACGGCCGATCGGCGACTGGTCGATGTCGATGACCTTGTCGATGTGCTCGAGGCCGTCGA
>CAYPGK010000163.1:0-4202 GCA_964410055.1 uncultured Gemmatimonadaceae bacterium | reverse complement strand
TCGAAGCTCTCGCTCCAGAACCGCTCGAAGCCACCGGTCCACTCGTGCACCTCGCGCAATCCCGCCGCGTCGAGGGCGTAATACCGCTGCCTCCCCTCCTCCCTCACCCGAACCAACCCGACTTCTCGCAGCACGCGCAGGTGCTTCGACGTCCCCGACGCCGCGAGTCCGAGCGTATCGGCGATCTCGGTAGCCGCACGCTCCCCGCCCCGCAGCAGCGTGAGAATCCTCCGCCGCTGCGGTTCCGCGATCGCGTTGAACACGTCCGAAGTCGTCGCCGCGCGTGCCATGGCCCCATATTATTTCCCATATAGGAAAATGTCAAGGGCGGGTGGACTGGCGTCGTTGTATGGCGCAGAATCATCGCATCTTCCGAGACCATGACCGACATGAGACCACCGGCACCGGATCCGATGACCTCGCGATGGCCCCGCCCCACGCTGGCCGCCGGGCACCGTCATTCCGTCGCCCTCGGGGCGGACGGCACCGTGGTGGCCGTGGGGGAGGACCGATACGGCCAGTGCCGTGTCGCGAACTGGCACGGCATCGTGGCGGTCGCGGCCGGCAACGGTCACACAGGGAACTCCCACACCGTCGGGCTCAGGCCGGATGGCAGCGTCGTCGCCGTCGGGTGGAACAAGCATGGCCAGTGCGACGTCGCCGACTGGACCGGCATCGTCGCCATCGCCGCCGGCTGGCGCCGCACGGTCGGGCTCCGGGCGGACGGCACGGCGGTGGCCGTGGGCCGGAACAATGAAGGCCAGTGCGACGTGAGCGGCTGGCGAGACATCGTCGCCGTCGCGGCGGGCGACTGGCACACCGTCGGGCTCATGGTGGACGGCACGGTGACGGCGGTCGGCAACGACCGCTACGGCCAGCGCAACGTGGCGGACTGGCGCGGGATGGTGGCGGTGTCTGCCGGCTACCTCCACACCGTGGGGCTGTGCGCCGATGGCACCGTCGCGGCGGTCGGCTCGAACAAGGACGGCCAGTGCGGGGTGAACGGCTGGCGCGACATCATCGCGATCGCGGCGGGGAGCCACCACACCGTCGGACTCCGCGCGGACGGCTCCGTCGTCGCGGCGGGGTGGAACGGATTCGGCCAATGCGACGTCGCCGGATGGCGTGACATCGTGGCCGTCGCGGCCGGCTGCACGCACACCCTCGGCCTGCGCTCGGACGGCGCCGTGGTGTCTGCGGGCGACAACCGGTTCGGCCAGTGCGATGTGGGCGGGTGGCGCGGCGTACGCCTGCCCTGGCGTGCGCCCACCCTCGGCAGCGACACTTCCATGTGAAAGCGACCCCGCCCGCGCTCGCGGCGGGCGGGGTCGACAGTGTGCGGCGTACTCATGGGCTCCGCGGTCGCCCGCGTCGCCTCACCTCAACCGGATCACCAGGACGCGCCCACGCTCCTCCACGTCGGCGTCGCGGAAGCTCGCGGTGAACCCCGGCGCCCGCAGCGTGATTCGTGCGTCGTCGCCTTCCACCTCCGGCCGACCGGCGAGGCCCGCGACGGTGAGGCGGGCGACGCCGTTGAAGAGCGGGTTGGCACCAGCGGCCTCGGTCAGGGCATCCACGTCCGCGCCCGCCTCGTCGACCGCCTGCAGCTCGCCCGAATCGTTGCCGAGGCGCAGGAATCGCGTGTGCAGCAGGCCGCCCTCCACGTGCTCGACGTTGATCGGGTCGAAGCCCTGCGGCCAGAGCGGCCGCCCGCTCGCCGCCTCGACGACGACGCGCCATCCGTCGCGCGCGTCGAACGCCTTGCGACGCTCCGCCCGCCGCGCGACCAGAGCGGCAACATCCTCCTCCGCGCTGCGTTCGATCTCCGCCACCTCGCCGGCCCCGAACCCGCAACTCCCCGTGTCGCCCGTGCGCGCATCGAGCGCGGCGCGGAGCAGTGCGTCGAGGGACTGCGCGTCGTCGTCCTCGAGCGCCGCTTGCCAGTCCGGGTGGAACCGGTCGAGCAGGAACGCGAACGCCGGGCCGACCGAGTAGATGCGATTGCGCACCGCAGCGGGCGGGAAGCCCGCCTCCGGCACCTCGACCGTCGTGCGGCCCTCGACGCGGAGCTGCAGGTGCATGGCGAGCCCCTCGTTCAGCTCGGTCAGCCGCTCGTAGGCCGAGAACGGCGGGGCCATCGCGGCGAAGCGCTCGCGGCGGACGTCGAGCGCCAGGCGCGCCCAGCACGCCGCGGCCGCGTCATCGGCTGCATCCGCCGCGGCGAGCGCCCGATGCAGTGCGGCCGACTCGCGGCGCCGCAGCGCGAGCAGCCCGGCGTCGTCGACCGGGTAGAGCAGCATGTCGGCCTCGTTGCCGGCCCACCCCGGGTGCCTCGCGCGCTGGAAGGCGTGGAACGCCTCGTGGAGCGCGACCGCGGCCAGCTCCCGCGGGCCGAGCGACCCGCGAGGACCGCCGGCGACGAGCAGCGTTGCCGTCATCACGCCGCCGAGCTCCACGCTCGTGTTCGCCACCATGGATGGATGGCGGCCGTCGAACACCGACACGTCGGGCTGCGCGCCGGCGAGCGGCACGAACCCCTCCGGCGGCGACGGGTGGCGAAACAGGTACGTGTGACTGCCGGTGTAGATGGCGAGTGGAACGGAGAGCGGATCGAAGCCGGGCCACAACGGCTGGCCCGCCGCGATCCGCTCGACCTCGCGCGCGATGGCGAGCGCGCGCTGCGAGTCCTGCGCTACTGCCGACGGCGCCGCGTCCTGGGCGACCGCCGGCGCCGCCGCCGCGGCGACCAGCGCCGCGGCCAGCGTGGCCGTCGCGATCCTGTTACGACCCATGACTGCTCCTCCTCTGTAGCCGTCCCTCGAGCGCTGCCGCCCGGGCTCCGGGCCCGGATCAACGAACCGGGTACGACGTACGGCTGGATCCGGGAAACGTTTCAGGCCCGGTCCTCCCGGGACGCCCCTTGAATCCGTGGCGCCCACGCCGTACCTTCCGCCCCCTCTCCCCCCGACAACAAGGTAGTAGATCCGCCACGATGCAGAATGGATTCGACGCGAGCGGCGGCCGCGCCGGCTTCCGCCATCAGGTTCTTCGTGCCTTCTGTCTGATTGCAGCGACAACCTTCCTGGCCGGGTGTGCCGCTTCCGAGAACGCCGACGCCATCCGTCTCGGCCTGGCCGGGCCGATGAACGAGCCGGCGGGGAAAGGGATGTACCAGGGCGCGCTCCTCGCCGTCGAGGAGATCAACGCCCGGGGCGGCCTGCGCGGCCTCCCCCTCGCCCTCGAGGTCCGCGACGACGGGATGAACCCCGTGCGCGCGATCGAGATCGCAGAGGAGTTCCGCGACCGGACCGACGTCGTCGCCGTGGTCGGGCACCTGAACTCCGGCGCGAGCATCGCCGCATCGGACGTCTACAACGAGCCGGGGAACGGGCTCGTCGCCATATCGCCCGGCGCGACGAGCCCGGAGATGTCGAGGACGGGTGAATGGACGTTCCGCGTCTGCCCGAGCGACCTCCAGCAGGCCGCCGCCCTCGCCGAGTGGGCGTACCACGACCTCGAGCGCAAGCGCGCGCTGATCCTCTACCTGAACGACTCGTACGGCCGGGGCGTGCGCGACGCGTTCACCCCCACCTTCGAGCGCCTCGGCGGCACCGTCGTGAGCGCGGACCCCTACCTCCCCGTGCTCATGGAGGACGAGCGCAGCCTCGACCCCTTCCTCGAGCGCGGGATCCGTGACCGCATGGACGCACTCGTCATCGTGGGGATGGGCGATGAGGTGAGCGACATCCTCCGCGCCTCGCGTCGTCTCGGCTTCCGCGGGACCGTGATGGGCACCGACGGGCTCATGGGGATCGCCGCTGCAGGGAGCGTGGCCGAGGGCGTCATCGTCACCTCCGGCTTCCTCGTCGACCGCCCCACCGAAGCCGCCCGCGACTTCGTCGCCCGCTACCAGGAGCGCTTCGGCGAACCCCCGCGCGACGGCTCCGCCCACGCCTACGACACCGTCATGCTCCTGGCCCACGCCATCGCGCAGGCCGGGACCGACCGGAAGGCCGTGCGCGACTACGTCGCCTCCATCGGCACGGATGCGCCCGCCTTCGAGGGCGTGACCGGCACCATCCGTTTCGACCGGAACGGCGATGCGGTGGGGAAGGACGTGCTCATTGGGGTGGTGCGGGGCGGGCAGGTGGTGACGGCGGGGGAGGCGCATTGAGCGGACCCATTAAGCGGACCCGCCGTTA
>CAYPGK010000162.1:0-4230 GCA_964410055.1 uncultured Gemmatimonadaceae bacterium | reverse complement strand
CGGAGGCGTGGGCGCAGACGTCGTCGTCGAATGCGTGGGGCGGCCCGAGGTCTGGGAGGCGGCGCCCGCCCTCGCGGCGCCGGGCGGCGAGGTGCTCCTCTACGGCGGGTGCGCGGCGGGGACGCGCGCGAGCTTCGACACACTGCGCCTCCACTACGAGGAGGTCGACCTCAAGGGCGCGTTCCACTACCGGCCGGCGAGCGTGCGGGAGGCGTACGAACTCCTCGCCGACGGCCGCGTCGCCACCGGGCCGCTCGTGACGCACCGGCGGCCGCTCGGCCGGCTCGAGGAGGCGCTCGGGCTGGTGTTGCGCAGGGAGGCGGTGAAGGTCGCTCTGGCGCCGGAGGCGGAGGTGGCCTCCGACCTGGAGGAGACCACGGACGCGGCAGTTGGCTAGCGTAACTGTCGGCGCACGCGCAACCTGGCCCATACGAGCCAAAACTAGTTCATGCGCCAGATGGCGAAGTTGAGGGCGCTGGCGTAGGTGGTCCAGAGGAGGTAGGGGAGGAGGAGCAGGCCGGCGATGGGGCGGACTCGCCAGAACGCGATGAGGGTGGCGAGGACGAGGCCCCAGAGGATGACGATCTCCGCGAAGGCGGCGCCGGGGGCGCGCAGCCCGAAGAAGATGCCGGACCAGGCGAGGTTGAAGGCGAGCTGGATGGCGAAGAGGTAGAGTGCGGGGCGGGTGTTGGCGGTGTCGCGGCGTCGCCAGACGAGCCAGGCGGCGATCCCCATGAGGATGTAGAGCGTGGTCCAGACCGGGCCGAAGACGGCGGCCGGCGGCCTCCATGCGGGTTTGCGGAGCGTTGGGTACCAGGAGGTCACCGACGAGGCGGTAAAGATGGAGCCGATCCCGCCGACGGCGAGGCAGATGGCGATGAAGAGGGCAAGGACGAGCCAGGGTCGGTGTCGCATGGGCGCGGAGCACCTCCTCCAGGGCGACGCGTTGGGTCCGGTGCCGATGAGTGCGAAGACCGTACCGGCGTGCGGGCCGGCCCACGGGGAGGGCGAACAATGATCCCCGATCGGATGCGCGTGGCGCGGCTGTACGCCTGGGGCGACGTACGCGTGGAAGAGGCGCCGGTGCCGGTGCCCGGGCCCGGGGAGGCGCTGATCCGGGTGACGGCGTGCGGGGTGTGCGGCTCGGACGCGCTAGTGTGGTACGTGGAGCGGAAGGCGCCGGCGGTGCTGGGCCACGAGCCGGTGGGGGAGGTGGTGGCGTTGGGCGCGGGCGTGCACGGGTTTCGGGTGGGTGAACGCGTTTTCGTTCACCACCATGCGCCGTGCCTGGTGTGCGAGGAGTGCAGGCGCGGACTTTGGTCGAATTGCGCGGTGTGGAAGCGAAATCAGCTCGACCCGGGCGGGTTCGCGGAGTACGCGCTGGTGCGGGCGGAGAGCGTGGCGCGGGACACGCTCCCGCTGCCGGAGGGGATGGCGGACGAGGTGGGCGTCTTCATCGAGCCGCTCGCGACGTGTGTGCGTGCGCTGAAGCGGCAGGGCCGGCTGGAGGCGGGGGACGCGGTGCTGGTGATCGGGCTCGGGTCGATGGGGCAGTTGCTGGTGTCGCTGGCGCGTGCGTACGGGGCGGGGGTGGTGGTGGGGAGCGACTTCGTGGCGGAGCGACGCGAGCGGGCGCTTCGGCGGGGGGCGGACGTGGTAGTGGATCCGGCGGGTGGGGATGCATTCGAGGCGGTGCGTGCGGCGACGGGCGGTCGTGGCGCGGACATGGTCGTCGTCTGCCCGGGGGACGCGCGCGCGATTGCGTCGGGTCTCGAGGCGGCGGCGCCGGGCGGGCGGGTGGTGTGCTTCACGCCGCTGGCGCCAGGGAGCGCGGTGCCACTGGATCTGTCGTCGGCGTACTTCCGGGAGGTCACGCTGACGCAGAGCTACTCGTGCGGTCCGGACGAGACGCGAAAGGCGCTGGAGCTGTTGGCGACGGGGGCGGTGGAGGTCGCGTCGCTGGTGACGCATCGGGTCGGGCTGGAGGGGGTGGCGGCGGCGCTGGAACGGGCGGCGGGGAAGGGGGAGGCGATGAAGACGGTGGTCCGGCCGTGGGGGTGAGCCGGGCCGTCCCGTTCCGGTGGAGGATGAACGTGCGGATGCGTGAAGAAGTCCTGGTGCTCCTCGAGGAGTGAGGCGTAGAGACAGGGCACGTGCAGAGCACATCCGCAATAAACACTTGACCCGTTGGGATCGGCGCCCGTACAATCGCCACCTTCCCACAGGCATTCCCCCGTTCACGAGGAGGCCTCATGACCGAATCCTGCCCGGTGCCGGCCGCCGCGCCGGTCTCGATCCCGTGCACGCCGCGCCTGCCCTGGCGAGTGCTCACCGTCATGGATCTCGCGCCGCTCTCCGTAATCACCCTCTAGTCGCCGATCGAGGGCGGCGAGGGTGGCAGCGGCGGGCTGGACCTGACGGGCTCGAGCGGACGGCTGGGCTGAGGACTCACCAGCCGCCCCAGCACATACACGGAGGTGGAGTTTGAGCGAGGAGCGAATGCCGGGCGGAGCGGAGCGGGTGCGTCCCGCGGGCGGCCTCGATCTGGAGACGGCGCACGCGCCGCAGGGAGCGTCGTGCGGCGGCACGGCGGTGCCCGAGCTGGATCGCAGCCGGGTCCTGCGCCACGACGGCGCCGGGTGGGACGCGGTCCGGGAGCTGCCGTACCGCGACGGTGGCTCGGCCGACGTCGCCTCCTTCCACGGGATCACGCGCCGCGTGCTGGCCTCGCCCGAGGCGGCGGCGTTCGAGGTGCGCTATTTCGAGCTCGACCCGGGCGGGCACAGCTCGCTCGAGAGGCACACGCACGTACACGTCGTCGTCTGCTTCCGCGGCCGCGGCCGGGTGCGGCTGGGCGAGGAGGTGCACGAGGTCGGCTACGGCGACGTCGTCTACGTGGCGCCCGACGAGCCGCACCAGTTCCTGAATCCCTACGGCGAGCCGTTCGGCTTCCTGTGCATCGTGGACCGTGAGCGGGACCGTCCCGTTCCGATCGGAGGATGAGCGTGCCGACGCGTGAAGAAGCACTGGCGCTCCTGGAGGAGTGGGTCGAGAGCGCATCGCTGCGCAACCACATGAAGTCCGTGGAGGCGGCCGTCCGCTTCTACGCCCGGAAGTTCGGTGAGGACGAGGAGTTGTGGGGGCTGGCGGGTCTCCTCCACGACCTGGACTGGGAGAAGTATCCGGAGGAGCATCCGCTGAAGGCGGTCGAGGCGCTGAGGGAGCGGGGCTACCCGGAGGAGGTCATCCACGCGATCCTCGCCCATCGCGCGGACTTCACCGGCGTCGAGCCGCAAACCCTCCTGGACCGCACCCTCTACGCCTGCGATGAGATCACGGGCCTCATCACCGCGACCGCGCTCATGCGCCCCAACGGGATCGACGACCTGGCGCCGAAGTCGGTCAAGAAAAAGTTCAAGGATCCCGCTTTCGCCCGGGGTGTGGACCGGGAGGAAGTGCGACGTGGCGCGGAGCTGCTCGGCGTCGAGCTGGACGAGCACATCGCGAACGTGATCGAGGCGATGCGGGGGATCGCGGGGGAGCTGGGGCTGGACGCGGCGTCGCTGGCTGCCGGGAGGGGAAGGGCGTAGGGGCGGGGCCCGTGTGGAGGATGCCTGTCCACGCTTGACCGGACGGGGATCAGCGCCCATAATGTCGCCCGCTGTATAAAGTATTCCCCCTTTGACGTGAGGATGCGTCATGACCGAACCCTGTCCGGTGCCGGCCGTCGTGTCGGCCTCGAACTCACCCGCGCTGCGTCGTTCCTGGCGCGCGCCCAAGGTCGAAGACCTGCCCGCTTTCGTGGATCTCACCCTTCAGTCGCCGATCGTCGGCGGCGAACATGGCTTCAGCTGGCTCGACCTGACGGGCCCGAGCGACCGGCTCGGCTGAGGACTCTCCGTTCAACCCGATTACACAACACCTCTGAAAATGACAATCGAGAAAGACGCGATGCTGCGTCGTGTGCGGTGCGCCGCCGGCCTCGGCCTGTGCGCCGCCCTGGGGATCATCATCGCCGGCTGCGGCGAGGAGCCGACGGTGCCGCTGGACGACACTACCGGGGCGGAGCGGCCCCGGGCCTGGGCCGATGCGGTGCAGCGGCTCGACTGCACGGTGGACCTTGCCCGGGGCGGCGATCTGGAGTGCGAGCCGGCCGGCGGCGTGAATGGCGCGTCGAGCGGCGGTCCGAGCTACAACCTGATCGTCGGCAGCCAGCACCGGTTCGTGCGG
>CAYPGK010000161.1:0-4327 GCA_964410055.1 uncultured Gemmatimonadaceae bacterium | reverse complement strand
CCTCACCGCGCCCGCCGGCTCGCACCGCGAGGACACGCTGGACGACCTGCTCGCGCTCTATCGCGACTGGCATGACCCGATCCCCGCACTGCTGCGTGCGACGCGCCCGGAGTCGCTCCTGCTCCACGACATCCGCCACCTTGCGACGCCGCTCCCGACTTTCTACCGCGGCCGCGTCGTACTCCTCGGCGACGCCGCGCACGCGATGACGCCCGACCTCGGCCAGGGCGGGTGCCAGGCGCTGGAGGATGCGGTAGAGCTGTGCGCCGCGCTCGGGCGTGTAGGCGACGTCGCCTCCCGACCGGCCGGCTCGCCGAACGCGCCGGAGCAGCCCGCCCTCCCGGGCGCGCTCCCGGACATCCCCACCGCCCTCGCCGCCTACGACCGCGCGCGCCTCGCCCGGACCCGCCAGATCATGCGTGCGTCCGCACGGATGGGACGCATGGCCCAGGCGCGGAACCCGGTCGCCGTGGCCGCGCGCAACGCGCTCATGGCGCTCGTCCCGGCGTCGGCGATGCTGCGCGGGAGCGCGGGGGTGCTGGGGTGGACGCCGCCGGAAGCTTCGGCGGACGCGGCTGCCGGAGCATCACCGCCTCACTGAACACCGCCCCTACCCCAATGCATCCCCACCCGCGATACACCCCCATTCCACCAACGACATCCCGCCCGCGTCGGGCAATTCCCCTCAACGCCGACTAAGGCTTATCCCCCACAGAAAATCCGTGATTCTGCCGACAGACGAGCCGCCGGGTGGCGACCAACTTGCCTGTGGGTGAGGCCCCGGAGGGGCGCCCGCTCCCGGCCCGCACGGGCCGGACCTCTCATTACAGCTCAAGAGGAGGCGAAAGCCATGGCGGATCTATTGAAGGGCAAGGTTGCGCTCGTCACGGGCGGCGGTTCCGGGATCGGCAAGGCGACGGCGATCATCTTCGCCCGTGAGGGCGCGAAGGTCATGGTCGCCGACCTGAACGGCGAGGCCGCGGAACAGGTGAAGGAGGAGATCATCGCGCGGGGCGGCGAGGCCGCCACGGTCCAGGCGGACGTCTCCAGGGAGGCCGACGCCAGGGCGATGGTCGAGGCGACGGTCGACGCCTTCGGTACGCTCGACGTCGCATTCAACAACGCCGGGATCGAAGGGCTCATCTCGCCCACGCACGAGTACCCGGTCCGTGACTGGCAGCGCATCATCGACATCAACCTGACGGGCGTCTGGCTCGGCATGCGCTACCAGATCCCGGTGATGCGCGAGAACGGCGGCGGCGCGATCGTCAACACCGCGTCGATCCTGGGCCTCGTCGCCTTCGAGAACACGCCCGGCTACACGGCGGCCAAGCACGGTGTGATCGGGCTCACGAAGACCGCGGCGCTCGAGAACGCGAAGCACGGCATCCGCGTGAACGCGGTCTGCCCGGGCTTCATCGAGACGCCGCTCGTCATGGAGCGCGGCGTCCAGGCCGGGCGGGACCCGGAGGTCTACGAGGAGCTCAAGCGCCTGCACCCGATGGGGCGCCTCGGGCAGTCGGTCGAGATCGCGGAGGCCGTCGCGTGGCTCTCGTCGAACGCCGCTTCGTTCGTGACCGGTGCGGCCCTCGCCGTGGACGGCGGCTACACCGCACGGTGACGGGAACCGGCGCGGGTGGGCACCCGGTGCCTGCTCGCGCGCGTGCCGGAGCAGCAACACGGTATGCGAGATCCGGAAGGCGGACATGGCAGAACCACACCCCGGGCGGGCCGGCATGGCCCGCCCGCTTGCCGTCCGCGCCACTCCCTCTCCGCGAGAGGGTCGAGCGCTCGCTGTCTGCGCCGCTGACACCACGAGCGCACCGAGCGCCCGTCGTTTACGACACTCCCCCCTCCGCGAGCGCGGCGAGCAGCCGTCCGGTGTCGCGGTAGCTGTCGCGCCCCAGACGCAGGTGGACGCGCGTGCCGGAGACGGCGGCGGTGAGGAGCTCGAGGACGTCGCGGGCGACGGTGCGGTCCGCGAGGAGCCAGGGGCTCTGGCGCACGAGCCGGGCGAAGGCATCGGCGGCGGGGATGGGGGTGGCGGCGGTCGGGCGATCGGCCTCGACCCGTGGGAAGACGACGCCGGCCACCCGCGCGCTCCGACGCCACCGGCCCGGGCCGAACGAATCCGGTTCCACGGTGTCGCGCGTGCCGGTCGACTCGCCGGCGTGATAGCCGCGGTCGAGGTGGAAGGCGCGCGGCCACCCCTGGACCACGACCGATCCGTCGTCCGCACGGCCGAGGACGACGGTGTCGTCGGAGACCCAGTCCCACCCGGCCTGGATCAGGTTGACGGTCGTCGTCGTCTTGCCGGCGAAGGCGTCGCCGACGAGGAGCCACGCCCGCCCGTCCGGCGCGACCACGGCCGCACCGTGCAGGAGCGCTCGCCTCATGCGGTTGAGGATGAGACCCGAGGCCAGCGTGAGGGCGGAGTGGACGGCCGCGTTCCTGGGATCGTACGCCGTCGCGACCGGTCGCGCGGCCTCGGGCGTTATCGCGAGCGTCGCCTTCAGCGCCGCGAAGTCGATCTCCCCGCCGACCGAGCCGTCCCGCGCACGGAGCGTGACCGCGTCCTCGCAAACCCACCCCTCCACGGGGTCGAGGACCATGGTCGGCCGCGCTTCCGGCCGCGAGGCGACGACGTCGCTCAGATGGACCCCGATCGACGCACTCGCCTGCGCCGGGCCTGCGGAACCAGCCGGCAGGCGCGGGAGCCAGTAGCGGACCTGCGTCTCGCTGGCGGCGTCCGCGGCAATGCGGAGCGTGCCGTCCTCCAGCAGCGCGTGATCCAGTGCTGCCATCGTGCTGCTCATCGAACCTCCCGCGGCTCGAGGAGCCGGTACCCCGCATCCTCCGAGGGCTCGTCCGGCGTCCCGTCGATCCACGCGTGCGCGATCACCTCGCCCGTCTCCGGGTCCCGGCGCGTGCCGATCCGCAGGACGGCGTCCCCGCCGAGCCAGCGAACCGCCAGACACGCGGCGACGGCGCGGTAGAGGCACGTGTTCCGCCAGGGCGAGAAGGGCAGACGCCCGAGGACGCGGATGCCGAGGCGCGCCCAGCGCACCGCAGCGCGCGCGTCGCCCGCGTCCGGCCGGCGGCCATCGACCGGGGCGAGGAGCCGCTTCAGGCGCGGCCCCTCCAGGTGCCACGGCGCGACCAGCGCCGCGACGACGCCCACGAACACAGGACGCGGCGAGGTCATGTGACGATGACGTGGCTCACGACTCCGCACGAATCATCGACTCCGGCGTCGAGCACGGCACACCGCACCGCTGCCGTCACGGGCCCGCCTTCCCCCGCGTCCCCGCCACGAGCACGGGCGTCCAGCGATCGGTCATCGTCCCGTCGCCGAGCTGGCCATATTGGTTGTTGCCCCAGCAGTACACTCCGTTCGATGCGACCGCGCAAGTATAGTAAACGCCCGCAGTGACGCTCGTGGCCTTGACGCCCACGGGCATGTGCACGGCCACCGGCTCGTTGCTGTTGGACGTGTCGTCGTTGCCGAGCTGGCCGGATGCATTATACCCCCAGCAGTGGATGCCGCCCAAGGCGTCCAGGGCGCAAACGTGACTTGCGCCCTGGGGGACTCCGTCGCCGGAGCCCACGGTCACGCCAGAGAGCGCAAGGCCTCCCGTTTCCACGGCGACGGGCACTTCCCTATAATTGCCGGTCGCGCCCTTGCCGAGCTGGCCGTATCCGTTAAGCCCCAGCAGTAGAGCCGCGTACCACTGGCGTCCGTGCCTTCGGCGCAGGTGTTCTCTATGCCCGCGGATACGCGCGAGAGCGTAACGCCGTCATCCGCTACGACCTCCAGCGGCACATCCGAGGTGCCGCTGTAGCCCAACTGTTTATACTGATTTTGTCCCCAGCAGTAGAGCTTCGCACCGGTGGCGTGCGTGCCCTCGGCGCAGGTGTGAAATAAGCTCGCGAATACGTGAGTAAACGTCACATCCTCGGGCGCCTTCACCGAATCGGGCACAGGGGCGCCGAGCTTACCACCGGTTCCGAGCTGACCAAAGAGATTGCTCCCCCAGCAGTACAGGCGCCCGTTCGATCCCACCGCGCAGGTATGTATGCCCCCCGCATTCACGCCCGAGAGCGTGACGCCGGCCGGCAGCCCGCTCACGTCCACCGCCGCCGTAGCGGTAGAACTTCGCCGGCTCACCACCAAGGAAGTTGTCCGTGCCGTCGGAGTTGACCACCTCGACCCCGTTGTTCGGCTCGTCCACGAAGAAGACCCGAACACCGGCACCGTCCGAAGCCTCGCCATCCAGCGTGCCGAACGGCTGCAGCGTCAGGTTCTGCACCGTCACGTTCGCACTCC
>CAYPGK010000160.1:0-4334 GCA_964410055.1 uncultured Gemmatimonadaceae bacterium | reverse complement strand
CCCACCGCACCCCGCGCCCCTCGAGCCCCGCACCCAGCTCCGGCGCCGCACCGAATGCAGCGCCGTCCACCGCAGCCCCATCGAAACGCACACCCGCGCCGAGGAGCGAGTCCACCCCTTCGAGCGCGATGGCCCAGGGCGGCCGGTACGCCACCGCCTCCGTCACACCCGCCCGCCGGCGGCGCGCCGCGTCTTCCGCCCACTCCCGCGGCAGATACGGCAGGAGCGCCGCCACGACCGCGTGCTCGCCCCGTACCAGCGTGAGCGCGACCAGCAACTGGCAGTTCTCCCGCCGCCCACGGTCGGGGCAGAACTGCCGGGCGACGCCCGCCGAGTGCCGCCCCTTCTTCACCAGACCGATCATCGCGAGGACCAGCAGCGAGCCGGGCCCGCCGGCCAGTCGGCCGGCCTCCCGCGCCAGCACGCTCCACAACGGCGTTGGGTCCCACTTCGACGTGGCGACGAAGTGATGGAGCTGCTGCACGTCCCTCGGCGCGAGCCGGTCCGCCATGGCCGTCACGCACTTGCGCCCTTTCGGCCGCAGCAGCCCGCGCACGTAGACCGGCGCCCAGCGTCGCTGCGACTTGTGGCGCAGACATGCGACGAACGGCTCGAGCCACCGGTCGAGGGGGTCCACGGCCGTAGCGCGCTCCACTGGACGCGCCGCTCCGGGATCCGGCCGCAGCCACTCCGCATGACCCTCGAACTCCTCGTACTCTTCTGGCTCATCGGCCTCGGGCTCCGCCGCGCCCACACCGACCCAGCGCCAGAGCCGGCGCGCCATGTCGCGCACCAGCCGGGGTCGACGCCTCGGCGCGGTCGACTCCACCACGATGGCGGACTCGAGGGGGACGTAATGCGTGGCGAGCCCCAGCTCTCGCGCTCGGAGTTGCAGCGTTTCGATGAATGGGGCCCGGAGCGCCCCGCCCGTCCGCCGGCTCACCTCCGCGGGCGCGCTCGCGAGGAATGCGCTGACCCCGCCGCACGCAACCATCAGCATCTCCGCGCGGCGCGGGCCGACCCCGCGGATGTTCTGGAGCTGCCGATAGTCCGACGGACCCGTCAGGTACTGCCGCCACTGCGGGTGCCCGGCCTCCGTCGACTGGCGTGTGGGTGGCCTGTGCGTGGCGCTTCGCGGGATTCGCGGGTCGATCGCGAAGCGGTCGCTACGACGTGCCATCCGTGAGCCGCTCCCGCGCCGGCCCGCCCGCGCCGTCGGGACCATTCCTTCCGGCGCGGGCGATCGCCGGCCGCGCTCAGAAGATCCGGAACGCCCCGATGATCAGCCCCGGCACCGTGAGGAGTAGCCACTGCGCCGTCGGGCTCAGGTTGAAGATCCCCTCCCTCGGCACGATCAGCCGGTCGCCGGCGCGCAGGTTGAGCTGGTCGAGGGTGCGCCCCTCGATCAGCGCCTGTCGTAGCGCTTCGCCCTGGAGGATCTTCTCACCGTCGCGCTCGATGCGGATCCCTTCGATGTGCGCCTCGCGGACGGGTCCGCCCGCCGCCATGAGCACGTCGTTCAGCCGCGCCTCCGCCGGCAGCTCGTAGAACCCCGGATGGCCGACGTGGCCGCTCACCGAGATCGAGATCAGCGGCCGCGCATAGACCACCGGATCGCGGATGTAGCGCCGGAGCTCGCGCCGCAGATAGCGCTCGAGCTCGGAGCGGAGCACGCCCTGCAGCGAGATCGCGCCGATGACGGGGAGCACCAGCGTCTGCCCCGTGCGGACGACGAACGTGTCCGTCAGCTCGGGCTCCATTTCGACGACGAGCGCGACGCGGTCGCCGACGCGGAAGTCGCCTTCGCCCAGCCGCGCGCGCACGATCGGGATCGTCTTCCGGGCGTGCTCCGCCTCCTTGCCGCGACCCTCCCGCTCGACCTGCTCCAGATGGGCGAGGAGCGACTTCAGCTCCGCACGCGTCGCGTACAGTCCGGTCGGGTCCGCGGTCCGCGGGACCTGCTGCGCCTCGCCGGAGCTCGCCAGAGTCGCCAGCAGCAGCGCCGCACCGGCGATGATCCGTGTTCCGACCTCCATCCGATGATTCCTTTCCCTACGATCCACTCTGTGCCTCGACCCCCTCGCCCTCCGCCGCGTACCCGGGCAGGATCGCGTACGGCAGGTAGGAGGTGTAGTGATAGCCGCCACCGGCGGGGATGTCGTTCAGTACGGCGCCGAGGATCCGGATCGGCAGCCGGTCCACGAAGCCGAGCTTCGCCTCGGTCAGCACCCGGTTCGTGCTCCCGGTCCGGAGCACCAGGAGCAGGTTGCCCGTGACCGTGCCGAGGATGAACGGATCCGCGCCGGCGCCGAGCGGCGAGCTGTCGACCAGGATCACGTCATATCGCTGCCGGACTTCGACCAGGAGATTGCCGAGCGCGGGTGAGTGCAGCAGCTCCGGAGCGGTGGCCAGACGGGTGCCGCAACCGATGAGGTGGAGCGAGCCGTACCCCGTCTCCCGGATGACCTCGTCCACCGACGCGCCGCCGGCGAGCAGGTCCGTGAGCCCCGGCCGACGCGACGCGTTCAGCAGACGGTGCAGCGTGCCGCGACGAATGTCGCCATCGATGAGCAGCGTCGAATAGCCGATGTTCGCGAAGGTCAGCGCGAGATTTGCGGCGAAGAACGACTTGCCGTCGCCCGCACCCGGGCTCGAGATCGTGGTCACGAGCGGGCCCGCGCTGCCGTAGGCGTGGACCAGCCCGAGCCGGATCGTGCGGAACGCCTCGACCACGGGCGGCGGGGCGTCGGGGACCAGGAGCCCGCGCCGCACGTGCGGGATTCCGCCCAGGATCGGCAGGCCGAGACCGTCCGTGACCTCGTCCGGGTAGCGGATCCGCGTGTCGACGCGGTCGAGCAGGATCGCGCCCAGCATCCCGACCACGAGCCCGCCGCCCAGAGCGAGGAGGATGAGCCGGGCGCCGGTGTACTGGACCGGCCGGTGCGGGACCGTGGCACGGTCGAGGACGCGGACGTCCGGGATCGCGCTGATCGCAGCCACGCGCGCACCCTCGTAGCGCTGGCGCAGCGTCGTGTACAGGTCCTCCGCCACGGCGACGCGGCGCTTCAGGCGCGCCTCTTCGACCGCCCGCATGGGAATCTCCTGCATCTCGCCGGTGATCCCGCCGATCGCGCGGGCGATCTCGCCCTGCCGCAGCCCGATCTCCCGGATCATCCCCCTAAGCAGCATCGGGATCGTCCGCCGCTCGAGTTGCTCGATGTCCCGCTCCAGGATCTGGACCTGCCGGTGCTCGTCCGTGTAGCGGTAGCGAAGCGACCTCAGCTCCGCCCGCTTGACGGTCAGCTCCTCGAGCACCTTCATCATCGCCGGAGACTGCGCAACGGCAGGGACGAACTCGAGCGCCTCCACCGTGAGCCCCTGCCGATCGATCTGCGACAGGATCCGTTCGAGCGCCATGCGGTCGCGGCGGAGCCGCTCCTGCTCCAGCTTGAGCTGGAAATAGTCCGTGTAGATCGGGTCGCCGCCGACGCCGTCGGCACCTGTCGCGCCGCCCCCGCCCACCTCCTGCATCCGCGGCATCCCCGCGGTCCGGACCTGGAACGCCTCCAGCTCCGCCTCGGCCTGTCGCAGACTCTGCTCGGCCGCGCCGAGCTGGTCGTGCAGGATTTTCGTGAGCTCCGTCAGCTTCGCCCGCTCGAGCTCGCCGGCGACCTGGACGTATCGATCCGTCACCGTGTTCAGCACGACCGTGATCCGCTCGGGATCGGGACCGCTCAGTTCCAGGCGCAGGATGTTGCCGCTCGGATCGATCTGCGGCTTGATCCTTTCGGCCAGACTGCGTGCGACGTCGCGCGGGACATCGACCGTGAACTCGATCGACGTGCCCGGCCCGAGCAACGCAGACGACGGCGCCCAGTCGAAGCCGACCGCCGGGCCGATCGAATCGCCGACCGCGCCGCGCTGCAGGACCTGCCCCTCCGCCGTTTCCAGCGTGAAGTTGCGCCCCGCGCGATCCACGCTCAGACGGTACGCGCCGGGCCGGAACCGCTCCTTCAGGCGGAACGACTCCAGCGCCGGCGAGGCTCCGGGCGTCTGCTCGCTCAGGTACAGCCGCAACTCGTGCACGACGCCGTCCAGGACCATGTACGTCTTCAGGAGGTCGATCCACCCCGTCGCGCTCAGGACGTCACCGGTCCGGATCGGCGCCGTCTCGCTCGTCGTGCCGCCCCTCGGCGCGACCCATATCGTCGATTGCACCACGTACTGCGGCGGTACGAACCGGCCGAGCGCGGCGCCGGCCAGGGCAGCGACCGCAGTTACGGCAAGGACGAGCCATTTGTAGCGGATGATCGCCGTGAGGTACCGACGCCACG
>CAYPGK010000159.1:0-4340 GCA_964410055.1 uncultured Gemmatimonadaceae bacterium | reverse complement strand
CGCGAGCAGGTCGTCCAGCGTGTCCTCGCGGTGCGAGCCGGCGGGCGCGGTGAGGACGGCGAACCAGTAGACCTGGCCGTCGCCGAGTGGGACGACGCCGAAGCGCATCCCGCGCCCCCACGTCTCGGTCGCGCCGAAGTCGCGGCTGCCTTCTGGCGCATCCTCCGCGGCGACGACGCCGCGCCAGGCGATGTAGCCGGCATACGCCGGCGCCGGGTGGTCGGGGAAGAGCGCGGCGCGGACGCGGCTGTCGATACCGTCCGCCGCAACGACCAGATCCGCCTCATCCTCACCCGGGCCGTCGGGCCCATCGAATACGACGGTGGGACGCGCGCCGTCGCGGACGGCGGTGACGCGGTGCCCGGTCCGGATCGTCGCCTCGGGGATGCCGCGGGCGAGGATCTCGTGCAGCGTGGCGCGGTGCAGCGCGAAGGAGGGGACGCCGAAGCGGGCCTCGAGCGCCTCGACCGGCGTGCGGAGCAGCCAGCGCCCGGAAGGCGTGCGGATCCCGAGCGCGCCGTGGGCGGAGGATCTTTCGCGCAGCTCGTCGCCTACGCCCAGCCAGTCCAGCGCGCGCACGGCGTTGGGCGCGAGGGTGATGCCGGCGCCCACGGGGCGGAACGCCTCGGCATGCTCGTAGACGACGACGTCCCAGCCGCGGGCGAGGAGGCCGCGGGCGACGGCGAGGCCGCCGATGCCGGCGCCGACGATGATGGCTTTGTTCACGAGCGGTTCGGGCGCCGAGGGCCAGGGTCGTTGCGCCGGGAGAGATCCCGGTCCCTTTCTGACATCTCCGGCGCCCGGAAGGTCTGCCCGGAGGCGGCCCGGTACGGTTCAGCCGGACCCTCGTGCCTGATACTAAACCGTTGCATGCCCGAGACCCACCCAAAATGCGAAGGAGCGATCTTCGCGTCGAACCCGAACGGACGAGGAGATCGATGTCCAGTGAAATATACTTCCTGCCGCAGAGGAAACGAATCGCGCTGATCGCGCATGACAACAAGAAGCCCGAGCTGCTCGACTGGGCCAGGGGTCACCTGGAGACGCTGTCGCGGCACGTGCTCTACGCGACGGGCACGACGGGCGGTATGCTCGCCGACGAGCTCGGACTCGAGGTGCACCGGTTCCGGAGCGGACCGCTCGGCGGCGACCAGCAGGTGGGCGCGGCGATCGTCGAGGGGAAGATCGACCTCGTGATCTTCTTCTGGGACCCGCTCGAGCCGCAGCCGCACGACGTGGACGTGAAGGCGCTGCTACGCATCGCCGTCGTCTACGACACGCCGACGGCGTGCAACCGCGCGAGCGCCGACTTCCTGATCTCCTCGCCGTTGATGCACGAGTCGTACGCCCGTGATTCCTCGGCCGAGGCGGCTCGGGGCGCAATTCCGACGCTTCGGTCGGTTCCGTGATCCGCGCTCGGGCGCAGGCCTGACCGGGCGCGTCCCTGACCGGGCGCGTCCCGCCACGACCGCGGCTGTACGCGTTACGTCGCCTGCTTTGGAATCCCATTCGAGATTGCCCGGTGACGCGTCGGTGCCTATCCTGGCCGCATCCCTGGTACCGTGCGCGGGTGCACACGCGGCGGGCCGACCGGCCGTGCGCCATGCGGCGCGGGGCGGCCCGCACTCCCGCGTGAGTCCGATTGGCGCAACGAAAGGAGGGCACGATGCTGCGAGGGAACTGGATCGCGGGCGCGGCGGCCGCGCTCGCGGTGTGCGGTCTCGCCGGGTGCGGTGAGGGGGGAAGGGGGGCGGCGGGCGACGCGGCGCGGGACTCGGCCGAGGTCGTCGCGATCGGCGACTCGGCGGCGCTCGCGCTCTCGGGCGCGCTCATGTCCCGGGTGCAGGAGGCGCTGCGCGAAGGCGGCCCGGCCTACGCCATCGACTTCTGCTCCGAGCTCGCGATGCCAATCACGATTGCGGTCGAAGACAGTCTCCCGGGCGAGATGGCGATCAAGCGCACGTCGACGAAGATCCGCAATCCGTTGAACTCGCCGGATTCGCTCGAGCGCGCGGCGCTCGACTACTTCGAATCGGAGCTCGAGGCGGGCCGCCCGCTCCCGCCCTACCACATCCAGCGGGTCGACGGCGAGTGGCGCTACTACAAGCCGATCGTCGTCGCGCAGTTCTGCATGCACTGCCACGGCCCGAGCGAGTCGCTGGAGCCGGCGGTCCGGCAGGTGCTGGCGGAGCGGTACCCGACCGACCGGGCGACGGGGTATTCGGTCGGCGATTTTCGCGGCGTGATCCGGGTTAGCGTGCCGGACTAAACTAGCGGACCAGGCACCGAAATCCGGAGTTGCTACGCCACGAAATGTTATTGTCCCAGGTTGATATGTAAGGAGTCCGGAGCGGGAGGTGAGCGGGCTGGACGCCCAGGACAGCCGGAAGCCACCTCCTTGCGGTGCGTCCGCCGCGGCCGATCCACAAGTACAAGATGAGCCGCCCCCGAGCGGCGATCCATAGTCCGATGGGTCGATTCTGGGAAATGGAGCCTGGTCCGCTGAGATGGGTCCGCTGAGATAGCCCGGCGTGAGAATTGCGCCGCGCTCCGTCCGCTTGACCTCCACCACGGTCATGAGCGGAAGACGGGTGCAACACCATGGGACGCGCGCACTCCAGACTCCCTGCTGAGATCCCCGATCGCGGCGCATACGGCGGGGCGGCTCCACGCCCCCGCCCCCACCCCACCCCCCGGAGGCGGCCGTGACGCCGCGCCGACTGGTCGACCGCCTGGCAGAGTGGATCCGACGCTGGCGTTCGCCCCACCCGACCGGCACCGCCGCCGCCCCCGACCCAGCCACTCTCCTCCGCGAAGTCGAGGTCTCCACCCTCGGCGGCCCCGGCCAGGGACTCGACGACATCACTCGCCTCCTCGACCGGTGGTTCGACGCCGAGGTGAGGCAGCTCGAGGACGAGGCACGGCGGCAGGCGCACGAGTGGGCGAACGCCGGACTGCCCCGCGCGGGCGTGGCCGACGAACAGCTCCCGGTCGAGAAGATCCTGGCCGTCCGGGCCACCGAGGTGCACCGCAAGTGGTCGCGCCTGCTCAGGACCAAAGTGCAGGACGGGATCGCGGAGGCGACGCGGCGCGCGGGCGGCGCGCTCATCGTCTACCGCGAACACCTCGCCGGACTGCGTCGCACGGAGCAGGAGCTCGAGCGCGTCGGCGCCGAGGTCGCGCGCCTCGAGGCGACGCGCGAGGCGGTGCCGCCGTCCACCGCGCCGGGACGGATCCTCGCGCCATGGAAGTTCTGGATCCTGATCGCGCTCCTGATCTGCGTCGACTGGATCGCCAACGTGCCCGTCTTCCAGGAGCTGCTGCCGAAGGAGCCGGGCGCGGACGAGATGTGGGCGAACGTGGTCGCGCGCTCCGAGCGTTTCCCCGTCCTCGGCGGAGTCTACCGCTCGCTCATGCGCATCGCGTTCACGCCCGAGGTCTCGCTCCTCGCGCTCGGCGTGATCTCGTTCCTCGTCTTCCTCGCCCACATGGCCGGCGATGGGCTGCGCAACCTCGTCTCGGTGAACGAAAAAGAACTCACCGATGCGACGCTCGGGATCCGATCGCACCGGCGCCAGTACCTCGTGCCGGTCGTGGCCGGCGGCGTCGGCGCGCTCTGCGTCGTGACGGTGCTGTTCCTGGCGCGCGAGGAGCTCAGGCGGCAGACCGAGACGCGGCTGGCCGAGGCGGTCGAGGAGGCGCAGCAGCTCGAGGTCGCGCTCGTCCGCGCCCGCGACGCCGGCGACCTCGCCGCGATCGGCGAGGTCAATGCGCGCCTCGCCCAGGCGCGCTCCGTCGTCGACGACCGCGCCCAGCGCGCCGAATACGCTCGCGGGATCCAGGGGATGAACATCCCGATCACGATCCTGAACGTCGTGCTGATCATCGCGGCGGCGATGGCGTCGTACCTTTCGGCGAGCGACTCGCTCGCGCGACGTCGTCTGGTCAGCCCGCGGCTGCTGCACCTGCAGTACGAGCTGGAGCAGCTCCGCGCGCGCGAGACGCACCACCGGGTGGGCGCGCGCCGCGCGGCGACGGAGGTGCAGGACCGCCTGAGCCAGGCCGACCGGCTCCTCCACTCGCGCCCGCTCCGCGACTGGAACGAGAAGGCCGAGCGACTGCGCGGCGTGATCGAGACGTTCCGCGCCGAGAACGCCCGCATCCGCGGCGTCGACCCGATCTCCATCGCCGCGTTCCGCCAGCCGATCGCCCTCGACGAGAACCTCGGCGATGTCGACGAGCCCTTCGAGGCGCCGGCCGAGCTGATCGAGATCGCCGACGCGTTCCGCCTGCTGCGGGGTGAGCCGGGCTCCGCAACCGGGGGCGGCCAGGAGCCGGGC
>CAYPGK010000158.1:2047-4477 GCA_964410055.1 uncultured Gemmatimonadaceae bacterium | reverse complement strand
GGAGGGTGCAGATGCTGACCATGACGGAGCCGGCGCGGGAGAAGGTGCTCGCGATCGCGGAGTACCTGGACCGGCCGGCGCTTCGAATCCATATGGGCGAGGGTGCCAGTCCGCTGGCGCCGGAGTGGGAGTTCCTGCTGGTCGAGGAAGCGGACGCCGAGCCCGACGATACGGTCATCGAGGCGGGCGACGTCCGGGTCATCCTCGACGCGAAGAGCGCGGCGCAGCTCCGGGGCCGGATCGTCGACTGGGGCGACGGCGGCTTCGTCGTGCGCTTCCCAACTTTCGAGGGCGGCAACGGCGCGCCGTCCGGCGAGTTGGCCGAGCGGGTGCGCGCAGTCATAGAGGAGCGGATCAACCCGGGCGTGGCCTCGCACGGCGGGCGGATCGACCTCGTCGACGTCCGCGGCGACGTCGCCTACATCGAGATGAGCGGCGGCTGTCAGGGGTGCGCGATGTCTCGTCTCACGCTGCGCCAGGGCGTGGAGCGCATGATCCGCGAAGCGGTCCCGGAGATCGCGGCCGTCCACGACGTTACGGACCACGCGAGCGGGACGAACCCCTACTACGCCCGCTGACGCAGGGCGGCCGGGCGCGGGCCCGGCCTCAATCGGTTCCCGGCCGCCTCACGTCCGCCAGTTCGACCTCGAAGACCAGGTTCGAATGGGCGGGGATGATGACGTTGCCGACCTGGTCCCGCATGGCCGAGGGGCCGTAGGCCCGCTCGGACGGGATCACGAGCCGGCGCGTGCCGCCGACGCGCATCCCGGGGATCCCGTCGACCCAGCCGGAAATCACGCCGTGAGGCGGGCCCACGAGCACCAGCGGGATCGGCTTGTCGTCGTTGAGCTCCTTCGAGTCCTGGACGAGCGTCCCGTCGGGCAGCCACAGCTCGTAGTGGACCCAGAGCGAGTCGCCCACCTCAGCCGCCGTCCCGTCGCCTACCTCCAGATCCTGAATGTAGACGCCGGTCTCGAGCCGCTCCATCGCGGCGAGGTCGATCCCGAGCGACGACGCGAACTGCGTCTCCTCGATCGGGACCGGCCCGGGGCCCGTCGGGTTGGTGGAGCAGGCGGCCAGCGCCAGCGCCAGGCCGAGGGCGAGAAGTCGGGTGTGAATGCGTGTGTCGTTCATGCTTCCCGTGATTGGGGTCAATCCTTGTAGATCCGGACGACGACGTTGCCGTCCCGGTCGATGTAGCCGCGGTACATCCCCTCCGTGTTGAACGGCATCGCGATGTTCCCCTTCCGGTCGATCGCGATCACGCCGCCCTCGCCGCCCTGCTCGACGAGCCGCTGCATGACGACCTGGTCCGCCGCCTCCCGGAGCGAGAGCCCGAGGTAGCGCATCCGCGCGCAGATGTCGTAGGCGACGACGTTGCGGATGAAGAACTCGCCGTGCCCCGTCGCGGAAACGGCGCAGCTCTCGTTGCTCGCGTACGTGCCGGCGCCGATCACGGGCGAGTCGCCGATACGGCCCCAGCGCTTGTTCGTCATCCCGCCGGTCGACGTGCCCGCGGCCAGGTTGCCGTGCCGGTCCAGCGCGACGGCGCCGACCGTGCCGAACTTGTAGTCGTCAGGGAATGCGACGTCGTGGGCGCCCGATCCCGGCGCAGACCCGGCCGTCCCGAGGGCCCTGGCCCCGGCGTCGGCCGCGTCACCGTCCGCACCCGCGCCCTCCGCCTCATCGTCGCGAAGGACCGGCCGATCCCCCTCCTGCGCCCTGGCGCGCTGGAGCGCGTCCCAGCGGGACTGGGTGAAGAAGTACTGCGGGTCGACCAGCTCGAGCCCCTGCTCGGCGGCGAACGCCTCCGCACCGGCGCCGGCCATCATCACGTGTGGCGACTTCTCCATGACCGCGCGTGCCAGCAGGATCGGGTTCTTGACCGTCTTCACCCCCGCGACCGCGCCCGCGCGCAGCGTCGCCCCGTCCATGATGGACGAGTCCAGCTCGTTCGTCCCCTCACTCGTGAAGACCGCGCCCTTGCCGGCGTTGAAGAGCGGCGAATCCTCGAGGATCGTGATCGCCGCGACGACGGCGTCCAGACTCGCGCCGCCCTGCTCCAGGACCGCGTACCCGGCGCGGAGCGCCTCCTCGAGCTTGGCGCGGTAGGCCTGCTCCATCTCCGGCGTCATCGCGCCGCGGCGGATCGTGCCCGCGCCGCCGTGAATGGCGATGACGATGTCGCCCGTGTCCTGCGCCCTGGCGGCGCTCGGCGCGACGGCGAAGGCGAGGCCGAGCGCGAGGGCGGCCACGAGGCCGCGACGAACGAGCGTCGGTTCGCTGTGCATCTCTGCTCCTTCGTTGGAGTAGCGGGCTGTCGTGGAACGCGCGATACGCACCGGAAGTTACAAGCCGCCTCCGGCGCGCGGTAGTGGATATACCGGGATGATAGGACGCCGGTGTGGTCGGGGTTCCGGGCGGCAGGCG
>CAYPGK010000158.1:0-1947 GCA_964410055.1 uncultured Gemmatimonadaceae bacterium | reverse complement strand
TGGATATACCGGGATGATAGGACGCCGGTGTGGTCGGGGTTCCGGGCGGCAGGCGTCGGGAGCGTCGGGAGCGTCGGGTGCGTCGGGTGCGTCGGGTGCGTCGGGTGCGTCGGGTGCGTCGGGTGCGTCGGGCGGGCCTCCGTCAGGGCGCTGGTCGCCGGGTCCGTGCCGCGCCGGACCGTCGCCTGGCCCGCGGGTTGCGTGCCGGTCGGGCGATCACGATGGACACGCGGCGCGGTCCCCGCCCACGCGACCGGAAGGATGGACATGGACGCTCCCCTGTGGCAGCGCGCACTCGCCGAGGCGATCGGCACCTTCGCACTGATCTTCATCGGCGTACTCGCCGTCGTCGCCGGCGACGTCGCGGGGCTGCCGGAGGGCACGGTCAACCTTGCCACCATCGCCTTCGCGCACGGGCTGGTCATCGCCGTCATGGTCGCGGCGCTCGCGGCGGTCTCGGGCGGGCACTTCAATCCTGCGATCACGATCGGGTTCGTGGCGACCGGGCGGATGGACGCGATCACCGGCGCGGTCTACTGGCTCGCGCAGCTCGTCGGCGCCGCCATCGCCGCCTTCCTGCTGGCCGCCGTCATCGGCACCGACGCCGTCGCCGCCGGGACGCCGGCGCTCGCACCCACGATGCCGGGCGGCGCCGGGACCATCCTCGAGGGCATCACGATCTTCTTCCTCGTCCTCGTCGTCTTCGGCACCGCCGTCGACGAGCGCGCACCCGCGTCGGTGTTCCCCTTCGCGATCGGGCTGACCATCACGCTGGACATGATGGCGATCGCGCCGCTGACCGGCGGTGCGATCAACCCCGCCCGCGCGTTCGGCCCGGCCCTCGCCTCGGGCGCGTGGGACGACCAGCTCGTGTACTGGATCGGCCCGCTCATCGGCGGCGCGCTCGCCGCGTGGGTCATGCACTTCGCGCTCATCGCCCGCGCGCCGACGCCGCCCACCGCCGAGCGGGGCGGGCCGGCGCCGGGTGAGGAGCGGCGCTGACCCTGGCGGGTGCAGGCCGTCGCGCACTCGTCGGACAACGAAACCCCGGAAGCACGCGATCGCCGAGGAACGGAACTCGCCGGGCCCGCACAGTGTCCGATCTGCACCGCTCCCGACCCGCGCCGCGTCGGCCGCGTGCGACGCCGGCCCCACGCCACGCCGACCCAGTGCCACGTCGGCCCCGGACCGTGTCCCAGCCACACGACTTTGCGCGTTCATTGTTCGCGAGGCCGACGGCCCGCATCACTGAAGGAGGTGTGCATGCGCATTCAGAGACCGATCTGGACGTTCGGGGCGGCGCTCGCCATCGCGTTCGCGGCCGCGGCGTGCCAGGATCCGGCCGGGCCGGAGCCGGAGGCTGCGCCGGAGACGATCGAGGAGCTGCCGCGACAGCTCAGCCTCGTCGAGGAGGAGATCATCGCACGGTCGAACGCGTTCGCCTTCGACCTGCTGCGGGAGGTCCATGCCGACGGCCCGGACGACCCCGGGCAGCCGAACATCTTCCTCTCCCCGCTCAGCGCATCGATGGCGCTCGGCATGACGATGAACGGCGCGGCGGGCGAGACGTTCGATTCGATGCGGGCGACGCTCGGCTTCGACGGCCTCGACCAGGCGGAGATCAATCAGTCCTTCCGCGACCTGACCACTCTGCTCCTCTCGCTGGATCCGCGGGTCGAGCTGCGGATCGCGAACTCGACCTGGGCGCGCAAGGGCTTCCCGTTCGAGAGTGCATTCTTCGAGGCCGTCCGGACCTGGTTCGATGCCGAGGCGCGAGAGCTGGACTTCGGAGACCTCAACGCCGTCGACGTGATCAACGGCTGGGCGGCCGACAAGACGAACGGCCGCATCCGTGAGGTGATCGGGTCGATCTCATCGGACGCCATCCTCTTCCTCCTCAACGCCATCTACTTCAAGGGGCAGTGGACCGATCGGTTCGATCCGGCG
>CAYPGK010000157.1:0-4638 GCA_964410055.1 uncultured Gemmatimonadaceae bacterium | reverse complement strand
GCGCAGGTCCGCGCCGGCCGCTCCCGCGACGAGATCCTCGCCATGCCCGGCCCGCTCCCGGGGTTCGAGTCGTACGGCCCGTTCGGCCAGCCCAACCCGCGCGGCGCGCTCGTGTGTGCGTACGAGGAGGTGGTGGAGGGGATGGCGTAGCGGGCGCGGATTCCGACGGGGCGAGGCTTCCTGGAGCGCCGCCGGCGTGCGGCTGACGGGCTGGAGTCGCTTCCTCACGTGAATGAAGGGCCGTCGGCCAGTCCCCGCGCACCGTCACACGCCGCGCCGGTAAAGCCCTTCGGCGCCCGGCCGCGTTCTTGCACCCACCCGTCGCCTCCGGCATCCGAAGACCGCCGCGACGACGGAGATGGCCGCACCGATCCGCACTTCGCTCCTCCTCCTGGCGCTGCTCCACGCCGGGCCACTCGCCGCGCAGGAGCGGCCCGCGGTCCTCACGCTCTCGCTCGAGGAGGCGCTCGCGCGCGCCGAGGCGACGAGCGAGCCGCTCGTCATCGCCGAGGCCGGGCTCCTGCGCGCGCGGGGCGAGCAGCTCCGGGCCCGTAGTGCGTACTTCCCGCAGATCACCGCGTCCGTCGCGTACACGCGGACCTTCGCCAGCGAGTTCGGCGGGCTGGGCGGCGACGGCGGCGCGCCGCCGGACACTGGCGCGGGGTCGCCGATTCCGCCCGCAGCACCGTGCGGGCCCTTCGTACCCGACACCGCGCTCCCGCTCACCGTCCGCGTCGACACGCTGGAGCGCGTCGTCGAGTGCCTTGCAGGCGGTGCGGCGGGCGGGCCGGGCGCGCCCGGCTTCCCGCCCGACCTGGGCGCCCTCTTCGGCGACGGCTTCGGCCCCTTCGGCAACCCGAACCGCTACGACGCCTCGCTCTTCCTCTCGCTGCCGATCTACACCGGCGGCCGCCGCGTCGCGCAGACGCGCATCGCCGAGGCCGGCCGCCGCGCCGCCGAGGTCGAGCTCCGCGCCCAGCGCGCACAACTCGCCTTCGACGTCACCCAGGCCTACTTCGACGCGCTCCTCGCCGTCCGGCTCCTCGACATCGCCGAGCAGACGCTGGCACAGGCCGAGCGGACGCTCGCCGTCACGCTCGTCGCCGTAGAGGCCGGCGACCAGGCGGAGTTCGATGCGCTGCGCGCCCGAGTCGCCAGGGACAACCAGCGCGCCGAGGTCGTGCGGCGCAGGTCGGAACGCGACGTCGCACTCGGCCGCCTGCGCACCCTGGTCGGGATCCCGCTCGCGCAGCCGATCGCGCTCACCACCGAGCTCGGCGACGAGGTCCCGCCCGCCGTCGCGAAGCGCGCGCCCGACCCCGCCGGCCCCGACACCGCCGCCTCGCTCCGCTCGACCGTGCGCCAGGCCGCCGAGGCGGTCCAGATCCAGGAAGGCCTCCTCGACGTCGTCCGTGCGCAGCGGCTCCCGCAGGTCGTGCTGAGCGGCCAGTTCGGGCAGGTCGCCTTCCCGCGCGAGATCGCGCCCCGCCTCAGCGACTTCCGCACGACCGCCTCGCTCACGATCGGCGCCGAAGTCCCCATCTTCACCGGCGGCCGCATCCGCGGCGAAGAGCTCGTCGCCCGTGCCGACCTCCGCGAGGCGAGCGCCCGCTACGAAGAACTCCTCGACCTGGCCGCCGAGGATGCTTTCATCGCGATCGAGCAGGTCGAGGCCGCCCGCGCCGCCTTCGACGCGACCGGCGGCACCATCGAGGAGGCCCTGCGCGCCTACGCCATAGCCGAGCTGCGCTACCGGGAGGGCGTCGCCTCTCTGCTCGAGCTGACCGACACGCGACTCCTCCTCGAGGAGGCGCTCGCCAACCGCGCCCTCGCGGCTCGCGACCTCCAGGTCGCCCAGACGCGCCTGATCCTCCTGCCGGACCTCCCCCTCCCGCTGGCGGAACGGGTCGCCACGGCGTTCTCCGCGTTCCCTGTTGCAACCGGGGTCCCGGCCGCCGCCGCCGCACGTGCGGCCGGCGCAACGCGCATCGCACCCGCCGCAGGCCTCGACGCCGCCCGGCCAGCCCGCGGCGCGGGTCTGCCCGGAGTCCCGGGGACCACGGGCGCGCCGGGGGCCACCGGCACCACGGGAACCAGCGGACCGGCGCGTCCCGCCGGCGCGGCCGTCCCCGACACCACCCCCGCGCCCGATCGCCGTGGAGGCACCTGATGCCGCGCCTCCGGCGAAGCCGCCCGGGCGCCTCTCCAACCGATCCCCCGGCCCGCCCGTTGCTGTGGCGCTCGCCCGCCAGGACCGCGCGCATTCGGACGCGCCCGCCGCGCCACCCCGCGCTCGCAATCACCCTCGCCCTGGTGCTCGCGCCCGCCTGCCGCCGCGACGAGCCGCCCGCCGAGCCCGGCCCGGTCGAGATCGCGCCCGAGAACGTCGCGATCGCCCGGCGCACCACGATCGAGACCGGCCCCTACATCTCCGGCGCACTGCAACCGCGGCAGGAGGCGGTGCTGCGGGCCGAGCTGGCCGCGCAGGTCACGGCGACGTACGCGGAGAAGGGCGACGCCGTCGCCGCCGGGCAGCTCCTTGCCCGGCTCGACGCCGCGGAGCTGCGCGATGCGCTCGTCTCCGCCCGGCGCGCGGTCGCGACGGCCGAGCAGACGGCAGCGTTCGCGCGCACCAACGTGAGGCGGGCGGAGGTGCTCTTCGAGGCGGGCGGCATCGCGCTCCGCGACGTCGAGAGCGCGCGACTCGAGCTGGCCAACGCCGAGGCCCGCCTCGCCGAGGCGCGCACCGCGCTCGCCCAGGTCGAGGAGCGGCTCTCGGACACCGA
This sequence comes from uncultured Gemmatimonadaceae bacterium, assembly GCA_964410055.1. Taxonomy (GTDB): domain Bacteria; phylum Gemmatimonadota; class Gemmatimonadetes; order Longimicrobiales; family RSA9; genus CALBZE01. The sequence continues at coordinate 1,852 of CAYPGK010000157.1, read as the reverse complement.
GATCCGCGCGCCGTTCGACGGCCGGATCGCCGAGCGGCACGTGGGCGCGGGCGACGTCGTCCAGCCGGGGATGGACCTCTACACCGTGATCGATCCGACGACGATGCGGCTCGAGGCGCAGCTCCCCGCCGACGCGCTCGGCGCCGCACGCGTCGGCGTGCCCGTCCGATTCCGCGTGCGCGGCTACCCGGAGCTCACCTTCGACGGAACCGTCTCGCGCGTCGGGCCCGCCGCCGATTCCGCGACGCGGCAGGTCGAGGTCGTCGTCACGATCCCGAACGCCGAAGGCGGCCTCGTCGCCCGGCTCTTCGCCGACGGCCGCATCGAGAGCCAGACCCGCGAAGGCATCGTGATCCCGGAGGACGCGGTCGACGAGAGCGGCGCCGGGCCGTCGGTCCTGGTCGTGCGTCAGGGGCGCGCGGTTCGCGTCGACGTCGTCCTCGGCCTGCGCGACGAGCGCACCGCAGTGGTCGAGGTCACCGCCGGCCTCATCGAGGGCGACACCGTCCTCGTCGGCACGGCGCGCGCGGTGACCGTGGGGACGCCGGTCGTGGTCCAAGGACCGGCGCGGCCGCCGCGCTGAGGGCGCGCGGTCGCCCATTTGGCCAGGGGACGCTTGATCCGGACGGGAATCGCCCACGCAGACAGGGAGCCCGGGAGGCGACGTGTTCATCTCCGACTTCGCGATCCACAAGCCGATCGTCACGATCGTCGCGATGATCGCGCTCGTCGCCTTCGGCATCTACGCGCTCCTCCAGCTCGAGACCGACGAGTTCCCGGACGTGCAGGCGCCGATCGTCGTCGTCACGATCCCGTACCCCGGCGCCGACCCGACTGTCGTCGAGCGCGAGGTCGTCGAGCCCGTCGAGGAGGCGATCCGCGGGATCGATGGCGCCGACGAGGTCCAGTCCAGCGCCACGGACGGCTTCGCCGTCATCACGGCGACGTTCGTCTTCGAGAAGGGCGTCGAGCAGGCGTCGCAGGACGTGCGCGACGAGCTGTCCGCGATCCGCGGCGAGCTGCCGCAGGAGATCGAGGAGCCGATCATCCGCCGCTTCGACCCGGCCGACCTGCCGATCGTCTCGCTGACCCTCTCCTCCGAGACCCGCAGCCAGGCCGAGCTCACGCGACTCGCCGACCCCGGGATCACGCGAAGCCTCCGCGGCGTGCAGGGCGTCGCACAGGTGAACGTGGTCGGCGGCGCGGAGCGCGAGCTCACCATCTTCGTCCGCCCCGACGCCCTGGCCGAGGCGCGCGTCGGCCTCGACGAGGTCGTCCAGGCCGTCCAGCTCCAGAGCCTCGCCGCGCCCGTCGGCCGCATCACCGGCGCCCTGCGCGAGCGCGCGATCCGCCTCGAAGGCCGCATCGAGCGACCCGAGGACTTCCTGCGCATCGCCGTCGCCCGGCGCAACGGCGGTACGATCCGCCTCGGCCAGCTCGCCGACGTCGTCGACGGCGCCGAGGAGCCCCGCTCGCTCGCCTTCTTCGACGGCCGGCCCGCCGTCGGGATCGAGGTGATCAAGACCAAGGGCGCGAGCACCACGACCGTCGCCGACGACGTCCTCGAGCGGGTCGCCGCGATCGCACGTACGCTCCCGCCCGACGTCCGCCTCGACATCGTGCAGAACGCCGGCGAGCGTGTCCGGCAGTCCGTCGCCGACGTCCAGCGCGCCCTCATCGAGGGCGCGATCCTCACCGTCCTCGTCGTCTTCGTCTTCCTCAACTCCTGGCGCAGCACCGTGATCACCGGCCTCGCGCTCCCGATCAGCGTGCTCTCCGCCTTCATCGCCGTCTGGGCGTTCGGCTTCACGCTCAACACGATGTCGCTCCTCGGCCTCTCGCTCGCGATCGG
>CAYPGK010000156.1:0-4656 GCA_964410055.1 uncultured Gemmatimonadaceae bacterium | reverse complement strand
GGGCCTGCTCGGCCGCCCCGGCGGTGCTGGCCGGCTCCGATGCCTCTGCGGAATCCTCCCGCTCGCCGCCGAGGAGGTGTCCCATCTTCATGCGCTTGGTTTCGAGATAGCCTCGGTTGTAGTCCGTCGGCGCGATCTGGATCGGCTCGCGCCCCGTGATCTTGAGGCCGTACCCCTCGAGCCCCACGATCTTGCGCGGATTGTTGGTCAGGATCCGGATCGAGCTGAGTCCCAGGTCGAGGAGGATCTGTGCGCCGATCCCGAAATCGCGCAGGTCCGGCTTGAAGCCGAGCGATTCGTTGGCCTGGACCGTGTCCTGCCCCTGATCCTGCAGCGCGTAGGCGCGGATCTTGTTCGCGAGCCCGATCCCCCGCCCCTCCTGCTTCAGGTAGACGACGGCGCCTTCGCCCTCCTCATTGATCCGGCGCATTGCGGCGTGGAGTTGCTCGCCGCAGTCGCAGCGGAGCGAGTGGAAGACATCGCCGGTCAGGCATTCGGAGTGCATGCGGACCAGCACGTTCTTCTTCCCCGCGATCTCGCCCTTGACGAGCGCCACGTGCTCGCGCTGATCGACCTGGTTCTCGTAGGCGATGATGCGGAAGTGACCGAACGGCGTCGGCATGTCGGCCTCGGCGACTCGCCGCACGAGCCGCTCGTGCCGCAGCCGGTACGCCACGATCTGTGCGACGGTGATGAACTTGAGCCCGTGCTTCTCCGCGAAGGCCTCGAGCTCGGGGCGGCGCGCCATGGTGCCGTCGGGGTTCATGATCTCGCAGATCACGCCCGCGGGCGGCAGCCCGGCGAGACGGGCGAGGTCGACGGAGGCTTCGGTCTGCCCGACACGGCGCAGCACACCGCCCGGCACCGCACGCAGCGGGAAGATGTGGCCCGGCCTGCGCAGGTCCTGCGGGCGCGTGTCCGGATCCGCCAGCAGCCGGATCGTCGTCGCGCGGTCAGACGCGCTGATCCCCGTCGTCACGCCGAACCGCTGGTGCGCGTCGACGGACACCGTGAACGCGGTGCCGAAACCGTCCTGGTTCTGCTCCGTCATGAGCGGCAGGTCGAGCTCATCGGCGCGCTCCGGCGTGAGCGCCACGCAGATGAGCCCGCGGCCGTGCGTCGCCATGAAGTTGACGAGCTCCGGCGTGATGAGCGACGCGGCGCAGACCAGGTCGCCCTCGTTCTCGCGGTCCTCGTCGTCGGCGACGATGACCATCTTCCCCTGACGAATATCTTCTATAGCGTCTTCGACGCGATCGAACGGCATTTTCCCCTCCGGGCTGACTCCGGGACTCAGCGTACTACCCCGGACGCCGATGTTCGCTTCAAATAGTGGATGACGAACCTTCCGAGGAGGTCGCCTTCCAGGTTGACCCGGGAGCCCACCGATAGCGTGGAGAGCGTGGTATGCTCCCAGGTGTACGGGATCACCGCGATCTGGACCACGTCCCGGTCCGGCAGCGCGTTGACCGTCATGCTGACGCCGTCGACGGTGATCGAGCCGTGCAGCACCGTGACCTCGGCCACCTCCTCGGGCATGCGGATGTCGATCCGCCGGTGCTCGCCGTGCTCCTCGATCGCGGTGACGACGCCCACCCCGTCCACGTGCCCCGAGACGAAGTGACCGCCGATCCGCCCGCCGAACGCCAGCGCCCTCTCGAGGTTGACCGGCCGGCCCGCTTCGAACTCGCCGAACGTCGTGCGCGAGAGCGTGGTCCCGATCGCGACGACGTCGAAGCCGCGGTCGTCGAATTCGACGACGGTCTGGCAGACGCCATCGACGGCGACGGAGTCGCCGAGTGCGAGTCCTTCGAGGACGCGGTCGGCGTCGATGGAGAGCCGCACCCCATTCTCGACGGGCGTCACCGCCCGGACCCGTCCGACCTCTTCGACGATTCCCGTGAACATCTATCGCATCCGATCCAGCCAGATCATCACATCGGCCCCGTACTCGGCAACGGCGCGCCGGATCCACCCGTCGCGCACGGCTGCGGGCACCCGCCCCGGGAACGCCGGCACGCCATCGCGTCCGAATAGTCGCGGCGCGAAGAACAGGTAGAGCCGCTCGACCACGTCGGCCTCCAGGAGGGCGCCGCCCACCCGGCCGCCGCCCTCGCAGAACACCGACTGGACGCCTCCCTCCCAGATCCGCGCGAGGGCGGCCTCCACGGGAATGTGGCGACCTGACCGCGGCACGGCCAGGGTGCGCACTCCCCGGGCCTCGAGCGCGGCACGGCGCTCCGAAGGCGCGTCCTCGCCGCAGATCACCCAGACCGGTGCTTCGTCCGTCGTACGGACCAGTCTCGAGTCGAGAGGCAGTCGTGCTCCGGAGTCCAGGATCACCCGGATCGGCGGCACCCGGGGCTCGACGGCGCCGCGCACAGTGAGGAGCGGGTCGTCGGCAAGCGCGGTGCCGATCCCGACGAGGATGGCGTCGAATCCGGCCCTCAGGCGGTGCACCTCGGCGTGCGCCTCCTTGCCGGTGACCGCCGTCGGCCGGCCGCGCCGGGCCGAGATCCGGCCATCCAGGGAAAGGCCGTACTTCAAGGCGACGTAGGGCGAGTCACGCTCCACGGCGTGGAAGAACGCCGCGTTCAGCGCCCGTGCCGCGTCTCGCTCGACGCCGATCACGACCTCGATCCCGGCGTCGCGAAGGCGCTCCGCGCCGCCCCCGGCGAGGGGACTCGTGTCCTCCGCGGCGATGACGACCCGGGAGACGCCCGACGCCACGATCGCATCCGTGCACGGCGGCGTCTTGCCGTAGTGGCTGCACGGCTCCAGCGTGACGTAGAGCGTCGCTCCGCGCGCCTTCTCGCCGGCGGCGCGAAGCGCCACGACCTCTGCGTGGGGGCCGCCGTACTCGCCGTGGAACCCCTCGCCCACCACCTCCTCGCCCCGCACGACCACGGCGCCGACGAGGGGGTTCGGATGCACCCGTCCCCAGCCCCTCTCGGCCAGCGAGAGCGCACGCCTCATGTGGGCACGGTCGCTCGGCGTGGCAGTCGGCGCCATGGGAACGGCTCGGAGGTCAGATCGAGAGACGAAGCGCGAGGCTGCCGAAGAAATTGCTCCCCTCGGCATCGAAGTCGACGCCCCCCGGCAGCGCGCCGGGGATGACATCCGCTCCGGACTGCCACCCCACCTCGCCCACGAGACTGAGGATCAGCACCGTCCAGGAGACGTTGCCGAAGAGCGCGAAGCGGCCGTTGTCGAAATCCTCGAACGAGATGCGGATCGGGTTCGGAGCGAAGCTCGTCGGGTCGTTGAAGCCGAAATCGACGTCGCTCGAGAAATGGTCGTACCCTGCGCCGAGGGTCAGGCCGAGGAAGGCGATCCGCTTGCCGATCGTCCCCCGCAGGCTCCAGATCCCCACGCTCATGTCGAAGAACGAGTCGTCCAGCGTGAGGTCCCGGTCACCGAATTCGAAGCCGCCGACCCTGCGGTACATCCCCGAGATCGAGATCCCGGGCATGGTGAACGATTCGCGCAGGATGCCGACGCGCAGCCCTGCGCCTACGGTCCAGGGCGAGTCGCGGAACCCGTCGTCTCCGCCGGGGAGCGGGACGATGCCGATGCTGAGCAGCCCATCCACCGACCCCACGCCTCCCACCGTCGGGGCGACGGAAAAGCCGCTCAGGATCCCGATCGCACCGTCCACGTTGAGGGTGGGAACGAAGATCCCGATGTCGCGCGTGTCGCCGAAGTCGAGGATCGGCGGCAGCTCGGCGAAGACGCCCGTCGTTCGAACGGCCAGGCTCAGGCGCGGAAGCGCGCCGAGGCGCATCCCGAGCGTGCTCGCGGTACCCGGGACCGGATTCCCGCCGGTGGCCGCGAGACCCACGACCGGCTGGGCGATCTCGATCGCCTGCGCGACCAGGTTGCAGAAGCGCCGCGCCTCGCTGCCGGCGGCCGCCGTGCGGGCGGCGCAGAGCTGGGCCAGTGCGGTCTCCTGCGCCGCAGCTCCCGAAGGCGCCAGCGCCAGCAACGCCACCGCGGCAGCCACCGTGAGGATCGTTCTACGCCCCATCTCACCCTCCTTGCGCACCGTCACAGGAGCGCGACCCCGCGCTCGCCACGCGCCACTTCCCCGGCGATCCACGCCGTCTCGCCAGCAGCGCGCAGCCGCTCCACCACACCGTCCACCTCCGCGCGCGGCACGATCAGCACCATCCCCACGCCCATGTTGAACGTGCGGAACATCTCCTCTTCCTCCACGTCGCCGTGGCGCATGATCGCCTGGAACTCGGGCGGGACGGTCCAGCTCGACCGCTCGATGCGCGCCTCGAGCCCGCCCGGGATCACCCGCGCGAGATTCTCGGGGAGCCCACCGCCGGTGATGTGCGCCAACGCATGGAGCTTGCCGTCCTCGATGAGTGGAAGGACAGACTTCAGATAGCTGCGGTGTACGCGGAGCAGCACGTCGGCGATGGAAGCGTCGAGGTCCGGGTACGGATCATGGACGCCGAGGCCGAGCCGGTCGAAGAGGAGCCGCCGCACGAGGGAGTAGCCGTTCGTGTGGAAGCCGTCGGACGCCAGGGCGACGAGCACGTCGCCGTCCTGCACGCGGTGCTTCCCGGGGCGCCGCTCCTCCTCCACGATCCCGACGATGAAGCCGGCCAGGTCGTACTCGCCCGGCGCGTAGAAGTCCGGCATCTC
>CAYPGK010000155.1:1003-4818 GCA_964410055.1 uncultured Gemmatimonadaceae bacterium | reverse complement strand
AGAGCTTGAAGCCCACCACCTGCGGGATCAGCATCGAGACCGGCTGGCCGAGCATCGCCGCCTCCGCCTCGATCCCGCCCACGCCCCAGCCGAGCACGCCCAGCCCGTTCACCATCGTGCTGTGCGAGTCCGTCCCGACCAGCGTGTCCGGGTAGGCGACCCGACGCCCGTCCGCGCCCGCCGCGTCGAAGACCACCCGCGCCAGGTATTCGATGTTGACCTGGTGCACGATCCCCGTCCCCGGCGGCACCACCTTGAAGTTGTCGAACGCCCGCTGGCCCCAGCGCAGGAACGCGTACCGCTCGCGGTTGCGACGGTACTCCATCTCCACGTTCGTCTCGAACGCGATCCGCGTCCCGAACTCGTCCACCTGCACCGAGTGGTCGATCACCAGCTCCGCCGGCTGGAGCGGGTTGATCTTCTTCGGATCCCCGCCCATGCGACGCATCGCGTCCCGCATCGCCGCCAGGTCCACCACCGCCGGCACGCCCGTGAAGTCCTGCATCAGCACGCGCGCCGGCGTGAACGCGATCTCGCGGTCCGGCTCCGCCTTCGGATCCCACCGGACCAGCGCCTCCACGTCCTCCGCCGTGACCACCCGCCCGTCCTCCGTCCGCAGCAGGTTCTCCAGCAGGATCCGCTGCGCGTACGGCAGGCGCGCCACGTCATGGCCGGCCCGCTCCAGCGCGTCCAGCCGGAAGATCTCGAATTCCCGGTCGCCGACCCTCAGGCTCGACCGGCTCCCAAAGCTGTTCCTCATATCGTCCACCTCTCCCCGACCACGTTGGTCGTCGTCCATGATCCTCGCCGCAAAGTCGCCGTATTATGCGTGACTCCGGGCGAATTCGCTACCCGGGCCGCGTGTATCGCTCGCCGAGTCGAGGGCGGTCGTCCATCCGGAGCTGATGCGCTCCCATTCGGAGCCAATGCACTCCCATAGGGTGAAGACGCCCGCGAGGCCGTGGAGTTCCCGCACGCCGTCTTCATGTTGATCCACGTCGCGCTGATAGCGCTCGGCGTGTACCTGGCGCTGAAAGCCGCCGGGACGTACGGCGGGGACATGGCGGCGCCGTTCTGGCTGTACGCGCTGGCGGAGCTCTTCTACCTGACGTATCACCTGGACTGGACGGTGATCCTCTTCGCGCACACGGCGTCGAAGGTGCTGGACGCCGCGGCGGTGGTGCTGCTCTTCACGGCGGTGAGCCGGCGGGTGGCGACCGGGAAGCTGTCTGCCCGCGCGCCGGCCGGGGTCTCCTGATGGCGGCGCGAGCCGGCGGCCTCGTGCCGCCGGCCTTGCGGGCAGCTGTCGCAGTAGCGCTCGTCGGCGCAGTGGGGTGCGGGGCCGGGGAAGCCGACGACCACGGCGACGTGGCGCAACACGGACGACTTCACGCACTCGGTGAAGCTGGACGTGGCCGGCGCGGAGGTGCACGTGGTCCGCCCCGGCGACTCTCTCCAGCTCACCTTCGACGAGCCGGGCCACTACCCGTACACCTGCACCCTGCACCCCCACGACGTGCGCGGGGTGGTGGTGGTGGAGTGACCCGTGGGCCCTAATCCGCCGCCAACCCCGGATCCGGCGGCGGTGTCGCGCCGGGCGATGTCGCGCCGGGCGGTGTCGCGCCGGGCGGCGTCGCACTCGACGGTGTCGGTCCGGGCGGCGTCGCAGCGGACTGCGCCGCGGGGATGTGCGGCGGCCGCGGACCCGCGCCCGGCGCGGAGGTTCCGGTGGACCCTGCCGTTGCGGCCGGGCGCCCGCCGACGTGGAACTGCTCCGCCTCGGTCGAGCCGTAGAGCGCCGCCGTCGCCGCTTCGCCGCCGCTGACCGCGGCGAGGATCCGGTCGAAGTAGGAGGTCCCGGCCTCTCGCTGGTGGCGCACGGCAGAGTAGCCGTCGGCCTCCCGGGCGAACTCCCGCTCCTGGAGCGCGACGTAGGCGGACATCGCCTCCTGCCGGTAGCGCTGCGCCAGCTCGAAGGTGTGGAGGTTGACCAGGTGCCAGCCGGCCAGGGTGATGAACTGGAAGCGATAGCCCATGGCCGCGATCTCGCGCTGGAATCGTGCGATCGCGTCGTCGTCGAGGTGTCGCTTCCAGTTGAACGACGGCGAGCAGTTGTAGGCGAGCGGCTTGCCGGGGTAGCGCTCGTGGATCGCCTCGGCGAAGCGCCGCGCCTGGTCCAGGTCCGGCGTCGAGGTCTCGAACCAGAGCAGGTCGGCGTACGGCGCGTACTCGAGCGAGCGCCGGATGGCGACGTCGAGCCCGCCGCGCACGCGGAAGTACCCCTCCGGCGTGCGCTCGCCGACCAGGTAGTCGCGGTCGCGCTCGTCGACGTCGCTCGTGAGGAGCGTGGCCGATAGCGCGTCGGTGCGCGCGATGATGAGGGTCGGCACGTCAAGGACGTCGGCGGCGAGCCGCGCGGCGTTCAGCGTGCGGATGAACTGCCCGGTCGGGACGAGGACCTTGCCGCCCATGTGGCCGCACTTCTTCTCGGCGGCGAGCTGGTCCTCGAAGTGGACGCCGGCGGCGCCGGCCTCGATCATCGCCTTCATGAGCTCGAAGGCGTGGATCGGCCCGCCGAACCCTGCCTCCGCGTCGGCGACGATCGGAACGAGCCAGTCGCGCCCCGCGGCGTCGCCTTCCAGCCACTCGATCTGGTCCGCGCGCAGGAGCGCGTTGTTGAGCCGCCGCACCAGCGCGGGCACGCTGTTCGACGGGTAGAGGCTCTGGTCCGGGTAGGTGTGCCCGGCCAGGTTCGCGTCCGCGGCCACCTGCCAGCCGCTCACGTAGATCGCGTCCAGCCCCGCCCTGACCATCTGCACCGCCTGCGCGCCGGTCAGCGCGCCGAACGTACGGACCGCCTCGCCGGCGCGGATCCGGCTCCAGAGCCGCCCGGCGCCGCGCCGCGCCAGCGTGTGCTCGATGCGGACCGCGCCGCGCAGGCGGACCACGTCATCGGCGCCGTACGTGCGACGCACCCCGGCCCAGCGCTCCTCGGTCGCCCAGCGGCGCTCGAGCTCCGCGACCTCGAGCGCGGGGTCGGGCCGGGCGGCGGTCGTCTCCTGCGGATCTTTCGTGTGCACTCGTCCCTCCGTGGCCTAGGGCAGGATTCGGTACGCGGGAATGGTGAGGAAACCGACGAAATCATCCGGGAGCACCAGCTCGTCCAGCAGCCGGGCCGCCTCTTGGAACCGCGCGGCGTCGGCTCCGCGATCGGCGAGGAGCTGCTGCAACTCCCGTTCTCGCAGCTCGCGGTAGCGCTCCTCCGTGAACGGCTCGCCGTCGTCCAGCACGACGCCGTGGCGACGCCACTGCCAGAGCTGCGCGCGCGCGATCTCCGCCGTCGCCGCGTCCTCCATCAGGTTCCGGATCGCGACGGCGCCGAGCCCGTCGAGCCACGCGCCGATGTATTCCAGCGCGACGCGGATGTTGCCGACCACGCCCTCGACCGTGACGCGCCCGCCCTCCACACTCACGTCCAGCAGGTCCTCGGCGGCGACGCGCACGTCCTCGCGCAGCCGGTCCTTCTGGTGCGGCCGCTCGCCCAGCACCTCGTCGAAGACCGCCCGGGCGACCGGGACCAGGTCCGGATGCGCGACCCAGGTGCCGTCGAAGCCGTCGCCCGCCTCGCGGACCTTGTCGTCCCGGACCTGCGCCAGCGCATGCTCGTTCACCTCGGGGTCGCGCCGGCTCGGGATGAACGCCGCCATCCCGCCGATCGCGTGCGCGCCACGCTTGTGACAGGTCCGGACCAGCAGCTCGGTGTACGCCCGCATGAACGGCACGCGCATCGTGACCGCGGCCCGGTCGGGCAGCAG
>CAYPGK010000155.1:0-993 GCA_964410055.1 uncultured Gemmatimonadaceae bacterium | reverse complement strand
CAGCAGGAAGGACGGGTCGGCCCGGAACTTCTTGATGACGCTGAAGATGTAGTCCCACCGTCCCGCGTTCAGCCCCGCCGCATGGTCGCGCAGCTCGTAGAGGATCTCCTCCATCTCGAACGCCGCCAGGATCGTCTCGATCAGGACCGTCGCCCGGATCGTCCCGCGCGGGATCCCGAGCGCGTCCTGCGCGAAGGCGAAGACGTCGTTCCAGAGCCGCGCCTCCAGGTGGTTCTCCAGCTTCGGCAGGTAGAAGTACGGCCCCGAGCCCCGCGCCAGCAGCTCGCGCGCGTTGTGGAAGAAGTACAGTCCGAAGTCGAAGAGGCTCGCCGAGACCGGCTCGCCGTCCACCTCCATGTTCTTCTCCGGCAGGTGCCACCCGCGCGGCCGCACGACCAGCGTCGCGACCTCGTCGGCGAGTCGGTACTCCTTCCCCTCCGGACTCGTGTACTCCAGCGTGCGACGCACCGCATCCTGGAGGTTCGCCTGCCCCTCGACCACGTTGCGCCACGTCGGCGAGAGCGCGTCCTCGAAATCCGCCATGAAGACCCGCGCCCCCGAATTCAGCGCGTTGATCATCATCTTGCGCTCGACCGGGCCCGTGATCTCCACCCGCCGGTCCTCCAGGTCCGGCGGCGCCGGCGCCACCGTCCACTCCGAGCGCCGCACCTCCTCCGTCTCCGGCAGGAAGCCCGGACGTTCACCCGCGTCCAGCGCCGCCTGCCGCGACGCCCGCCGCTCCAACAGCTCCCGCCGCCGCGCGCCGAACCGCCGCTGCAGCGCGACGACGAACGCCAGCGCATCGGGTGTCAACACCCGCCCCGCCGACTCGCTCCGTTCCGACGGCAGCCGCACGCCTTCCATCGTGACCTGGGTCATGGCCTGTCCTTGAGGTGAGATCCCGTGGATCGGCGGGGCCGAGCGCCCGCCGCGAGCCCGCGCCCGCATGGCAGGGTGCGTGCCAGGGGGGCGGGGGCGGGCGGTGCGGGGGCT
>CAYPGK010000154.1:0-4836 GCA_964410055.1 uncultured Gemmatimonadaceae bacterium | reverse complement strand
TCGAAGTCCGCCGTGATCATGTCCAGGTCGCCGTCCCCGTCGACGTCGCCCAGCGTGACGGAGCTCGGCGAGCTGCCCGTGGCGTATCGGGTCAGGGGGGTGTTCGTGTCGAACGTGCCGCTCGCCGGCTGGAGCACCACGGACACGGTGCTCGAGTCCTCGTTCGCGGCGACGATGTCCAGCCGTCCGTCGCCGTTCAGGTCGCCCACCGCGATCCCGGTCACCACGCTGTTGATCCCGAACGCCGACGTCTTGGACGGGAACGTCCCGGACCCGCCGGCCGCGGCCACGCGGAAGCGGGCGACGTTTGCCTTCCCGCCGCCCAGCGCCACGGACCGCGTCACCTCGACCTCCTCGCCCGGGAAGAAGCTCCCGTTGGGGGGCGCGGGCGCGCGGACGATAGGGGTGCCGGCGCCCAGATACGGGTCGGCCACGTTGCGCCCGCCGTGGAAGCCGTGCACGGCGAAGGTCGTCTTGTCGGCCGTGGGGATGGTCCCGCAGCTCGCGATCTCGAACCGGGTCTCCGCCGGGATCGCGTGGGTGGGGTCCGCGGCCGATGGCGTCCTGAACCACGGCACCGCGCCGGGCGCGTCGGCGATCGTGATGGCGCCGGCGCCGGCGACGCCCGCAACGCGCACGTCGCAGAGGATCCGGAGCGACGCGGGATCGACGCCGCCGGCGACGCCGTCGGGCCCGAGGATCGTGAGTACGTCCGCGCCGAGCGCGGCGGCGCGGGCCTCGAACGCCGCCGCGGCGGCCGGCGTCTGCTCCTCGATCGACTGGGTGACCTTCACCTCGTCGTCGTCGACGGCGAGGAAGAGCGCGCTCACGGTGAAAGGATCGTCGGCGGGCGTCGCCTGCAGCGGGACCTTGTAGGCGAAGGTGACGATCCCGTCGAACTGGTCGTCGGCGGGGTTCGCCGGTAGCTCGCGGGTATCGTCCCTGGTGGCGTTGGAGGCGACGAAGCCGTAGGGGAAGACGTCGTCGACGGCGAGGCCGGCGCCGGTCGCGAGGTCCAGGATCTCCTCCGCCTCATCCTCCGTGAAGACCTGGAGCACGTCGGGGAAGCGGGGCTCGATCGCGCCGCCGCGGACCTGCATCACCGCGCCGGTGGGGATGAGTTGGGCGGCGAGGGCCGAGTCGGCCTCACTGCCGTCGAAGCGGAAGAGGCGCGAGACCGGGGTGTGGCCGACTGCTTTGTTCGGATCGCTCGGCTTCACGGGCACGAACGTGAGGTTCTTCCTCGAGGTGTCGTAGGGCGTGCCGTCCGCCTGTGCGTTCCTCACCCGGTAGGTGGCGTAGAGGTAGCGGTAGCCGTCCTTGCCGCGCGCGCCGTGGGTGAACGATCCGGTCGAGAGGAGCTCGAGCTGGATCGTGCCGTCGCCGGAATCGTCGGCGTTCGCGGGACGGAAGTATGCGTAGCGGGCGCTGATCGCGCTCGACGTCACCTGTCCGCTGCCGAGGCCGGAGATCGTGACTTCGACGAGGCCCATCACGCGGGGCGGCGTGGGGCCGATGCCGTCATCCTTTCCGGACCGGTTGTTGGGCCTCGTGGGCTCATCGACGCACGCGCCGAGAGCGAGGGCAAGGGTGAGCGTGGGGAGGGCGCGAAGGACGGCCGCCGGTCCGAACCGGCGCCGGGCGCGCCCCGAGTCTCTCCGATCGTTGCAGTCCATCCGGTCCTTCTTCGCCAGAGGTCCACTGGTTTGGTCGATCGAAGATGAGCGGGGGCGATTGGCTGGCTCTCCCCTGGCAGGTATAGACGTGAAAATTCAAAGGAGAGCCAGAGGATAGACGCCGGACCGGCCGGGGAGAGCGGGCTTCGAGGCGAGTTCCATGCTTCCTCCCGCGTATCGGGGATCGCGGACCCGGTGCGGGAAGACTTCACCCGTACTCACGCCCGCGGCATTTGCTGCCGCACCACCCTACCGGAAACGTGTCGGGAAATGATGAGTGGGAGAAAAAAAGTCGTCGGCTGCGGGAGCTTGCAAGATCCGACGCGTGCTATGCGGAGGCCGTCGTCGCATCTCCATCTGACCGGGTCGTCGGCCGGATGACGCGACCCGTCCGGCGGAATGCGGGAAGCACGGCGCTGAACAGTGTCCACACCGGAACCCCCCGCCCCCACGCGCGTATCCACACCAGCTGTGGTCGGTATTAGTTTCCATCCCGGCACGGGTTGCCGACCACGTACCCACTGAACCCCAACCTCAACGAAGACGGACATGGCCCGAATCCTCGATTTCCGAATCCTTGTCGCCTCGCTCGTACTGGTCGCCGTGACCGCGGCTTCCGTGGCCGCGCGGGAGGGGACGAGCGGTGGAGCTGCGGGCGATGACGTCGCAAACGATCCCATGCAAGGAACCGCTGCGCGTAATTCCGTGGAAGAGAACCCGCTCCTGGTGGAGTGGACGGGGCCCTACGGCGGTGTCCCGCCGTTCGACCGTGTGCGTGTCGAGGATTTCGAGCCGGCGCTCGAGGCGGCGATGCGCGAGCAGCTCGAGGAGATCGACCGGATCGCGGCGAACCCCGAGGCGCCGACGTTCGAGAACACGATCGTCGCGCTGGAGCGGAGCGGCCGCACGCTGGACCGCGTGATGGCGGTCTACGGCGTGTGGGCGTCGAACATGAGCTCGCCGGAGTTCCAGGTCGTGGAGCGCGCGATGGCGCCGCGGCTGGCCGAGCTATCGGACCGGATCACGCAGAACGAGGCGCTGTTCCGGAGGATCGAGGCGGTTTACGAGTCGCCGGAGAAGGCGTCGCTCTCGCCCGAGCAGCAGCGGCTGGTCTGGCGCTACTACACGAACTTCGTGCGCGCCGGCGCGAAGCTGGGGCCGGAGGAGAAGGCGCGGCTCTCGGCGATCAACCAGCGGCTGGCCGAGCTGTTCACGCGCTTCAACCAGAACGTGCTCGCGGACGAGGGCGAGCGCTACATCGTGCTCGAGAGCGAAGCGGAGCTGGCGGGTCTGCCGGAAGCGCTGCGCGAGTCGGCGGCGGCCGACGCGGAGGCGCGCGGGCTCGCGGGCAAGTGGGTGATCTCGAACACGCGGTCGTCGATGGAGCCGTTCCTGACGTACTCGGATCGGCGCGACCTGCGCGAGCGCGCGTGGCGGCTCTGGACCGCACGCGGCGACATGGGCGGCGAGCACGACAACAACGACGTCATCCGCGAGATCCTCGCGCTGCGCGCGGAGCGGGCGAAGCTGCTCGGCTACGAGACGCATGCGCACTGGCGGCTCGAGAACACGATGGCGCGTACGCCGGAGCGGGCGCTGGAACTGATGGAGGCGGTGTGGGAGCCGGCCGTCGCGCGGGTCCGCGAGGAGGTCGCGGCCATGCGGGAGGTCGTGCGCGCGGAGGGGAAGGACCACGAGATCGAGCCGTGGGACTACCGCTACTACATGGAGAAGGTCCGCAAGGCGCAGTACGACCTCGACCAGGACGCGATCACGCCGTACCTCCAGCTCGACAGCCTGGTCGCCGGGATGTTCTGGGTGGCCGGCGAGCTTTACGGCTACGAGTTCCGGCCGGTGGACGACGTGCCGGTCTTCCACCCGGACGTGCGCGTCTGGGAGGTGACGGACCGCGGCACGGGCCGGCACATCGGGCTCTTCTACTTCGACCCGTTCGCGCGGCAGGGCAAGCGGTCGGGCGCGTGGATGACGTCGTACCGGTCGCAGTCGAAGTTCGACGGCGAGGTGACGACGCTCGTCTCGAACAACTCGAACTTCGTGCGCGGCCGGCCGGGCGAGCCGACGCTCGTGTCCTGGGACGATGCGACGACGCTATTCCACGAGTTCGGGCACGCGCTGCACGGTCTCTCCGCGGATGCGACGTACCCGTCGCTCTCGGGCACGGCGGTGGCGCGGGACTTCGTGGAGTTCCCGTCGCAGCTCCTGGAGCACTGGCTCTCCACGCCGGAGGTGCTCCAGCGCTTCGCCGTGCACTACCGGACCGGCGAGCCGATCCCGCAGGAGCTGGTCGAGCGGATCGAGCGCGCGTCCACGTTCAACCAGGGCTTCGCGACGACGGAGTACCTGTCGGCGGCGCTCGTCGACATGCACATGCACCTGGAGGCGTCCCGCGGGCCGATCGATCCCCGCGAATTCGAGCAGCGGACGCTGGACGAGCTGGGCATGCCGCGCGAGATCGTGATGCGGCACCGGCCGCCGCACTTCCTGCACCTGTTCAGCAGCGACAGCTACTCGGCGGGCTACTACAGCTACCTGTGGTCCGACGTGCTGACCGCGGACGCGTTCGAGGCGTTCGTGGAGGGCGAAGGCCCGTACGACCCGCAGGTCGCCGCGCGGCTGCGGAAGCACGTGCTCTCGGTGGGCAACACCGTCGACCCGGCCGACGCGTACCGCGCCTTCCGCGGCCGCGACGCGAGCATCGACGCGCTCATGCGCAAGCGTGGGTTCCCGGTGCCGGTGGGGGCGGACAGCGAGTAGACGGAGCGCGGAAAGGTGTGGAAGTCGGACGCGCGGGCGCCTGGCGCCCGCGCGTCGCTTTTTCACCGGGGACGGCGGCGCCGGATACCGGCCTCGAGCCGTAGCCCTTAGCGGACCAGGCACCAAAATCCGGAGTTGCTACTTCCCGTCATGTTGTCGACCCGGATTGACATGGATGCCGAGCCCCGTGGATGAAGGGAGTGACGGAAAATGACCGGGGCGGGCAGGTAATCGGCGGGCGATCTCGGGGTGCTTCCCGCCGCTTCAGCGGTAGAAAGACCGCCCGGAGCCTGCCCGGTTGATACAATAATACGCGATCCGGGCCACGACCATGCTCTTATGGGTCGATTATGGGAAACGGAGCCGGGTCCGTTTAATGGGCTAA
>CAYPGK010000153.1:0-4851 GCA_964410055.1 uncultured Gemmatimonadaceae bacterium | reverse complement strand
ACACGCCGCCGCGGCGCGGACGGAGCCTGCGTACCACCGGCCCTGCGCTGGTCCCCGACTTGCTGACTGTTGCCAGAGCGCCCGTGCCCCGCACGGGCGCTCTTTTGCCGTGGACCCGCACGCGAGCGGCCGATCGTGAGCGCCGAGAGAGCCCCCGCCCCGTTCGACGACGAGCCGCCCGACGCCGCACGCCGCGCCGACTCGCGGCGAACGCGCGAAACTGCCCGCGATGCCAGCCACGACCGCGTGCACGCGCGTGGGGCCGGACCCAGCGCGGACCCGCTCGACGACCCCGTCGCTCAAACCCGGATCGACGTCCCCTGGTCCGTCTTCGTCAAGGGGATCGTCGCGCTGCTGGTCATGCAGGGGCTGCTCCTCTTCTTCCAGCAGGTCACGGTGGTCGTCATCGTCCTGGCGCTCGCGCTCTTCCTGACCGCGGCGCTCAGCCCGCTCGCGGCATGGATCGAGCGCAAGGGGCTCGGGCGCGGGCTCGCTTCGCTCCTCGCCGTCGGCGCCGCCGTCCTCGTGATCCTCGCGCTCCTCGCGCTCGTCATCCCGCCCCTCGTCATCGAGGTGATCGAGTTCGTCAACAACCTGCCGTTCCACCTTGCGCGGCTCCAGCGGCTCGCCACGTCCTATCCCGAGCTGTTCCAGGCACTGGAGCGGATCGCCCAGCGTGTGCGAGAGAATCCGAGAGCCTTCTTCACCGGCTTCCTGCGGGTAGGCGCCGATGCGGCCGGCGCCATCTTCAGCGGCGTGATCATCCTCACGCTCGCCCTGTACTTCCTCATGGACCAGGAGCAGATCCGAAAGGTGCTCCTCGACCACCTCCCCGAGCGCCACCGCGACCGCGTCGACCTCACGATCACCGAGGTCGCCCGCGTGATCCGCGGCTACTTCGTCGGCCAGGCGATCGTCTCGTCGATCTTCGCCATCCTGACCTTCCTGCTGCTCACGATCCTCGGCGTGCCGTATGCGACGGTGCTCGCGGGACTCGCGTTCGCGCTCGACGCGATCCCCAACATCGGCGCCACGCTCGCCGTCATCATCCCTGCGCTCGTCGCCTTTGCGTCCGAAGGGATCGTCGATGCGCTCATCGTCGTCGGCGTGGTGATGGTCTACCAGCAGATCGAGAACAACCTCATCTCGCCCCGGATCCTCGGCAAAAGGCTCGAGATCCCGCCCGTGCTCACCCTCGTCGCGATCCTGGTCGGCGGCGCCGTGCTAGGGGTGATCGGCGTCATCATCGCGATCCCGCTCGCCGGCACGCTCCCGGTGCTCGACAGGATCTGGTGGCGCGGCGACGGCGCGGCGAGAGAGTAGCTCCCGAGCGACGCAAATACTATCATTGGAACCGCACGCTACATCACGGAAATCGTGTGCTCCATCACGCGCCCGATCCTCGGCGCCCGCCACCCACCCCGAGCGACGCCATGGGAATCATCCTCTTCTCGATCCCGTTCTTCTTCCTGCTCCTCGGCCTCGAGCTCGCCTACAGCGCCTGGTCGGGGCGGAAGCTGCTGCGGCTGAACGACTCGATCGCCGACCTGAGCTGCGGCACGCTGAGCCAGGTATCCGGCGTCTTCAGCAAGCTGCTTACGGTTGGGATTTACATATGGGTGGAGCGAACCCTCGCGCTCCAGCACTGGCTCGGCTGGGTTCCGGCGTGGCCCGCGGAGGCGCCGTTCGTCGCCGCCGAAGCGTTTCCGGGCTTCGCCGTCCGCCTCCCGGAGCTGGCGAGCTGGACCGCCGTCTTCTTCCTCGTCGACCTCGCCTACTACTGGAGCCACCGCCTCTCGCACCAGATCAACCTGCTCTGGGCGGGTCACGTGGTGCACCACTCGAGCGAGGAGTACAACCTGGCCGTCGCGCTGCGGCAGAGCTCGCTGCACGGGCTCTTCACCTGGATCTTCTACGTGCCGCTCGCGCTGCTCGGGATCCCGTGGACGATGTACGTCGCGTGCTATGCGCTGAATCTGGTCTACCAGTTCTGGATCCACACGCGCGCGGTCGGGAAGATGGGGCGGCTGACGGAGTGGGTGCTGAACACGCCGTCGCACCACAGGGTCCACCACGGCGTGAACCCGAAGTACCTGGACAAGAACCACGGCGGCGTCTTCATCATCTGGGACCGCCTGTTCGGGACGTTCCAGGCGGAGGAAGACGAGCCGGTCTACGGGATCACGACGCCGCTGCGGAGCTGGAATCCGCTCTGGGCGAACGTGCACGTTTTCTGGGACATCGCCCGCGACGTGTGGCGCGCCCGGAGCTGGCGCGACCGGTGGATGTACGTCTTCGGGCCGCCGGGGTGGCGTCCGGAGTCGGAGGGCGGGCGCGCCGAGCCGAAGGAGGTCGACCGCGAGTCGGTCGAAGTGTTCGACCCCGAGATCCCGACCGCGCTCGCGGCGTACGGCTTCGCGCAGTTCGTCGTCGCCGTGGGTGCGACGCTGGTGCTGCTCCACAACGCGGCCGAACTCCCGCTCCATCACGCCGCGGCCGCCGGGTTCTGGATCGCGATCTCGCTCGCCGGGGTCGGCGGTGTCTTCGAGGCAGCGCGCTGGGCCGTGCCGATCGAGACCTCGCGGCTCGTCGTGCTGGCCGGTGCGTGCGCGGCGCTATGGTGGTCGGGCGGCCTCGCGCCCGCACTCGCCGGCGCGGGGATCGCCTTCTGCCTCCTCTCGCTCGTCTGGTTCGTCCCGCGCCGCGGGCACCTCACCGAGACGGAGCTGGCGCCGATCATGTAGCGACACGATCGGCGCCCGTAGGCCGAGCCGACGCCGGCCTACGCCCCGGCCGGCTGTACGTAGTAGGCGATCACCTTCCAGCTCCCGTCCTCGCGGGTCAGCGCGACGATCTCACGCGCGGCGGGCAGGTTGGCGAACGCGCTCTCGTACGTCAGGACGACGTACTCGCCCGGGGGCGCGTTCGGCACCTCCGTCGAGTACTCCGCCTTCTCGAGCTTGCGGCTGCCGAGCGTGCCGAACTGGCTGCGCAAAGCGGCGGCCTGCTGGGCCCACGCATTCTCCGCGATCGCGGACTGAAAGTGCTTGCTCGCCTCGGCCCAGCTTTCCTTCCCCTTCCCCTCCGTGAACAGGGTGAGCCACGCCTCGCCGGCCGTCTGCGCGGCCTGCACGGCCGACGCCGTGTCGGCCGTCGGTTGGGTCTGCTGGGCGTAGCCGGGCCGGACAGCCCCGACCAGGGCGATCGTTGCGAACGCGAATGCAACGGCGAATCGGTGCATTAGATCCTCTCTGTCAGGTGTGCGTCGGGGGGAGCCGCCGGCGCCCCGGTCGATCTGGCTACTGCCGGGCGCCCAGCGCGTGTGGGGGCGCCGGGCAACCATAACGCGGTCGCCCGGTCGTGACAACGTTTTCGTACTTGACGCTGTGACGGGGCAGGGCGAACGTTCGCTTGCCAGCGGGGTTTCTACCACGCGAAGGATCGGCCGGCCGGCGCGGCGATGCGGCCGGCCGATCGTTGTCGTAACGATCCGGGCAGGGCAATGACCAACGGCGACGCACGGGCCCAGCGACGCATCCTGGGCCTCCTCTTCCTCGGCGTCCTCATGGGCGCCCTCGACATCGCGATCATCGGGCCGGCGCTGCCAGCGCTGCGCGAGGCGTTCGGCATCGACGAGCGCGCCGCGGCGTGGACGCTGACCGTCTTCGTCCTCTTCAACCTGATCGGCACGCCGATCATGGCGAAGCTGTCGGACGCGCGCGGCCGCCGGCCGGTCTACGTGCTCGCCGTCTCGATCTTCGCCGCGGGCTCGCTCCTCGTCGCGCTCGCGCGGAGCTTCCCCCTGCTGATCCTCGGCCGCGCGGTCCAGGGGCTCGGCGCCGGCGGGATCTTCCCCGTCGCGACCGCCGTCATCGGCGACGTCTTCCCCGTCGAGAAGCGCGGACGCGCGCTCGGCCTGATCGGCGCCGTCTTCGGCCTGGCCTTCCTCCTCGGCCCGATCGTCGGCGGCGTGCTCCTGATCTTCGGCTGGCCGTTCCTGTTCCTCGTCAACCTGCCGATCGCCGCGGTCGTGATCGCCGGCGCGCTGCGCCTCCTCCCGGCGACGGGTGCCGGCGCCGGCCGCGCCGTGGACGTGCCGGGGATGATCCTCCTCTCCGCGCTCCTCTTCGCCCTGGCCTTCGGGCTGAACCGCATCGACGCGGGGAGTGTGGGCGGCGGCCTCACGGCGCCGGACGTCTGGCCGTTCCTCCTGGCCGCGGCGCTGATCGCACCGCTGTTCTGGGTGCGCGAGAGCCGCATCGCCGACCCGCTCCTGCGGCCCGCCCTCTTCCGCTCCCGGCAGGTCGCCATCGCAAGCGCCGTCGCGGTCGGATCCGGGCTGGGCGAGGCGTCGGTGGCGTTCGTGCCCGCGCTCCTCGTCGCCGCGTTCGGCGTGACGACGTCGCAGGCGTCGTTCATGCTCGTCCCGATCGTCATCGCCATGGCCATCGGCGCGCCCGTCTCCGGCCGGCTCCTCGACCGGATCGGCTCGCGCGCGGTCATCATCGCCGGCACCGCGAGCATCGGCGCGGGGATGCTCGCCGTTGCACACCTGCGGCCGACGCTCGTCGCCTACTACGCCGCCGGCACGCTGATCGGCCTCGGGATGGCCGCGCTCGCCGGCTCGTCGCTCCGCTACGTCATGCTGAACGAGGCGCCCGCCGAAGAGCGTGGCGCCGCGCAGGGGGTCCTCACGCTCTTCACCAGCACCGGCCGCCTGCTCGGCGCCGCGCTCGTCGGCGCCCTCGTCGCCTCGCGGGCCGGCGGCGTCGACGGCTTCGCCCACGCCTTCCGCGTCATCGGCATCGCCATGCTCGCGCTCGCCGCCCTCTCGCTCGGCCTCAAGCCGCG
>CAYPGK010000152.1:0-4905 GCA_964410055.1 uncultured Gemmatimonadaceae bacterium | reverse complement strand
GGGCGCCGGCGCCCGGTGACCTGAGCCGACGGCAGCGTTCTCGCACGGAGGTGCGGTTGGGCGCAGGGGCGCGAGGGATCTAGCGCGCTCCTGCGCCCGACACTTTTCTCGGACACGCGCGGGCGCGGACCGCCGTGCGCTCTCCAGCCTCCCACCATTCTCCATGCCCCATTGAACCGGGACCTCCCATTTCTCGCCTTCGCTGTCAGTGACCCATGATAATGATCGGAAAGGCCGGCATGCGCAGCACTGCGATGACTGCGGTCCTCAGCTCCATCCCGCGGATGTGAGGACGTTGCAGGCGGTGGAATCCGGCACGGCGCAATGCGGTCAGGAGATCCAGACGAATCAGAACTCCCATTCTCGAGGTGCATCATGTCCAAGCGCACCACGCTCTTCCTCATGCTGCTACTTATGGCATGTGGCGGGGATTCGACCGAGCCCGAGGTGGAAGCGAAGGCAACGACGATCGAACGCGTATGGGGCGTCAACCAGAGCGGGACGGTAGGCGTAACCCTTCAAGAAGAGCCTGCAGTACGCGTACTGGACCAGAACGGCCAACCAATGCCGGGTGTCACGGTGGTATGGAGCGTCGCACCGGGAGATGGTTCGGTGGATCCAGCGTCCGCCGAAACCGATGCAGCCGGGACGGCAGCCACGAAGTGGACGTTGGGGCCAACGGCGAGAAGGCAGTCCCTGACTGCAACCGCAGCCAACCTGCCTGCGGTAGTATTCCATGCGGAGGCTGCTCCGGGTACCCCTGCCGCACTCGAGTTTATCTCCGGCGTTGAGCAGCTCGCTATTGCCGGCGATACGGTCCTCGAACCGATCGTAGTGCGGGTCGATGACCAGTTCGGCAATGCTGTGCCGGGCGTGAAAGTATTCTTTTCGGTGACAGGGGGATCGGGGTCCGTAACTGCGGAGCACGTTGCCACATCGACCACTGGGACGGCGTCGACGAGGGTGGCCGTTGACAAGAACGCCAAACTGAATCAGGCGCTCACACTCCAAGCATCCGTTGGCGATGTGAAGGTGGAGAGCACGTTCCGCGTGCGACGTCCCGTACTCCTCTTCATACGTGAGAACGATCTCGGCTACTACCAGGTCTTCGCGATGGATTGGATCGCAGGGACCGAAGTGCCGCTTACAACGGAGGACGAGTTTGTCGGAGGCGGAATGGACATCTCGCCCGATGGGACAACGCTCGTGATTTCGGTGTGGAACCCCCACACAAGGAAGTACGAGATCCAAATCCGCAACCTCGCCACGGGAGAGGCAACATCGGTCTATTCGTCACCTTCCGGCGATCCGGCCTACCCCAGATTCTCGCCTGGCGGAGGGGCGCTGACATTCACTGTCATCGGTGAGGCGATCCGAACGGTGGCAACGTACGATCTGAGTACGGGGATGGTGAGCGTGGATGAGCCGGCGGCGGGCATTACGAGCTACTCGAATTACGCGAACGACAACACATTGATCTTCTCCGCGGCCTTCGGGCAGCAGTACGATCTCATGGTCCGTTCGGTCGAGCCCGGTACCAACACTCGTCTCACATCGACACGCGGCGAGGCGGAATACTGGCCGGCAATGCTTCCGGGGAGCAATAAATTCGTTTTCGTCTGCGCTCCGCTCGATGGTAATTACAACCTCGTGCAGCGAGACCTCTGTGCCATTGATCTTGATGGGTCGAATCCGACCAAGATCCTGGACGCCCCGGAGTGGAACGATACGTATCCGACCATCTCCCATGATGGCAAATATCTCGCATTCGCGAGTTCGCCGATCTCGGGTGCAGGGGTGTCCAGCATTTACTATGCTCCGGCTTCCGGCGGTAATGTGCACCCGGTCACGGTGACAACGTCTGCGCACGAAACATATCCGATCTTCGGTGTTCTGGGATCGGTTCCCAACTCGGGAGGGAGTGCGACCGTCGCCGGAATGCGAAATGCGACGGTCGAGCGTTCCCGGCCACCCAGGTTGCTGCTTGAAGCCAATCTTCTGACCGTGACGCGAATCCGCGACAAAGCGCCAGTCCTCGCGCATCCCGGTCGTGTGCGCAGCCTCGATTGAGGTATAGGCCCTCGTCTTCAACGCCGGCCGGGGGGCCGATTGGTTCGACCTAGGGCCGACGCGGGCTCGGCAGCACGAGTACGGTGCGCCCGCAACAGGCGCTACCGTCGCTTGCGTCGAGATCGGTCTCCTAATGGACTCGGCATTCGTTGTACCGGCCCGCCGTTGCTAGCCAAACAGTCGGACTCCCTCCTGCGGACGGATCCGACTTTGGGGGGCCGAGGCATGAGATCGAGGTAGAGCCGGTCGCCGCGTAGCACGGAGGTGCGAACGTACTCGGCATCCCGCACGATCAGTGTGTCGAGCGACGGCGGCAGGCGGCTGATCCTTCGCGGCGTCAAGGGGCTTCGCGGTTCACGATCTGGCAGCGGCCGTACTGGAGCCATTCCCAGAAGGCGTCGCAGTTGCCGTCGATGCGGTATTCGACGGAACGGATGCGGGGGATGGCGAAGGCGGTGGAGTTCAGCTCGCCGAGGAAGATCGTGCTTCCGGTGCTCGTCGACGCGTTGGGGATGACGGGGCGCAGGTCCTCGAGGTCGACAACGGCGTGGCCATGCTCGTCGATCGTCGCGGCGTTCAGCATGCCGGCGGTTTGCTCGGAGAAGAAGGAGGTGAGGCCGGCGGCGCGTTCCTCGGGCGTGGGGCCTTCGAGGAGCGCGAGGATCGCGGCGCGCAGGGTGTCGCGTGTGGGCGGGACGACTCGCTGCACGGGGACGGGGCGCTCGTCGCGTGTGAAGTAGACGACGACGGTCGTCGTCGGTCGGGGCGTGCCCGGGCGGGTGGGCGCCGTGTCGACGACTGCCGACCGTTCGCTCGCGGAATCGGACGTGGGGCGCGCCTCGTCCGGCTCGCCGCCGCACGAGGCGATCGCGAGAGCGCAGAGGAGTGCGAAGGACGGGGAACGCGCCGGAGCGCTGACCGGGGCTCGCCGTGGCATCGGAGTCCGCATCACCGCTCCTCCACGGGCAGTAGGTGTGCCGCGAGGAAGCGGGCGGATTCTTCCTCGGCCCAGAATCGCAGCCGACGGCGGGGGTCGTCCGGGGCGTCGCTCCAGGTGATGAAGCCGACGTGGCCGCCGCGCTCGGTGAGCCCGGCGACGAGGTGCGGATTGCTCGCGATCGTATCCCTGGGGATCGCGTCGGAGGGGAGGAACGGGTCGTCCTCGGCGTGGAGGAGCAGCGTCGGGATGCGGATGTCCTCGAGGTAGGGGGCGCTGCTCGAGCGGCGGTAGTAGTCGTCGGCGCTCGCGAAGCCGTGGAGCGGTGCGGTCGCCGCGTCGTCGAACGCGCGGAGGGTGCGGGCGCGGAGCGTCGCACGGACATCGATGTGGGCGTCGAGGAGGCGGGCCTTGGCGCGGACCTTCTTCCGCAGGTTGCGGAGGAAGTACTCCGTGTAGATGCGGCCCATGAGGCCGCGCTCGAGCCGTGCGGCGCCGGCGACGAGGTCGTAGGGGACGGAGACGGCGACGGCGGCGCGGAGCCGTCGCTCCGCCCCCAGGCCCTCCTCGCCCAGGTATTTGAGCAGGACGTTCCCGCCGAGCGAGATCCCGATGGCGCCCATCGGTACGCCCCCGAACCGGTCGGCCAGGTGCTCGATGACGTGGCGCACGTCCTCCGTGTCGCCGGAGTGGTAGAAGCGGGGGAGCCGGTTGGGCTCGCCGCTGCAGGCGCGGAAGTTCATGCCGATGGGGTGCAGCCCGCGCGCGAGCAGCTCACGGTAGGTCACGAGCATGTAGCGACGACGTGTGGAGCCCTCCAGCCCGTGGAGGACGAGGACGACCGGCGCGTCCTTGCTCGGGGGCGTCGTGAGATCGAGGTCGAGGAAGTCGCCGTCGGGGAGCTCCAGCCGCTCGCGACGCAGCACGATCCCGGGGTCGGGGCGCAGGAATTTGCCGGCGAGGGTCTGGGAGTGTGCCCCGCGTAGCCACCAGGGTGTGCGATAGGGGCGGACACGGAACGTCGTATTCACGGCGGTCGGTGTCGTCATGAGTCTCCGGAAGTCCAGTGGCGTGTCGCTGGGAATGGGGCGCAGGCAGCGGCGTGTCCCGCCGGCGGCCGGGAGCTGATACCGGAACGGCGAGCGTCGCCGCGCCGGTGCCGGGTCACGCGCGTACGGGCGCCGCCCGCACCCGGCCGCCGACCCGAGTATACGCCCACCGCGAGGTTGCATCAACGACGGACCCCGGTCCGACGGCGTTTGGCTTCGGCGGCACGGCGCGTTACTCTGAACGAATCCGGTCCCCGCTCCGGGGACGGCGGTGCCCTCGTCAGAGAGGAGGATGCCGATGAGGATGCCGGTGTTGTCTGCCGCCCTGTTGACGCTCACGGGGTGTGCCTGGTTCGGCTTCACGCCCTCACGGACGGTGCACGCGCCGCTTCTGGATACGCTCCGGGCGGGCGGCGCGGTGTTGGCGCCGTAGCGGCGCCGCGTCGCCTTCCGACCCTCGCGGAAATGCGCCCGTCCACCGATCTTTGGTCCCTGTTCGGGGTACCATCGGAGTTGTGATCCACGATCCGCGACGGCGCGCAAACGCAGTGAAAGACCGCATCATCATCCGCAACGCGCGACAGCACAACCTCAAGGGGATCGACCTCGAGCTGCCGCGGCGAGCGCTGGTCGTCCTGACCGGGCCGAGCGGCTCGGGGAAATCGTCGCTGGCGTTCGACACGATCTACGCCGAGGGGCAGCGCCGCTACGTAGAGTCGCTCTCCACGTACGCGAAGCAGTTCCTCGAGCGGATGGAGAAGCCGGCGGTCGACGTGGTCGACGGGATCAGCCCCGCGGTCGCGATCGAGCAGAAGAACCCGACCAAGACGAGCCGCTCGACGGTGGGCA
>CAYPGK010000151.1:0-4934 GCA_964410055.1 uncultured Gemmatimonadaceae bacterium | reverse complement strand
GTGATGATGATGAACTGCGTATCGGCCTTGAACTTCTGGAGCATGGCGATGAAGCGGCCGACGTTGGCCTCATCGAGCGGCGCGTCGACCTCGTCGAGCACGCAGAAGGGGCTCGGCTTGACGAGGTAGATGGCGAAGAGGAGCGAGAGCGCGGTGAGCGCGCGCTCGCCGCCGCTGAGCAGGTGGATGCGCTGCGTTCGCTTGCCGCGAGGCGAGGCGGAGATCTCGATCGGCGACTCGAGCGGGTCGTCGGGGTCGGCGAGCCAGAGGTCGCAGGTGCCGCCCTCGAAGAGCGCCTGGAAGGTGCCGTTGAAGTTCTCGCGGATCCGCTCGAAAGTCTCGAGGAAGAGCTCGCGCGCGGTCTTGTTGATCTGCCGGATCGCGGACTCCAGGTCCTCGCGGGCGCGGACGAGGTCGTCGCGCTGGGCGGTCAGGAACTCGAGCCGCTTGCTCTCCTCCTCGTGCTCCTCGACGGCGAGCATGTTGATCGGCCCGAGGCGCTCGATGTCTGCGGCGATGGCATGCAGCTCTGCGCGGAGCTGGTGCGGCTCGCCCTCGACGGGCTCGACGCCTGCGACGAGCTGGGCGAAGGGTCTTCCCCACTCGGCCTCGAGTCGCTCGCGCACGCTTCGCTCCGCGGCCTCGCCCTCGGCGCGAGCGAGCTCGAGGCTGTGCCGCTCCTCGGCGGAGTCTTCGCTGGTGCGACGCAGCGTGCGGACGCGGGCCTCGAGGGCCTCGGCGCTTTCCGTCGCCCGGGCGAGGTTCTCGTCCAGGGTGCGGAGCTCGGCGGCCAGGCGGTCGCGCTCGGCGAAGAGCTCCTGGAGCTGGGAGCCGGCGGTGGCGCGGAGTTCCTCGAGCGCGGCGAGGGTGTCGCGGTGCTCGGTCGCCTCGCGCTCGAGCGCGGCGTCCCGGTCCGCGGCCTGGCGGATCCCCTCGCGCGCGGCGTGGAGGCGGTTCGCGACCTCGGCGGCGGCGGCCTCGGCGCGGGCGTGCGTGACGCGCAGCTCGGACTCCTCCTCGCGGACGGCCTCCCACGCGGCCTCGCGTTCTGCGACGGCGTCGCTCCGGGCCTGCCAGGCGTCGCGGTGGGCCTCGAGCTCTTCTTCGAGGCGGGCGCGCTCGCGGCGGGCGGCGTCGGCCTCGGCGCGGGCGTTGTGCGCGGCGGCGACGAGGGCGGCGTGCTGCCGGTCCAGCTCGGCGCGGGTGCGCTCGAGGCGCTGGGCCTGGCCGGACCGGGCGATCTCGTCGGCCTCGGCGCGGCGGACCTCGAGCTCGGCGGCCTGGACGGCGGCCTCGCGCTCGCGGAGCATGGCCTCGGCCTCGGCGACGGCCTCGCCGGCCGCCTCGCGGGCGCGGGCGCGGGCCTCGCGCTCCTCCTCG
The DNA here is from genome assembly GCA_964410055.1 of uncultured Gemmatimonadaceae bacterium. Taxonomy (GTDB): domain Bacteria; phylum Gemmatimonadota; class Gemmatimonadetes; order Longimicrobiales; family RSA9; genus CALBZE01. The sequence goes on along the minus strand of CAYPGK010000151.1, from coordinate 3,554 downwards.
GCGGCGCGGGCCTCCGCGCGGAGCGCCTCCAGGCGCTCGCGGCGGCCGATCAGCGCGGGCTCGGCGGCCGGCCGGCCGGCGAAGCGGACCTCGCGCAGCAGCGACTGGATGGCCGGCACGGCGTCACGGGTGACGATGGCGATGGCATCGTCGTCGCCGTCGTGTTCGGCGATACGGGCGCGGACGCGCTCCGCGGCCTCGGCGTCGCGCACGACGATGAGCTGGAGCAGTGATCCGAGCGCGTTCTCGACGTGCGCGGCGTGCTCGGCCGGAAGCTCGAGGAACTCGGCGAGCGGGCCGAGGAGCCCGTCGATCGAGTCGCGCGCTGCGAGGACGGCGGCGACGCCGGGGCGGAAGCCGTGGAAGTCACGCTCGAGCGCCTCCAGTGCGGCGGCCTGCGCGGCGAGGAGGTTGGCCCGCTCCTCGGCGGCGGCGTAGGCGCGGCGTGCCTCGGCCTCGGCCTCGCGGAGCGCGTCGAGGCGCTCCCGGGCAGCGTCGCGGGCGGCCTCGTGCTCGGCGACGCGAGCCGCGAGGGCACGGTTCTGCTCGGCGAAGAGGTCGCCCTGCTCCCCGACGCGCGAGAGCTCTTCCTGGATCTCGGCGCGCTCGCGCTCGAGACGCTGCAGGCGGGCGACGGCCTCGTTCGCGCGGGCGTCGGCGCTCGCGGCGGCGGCCTCGGCATCGGCCATGCGGCGCGAGAGCTCCATCTCGAGCTGGCGGGCCTGCTCGTCGAGCCGCCGGGCCTCGGTGACCTCCTCGCGGAGCGCCTGCTGCCGCGTCTGTACCTCCTCGAGGGTGGCGGCAAGGGTCTCGAGCGCGCCGGCGCGTTCGTCCCGCTCGGCGACGAGGCGCTCGATCTCCCGCTCGAGCTCGGCCGTGCGGCGCTTCAGCTCGTCGCGCTCCTCGACGATCCGCTGGATGCGGCGCTCCGCGTGGACGCGGCGCTCCTCGGCGACGGCGAGCTCGCGGTCCCGCTCGGCAATGCGGCGGACGACGTCCTCGAGACGCTGTGCGGCGGTGGCCCGGGTGCGCGCGGCCTCGGCGGCCTCCACGCGACGCCGCTCGAGCTCCGTCTCCGCGGCGGCGAGCTCGGCCCGGCGGGCGGGCTCGTCGCGGGACAGCTCGGCCAGGCGCTGGGTGATCGTGGCGAGCTCGGCGCGCCGCGACTCGAGCTCGGCGGTCGCGAGGGTGACCTCGAGGGCGAGGCGACGGGCGCGCAGCTCCGTGTAGCGCTGTGCGCGCCGCTTCTGGCGCGCGAGCCCGCTGACCTTGGACGAGACCTCGTCGATCACGTCCTGGAGGCGGGCGAGGTCGGCCTCGGCGGCTTCGAGGCGTCGCTGTGCGGCCTTGCGGCGTTCCTTGTACCGCCCGACGCCCGCGGCCTCCTCGAAGAGCTGACGACGCTCGTCGGTCTTGTCCGAGAGGATCCCGTCGACCATCCGCTGCTCGATGACCGTGTAGCTGTTGGTCGCGAGCCCGGTGTCGCGGTAGAGGTCCTTGATGTCCTGGAGCCGGCACGCCTGGCGGTTGAGCTGGTACTCGCTGCCGCCCTCGCGGAAGATGATGCGACGGATCTCGATCTCTTCGAACGGGACGGCCAGGCGGCGGTCCTCGTTGGTGAAGCCGAGCGAGACCTCGGCGCGGTTCAGCGCGCGGCGCTCCGTCGTCCCCTGGAAGATCGCTTCTTCCATCTTGGAGCCGCGGATCGCGGATGCGCGTTGTTCGCCGAGGACCCAGCGGATCGCGTCGCTGATGTTGGACTTGCCACAGCCGTTCGGCCCGACGATCGCCGTGATTCCTTCGTGGAAACGCAGCTCTGTACGATCGGCGAACGACTTGAACCCCTGGAGATAGAGGCGCTTGAGCTTCATTCCGAGGCTGGCCCCGTACGCTGGACGAGCTTCGCCTGGACGCCGGCCTCCTGGAGGAGGCGCGCCATCAGCTCGGCCTGCCCGGGACCTTCGTAGGCGCCGGCGTAGATCCGGTAGACGGACGGGCCGGCGGTGTAAGGGATCTCGATGACGTAGTTCGGCACGTCCCGCGCGAGCAGCGAGTCGGCCCGCTGAATGGCCGCCTCACGCGTCGGGAACTCACCGATCAGATAGGTCCAGACGGTCGGCCGGATCGACCAGGGATCCAGGTCCGACTTGTGCCCTTCCCTGTGCAACCGCCGCATGAGCGCGCCCGCCTCGACCGTGTCCGACGCCATCCCGGCCATCACCCGGTAGTAGATCACGCTGTCCCACACGATCGGCGTGAGGTAGAACGGGATCCCGGGCTCCCTGCGGCGCAGCTCGGCGACGCGCCGGGTCGCGGTCGCGAAGTTCGGGTGCGCTTCGACGGCTATGGAATAGTACTTCGGCTCTTCGAGCGGGGACCGGGCCACGCCGGGGGCGGCACCTTCGCCGCGGACGGCGGCGCCGGCATCGCCGGCGGGGGTGCCGGCCGCGACTGTAGTTTCGGTGGCCACGATTGCGGCCGCGGCGTTCGCGCCGAAGCGGCCGCCGGTGACGGTGGCGACGGCGGCGTTCAGCTTCGCCGTCATGTCGATGCCGAGGTACTCCTCGGCACCGAACCAGCCGCCGGCGGCAAGCGCGACCACGAAGAGGAACACGAGTGCGCGGGACGTGCGCCGACGCATCGGGATGCGGCGCACGAAGGTGGGCACCGTCAGCAGTTCTTCTTCCGACGCCGGGTCGCCTGCGACCGGGTCGACCGGGGGCGCGCCCCGGGGGGCCGACCGGGCCCGCGGCGTCCACGGGAGCACCGATGCCGCCTGGGCGGCACGCGCCGCGGCCGGGTCGTCCGGGCGGTGCAGCACGGCCAGCACCGAGCAGTTGGACGGGAGCGCGGCGGCGATGCGGTCGCCCTCGTCGGCGCCGGCCAGGATGATCGCCTTGCCGACGCGGCGGGCGAGGGCGTCGAGGCCGGGGGCGTCGAAGGGGACCCAGGCGAGGAGCGTCGCCTCGTGCTCAGCGTGGCTGAAGACGAGCTTCTCCCAGCGAGGATCCTCGAGGAGCGCCCTGGGTTCCGGGACGTAGAGCCCCGGCGAGAGGAACCGGAACCGCCGCTCCGGCACGGTCCTCGACGCGAGGGCGAGCGAGAGCCCGAACTCGAAGATCTCGGCGATCCCCTCCCCGCTCCCGATCCCGAGGCGCGCTTCCATGACCGGCGACTCGAGGTCGAGGTCCGCGAGCGTGATCGCCGGCCGCCGGCCGGCCCACGCGTCCGTGATCTCGATCGCCGTACGTACGGCCCACTCGTCCCGACGTACCGATGACCCGACCACGAACAGGATGGCCGGAACCGTCGCCGCCGGCCGCGCGAACAGTGCCTCCAACACTGGAGGATGATCGCCCGATTCCGGATCGAACGGCAACGCTGCCGGCCATGTCATCGGAGCCATGTGTGGAGCCCTGCCTGGGAAACCACCTGCGGAATCATGAGACAGACTATGATAACCGAAGGTGCACGATGGGGCCAGAGGCAGGGTTGGGGCGGGCGCGAGAACGGCGCGGCGCGGGCGGGCGACCCAGCCGCGCCATCCCGATCAA
>CAYPGK010000150.1:0-4966 GCA_964410055.1 uncultured Gemmatimonadaceae bacterium | reverse complement strand
GTGCACCATGATGCACTGGAAGGTCTGGTTGTCTGGAAGTTGGAGAGTAGGGCAACAATGGATGTTTTTGAAGCAATAGAGGCTCGGCGCTCGGTCAAGGGTTTCACGGATCGGCCGGTTCCGCGCGAGACGATCGAGCGGCTGCTGGAGGTCGTCGTTCTCGCGCCGAACCATCGCATGACGGAGCCGTGGGGCTTCCTCGTGCTGGGCGACGAGGCGAAGCAGGCGTACGGCCGGGTGCTCGGGCGGCGCAGGGCGCGCCGGATCGAGGATCCGGAGGCGGCGCAGGCGGTGGCGGAGAGGACGTTGCGGGGGATCACGTCGGTCCCGGCCGTCATCGCCGTGACGATGCGGCTGGACGAGGATCCGGAGATCCGCGAAGAGGACTACGCCGCCACCTACATGGGGATCCAGAACCTCCTCCTCGCGGCCACGGCGATCGGGCTGGGGACGCACGTGAAGACGGGCGCGGTGATGGATGACCCGGAACTTCGCGACGCCCTGGCTGTACCGTCGGACCAGAGGATCGTCGCGCTGGTGCACCTGGGCGAAGCGGCGGAGGTGCCGCCGCCGAAGCCGAGGACGCCGGCGGCGGAGAAGACGACCTGGCTCCCCTGAACTGACACACGAGACGAAAGGAACGGCCATGATCCGCATCCCCGGGTGGATCCTCGGCGCAGTGTTGACGCTTGCGGTCGCCGCGTGCGGCGCGGGCGAGAAGGCGGACGATTCGCCGGCGACGACGGCGACACAGCCACCGTCGCAGCCTGCGACGCAGCCGGCGACACAGCCGCCTGCCCGGCCCGAGCCCGAACCCGAGCCGCAGCCCGTGCGGCCCGCCGTCCCGGAGGGACGCCTCTACACGGTTCAGGTCGCTTCCTTCATCACTCAGGACTCGGCGCGGATCTGGGCCGCGCGCCTGGAGCGGCGTGGGCTCCCGGTCTGGACCGACCAGGCGATCGTGGGTGGGCGGATGTTCCACCGGCTGCGCGTCGGCGCGTCGCCGAGTCTGGCGGAGGCGCGCTCCCTCGGCGAGCAGATCCGGCGCGAGTACCGCTGGCCGGTCTGGATCGCGCCGGTCGAGGACAACGCCGAGGTGCCGCCGAACGCGATCTCGCGGACGAACGCGCTGGTGAGCGGCGCGCGCTCTCGCTGACGCGAGCCATGCTGCGCCTCCCGGAGTTCGTCTACCATCGGCCGACGTCGCTCGCGCAGGCGCTCGCCCTCCTCGGCGAGCACGCGGGCGACGTCGTCCCCATCGCTGGCGGGACCGACGCGATGCCGAATCTGAAGCACCGGCTCCTCACGCCGTCGCACGTCGTCGGGATCCGGGGGCTGCCGGAGCTGAAGGGGATCGAGGTCCGGGATGGCGACCTCGTGATCGGCGCGGCGGAGACGCTGACGACGGTAGCGAGCCACCCGCTGGTGCTCGAACACGCGCCGTCACTCGCCCGGGCGGCCGGACTGGTCGCGGGGCCGCAGCTCCGCAACATGGGCACGATCGGCGGGAACCTCTGCCTGGACACCCGCTGCACCTACTACAACCAGACGCACTTCTGGCGGAAGGCGCTCGGCTTCTGCCTGAAGAAGGACGGCGACACCTGTCACGTGACCAAGGTGGGGCGGAAGTGCGTCGCCGCCCATTCGGCGGATACGCCGCCGGCGCTGATGACGCTCGGCGCGGTCGCGGAGCTGGCGTCGGCCGACGGCACCCGTGAGGTGCCCGTCGCCGACTTCTTCGTGGCCGATGGGATGTGGAACAGCGTGCGGCGCCCCGACGAGATCGTGACCCGGATCCGCGTGCCGCTCCCGCCGCCGGGCCGCCGTGCGACGTTCCTCAAGCTGCGTCAGAGGAACAGCATCGATTTCCCGCTGCTGAACGTGGCCGTGGCCGCGGAGCTGGACGGCGACGTCGTCCGTGACCTCCGCATCGTCGTTTCCGCCCTCGGCTCGCGCCCTCGCGCCCTTTCCGGTGTCGACAAGATCGCGGTCGGCGAGCGGCTGAGCGACGACGTCGTCGAGGCCGTTGCCGAGCGCGCGTTCCAGCAGTGCCACCCCCTCGACAACATCATCGTCGACCCGAACTGGCGGCGCGCGATGGTACCGGTCTACGTGCGACGCGCGCTGAACGCGCTGCGCGAGGGCGCACCGGCCGCAGCCTGACGCTGATGCGTGTGCGCGCCCGGCCCTCCCGCCGGAGCGTTCACGCCGCCTGCTCCGGCGCCGCGGAGGATCGCGCACGCTGCGCGCGCCGGCGCCCCTGCCCCGCGCTCGTGATCACCACCACCGATCCGACGATCACCGCCGACGCCGTCAGGATCCGCAGCGTCAGCGGCTCGCCCGCCAGCGCCCAGCCCAGCAGCACTGCGACGACGGGGTTGACGTACGCGTACGTCGAGACGCGCGCCGGCGTCGAGACCTTGAGGAGGAATACGTACGCCGAGTAGCCGATCAGCGAGCCGAAGACGATCAGGTAGAGCAGCGCGAGCACCGAACGGAGCGTGACCGCATCCAGCGCGAGCCGCGAGGCCTCACCCGTGAGCAGCCCGAACACCGCCAGGAGCGCGCCGCCGGCGAGCATCTCCATCGCCGTGCCAAGGAGCGGCGGCTCCGGGGACGGCACGTTGCGCGAGTAGATCGAGCCCGCGGACCACGCCAGCGACGCCGCGACCAGCGCCAGCGCGCCGGGCAGGTGAACGCCATCGCCGCCCAACTCGCCGGGGCCGACCAGGAGCGCGATCCCCGCGAACCCCACCACGAGCCCCGCCAGCACGCCAGGGGTCGGACGCGTGCCACCGGGGCGCAGCCAATCGAGCAGCACCATCCAGAACGGAACGCCCGCCACCAGCAGCGCAGCGATCCCGGACGGGACCCACTGCTCCGCCCACACCACCGCGCCGTTGCCCACCAGGAGGAGCAGCGAGCCGATCACCAGCGCGTGCTTCCATGCCACCCGCGGCGGACGCGGTGCCCCTCGCGCCCGGACCCAGACGTAGAGCACCGTGCCCGCGATCAGAAAACGAAGGCCCGCCATCAGGAACGGCGGGAGCGTCTCGATCGCGAACCGGATCGCCAGATACGTCGAGCCCCAGATGATGTAGACTGCGGCGAAGGCGGTCAGAACGCTCGACCGCGACGGCGTCGCCGTCTCAGGCGCCTCCCGCATCCACTGCCTCGCTTTCCTGCATGGCGCTCAGATCGAGCGCCGTCGTCTCCTTCACCGTCTCCAGGACGATCGTGGTCCGCGTGGAACGCACCGTCTCGATCGACCCCATCCGCTCCCGCAACAGCCGACCCAGCGCGTCCGTGTCCGCCACCCGCACCTTCACCAGGTAACAATCCTCGCCCGCAACATGGTGCACCTCTTGCACTTCCGGGATCAGGGCGAGGAGTTCGCCCGTCTCGGCCGCGCCGACGCGCTCGTCCGCACGGACGAAGACGTACGCGAGCAGTCCGCGGCCCAGCAGGTGCGGGTCGAGTATCGCGCAGTACCCCTGCACCACGCCCCGCTCCTCGAGTTTGCGGATCCGCTCGTGCACGGCCGACGCGGCCATCCCGACCTGCCGCGCGATCTCCGCGGTTGGCGTCCGCGCGTTCCTTTGTAGGATCGTCGCGATTTGGCGGTCGATGTCGTCGATCATACGGTGTCCTTGTTTAAGGCCCGAATTTATTTCGGGGCCCTGAGGGCGTCAAGCGGTAGGCGATCCGTTCGAGGGGCCGGCCGACGCACGGGTGAGGCGGTTGCGGGGCCGCAGGGCGATCGGCAGACTTCCGGCAGGCGGCGGACGCACGTAGAACGTGCTCGTGAGCGTGGAGGCGACGTGAGGATCGAGTTCGAGACGATCGAGCTGCGGACGCGGCACGAGTTCCGGATCGCGCGGGCGGGCTCGTACGGCGGGCCGGAGGCGGGTGCGCCGGCGCCGCCCAGGCGGTCGGTGTGGGTCCGTGTCGTGGACGACGATGGGGTGGAAGGGTCGGGCGAGGCGGCGCCGCTGCCGTACTACGGAGAGACGGCGGACACGGTCGTGGCGGTGCTGCCGCGGATCGCGGAGGTGGTGGAGGCGGTCGCGTCGGGCGCTGCGTTCGCGCTGGAGCGGATCGAGGGCGCGGTGGCGAGGGAGCTGGGCGGGAACCCCGCCGCGCGGGCGGCGGTGTCCGCGGCGCTGCACGACCTGGTCGGCAAGCGGCTGGGCGTGCCGGTATGGCGGCTGTTCGGGCTGGACCCGAGTGACGCACCACTGTCGTCGTACACGCTGGGGCTGGACGAGCCCGAGCGGATGAGGGACCGGCTGCGGGAGACGGCGAACTACCCGATCCTCAAGGTGAAGGTGGGCACGCCGCGCGACGCGGAGGTATTGAAGCTGGTCCGGGAGGAGCGGCCGGACGCGGTGGTGCGCGTGGACGCGAACACGGCGTGGAGCGCGAAGGAGGCGATCGCGCGCCTGCCGCTCCTCGAGGAGCACGGGGTGGAGCTGCTGGAGCAGCCGGTGCCCGCGTGGGACGTCGATGGCCTGCGACGCGTGCGTGACCGCACGCACATCCCGGTCTATGCGGACGAGTCGTGTCGGACGGCGGTCGACATCCCGCGCCTCGTCGGCGCGGTGGACGGGATCAACATCAAGCTGGCGAAGTGCGGGTCGCTGCGGGAGGCGGTGCGGATGGTGCACGTCGCGCGGGCGCACGGGCTGCGGGTGATGCTGGGGTGCATGGTCGAGACGACGTTGGGGATCGCGGCCGCGATCCAACTCGCACCGCTCGCCGACGTGGTGGACCTGGACGGTGCGGCGCTCCTCGCGGCGGATCCGTTCGTGGGGCCGGGGCTGGAGGCGGACGGGCGGTTGCGGTTCAACGAGGGGGCGGGGCTGGGGGTGGCCAGGGCGTAGGCACGCGGCCGTGCGTCCGGGGGCGCTGCCCCCTTCGCGGCCTCGCCGCGGCGACTGCGTTCGCTCCGGCGCGGCTCGGTCGG
>CAYPGK010000149.1:0-5015 GCA_964410055.1 uncultured Gemmatimonadaceae bacterium | reverse complement strand
TCTTCTCGACGTCCGTGGTGATCGACATGCGCTCCTTGACCAGGCGCGCCATGCGTGAGAGGCCGACGGAGAACTGGTTCGCGATCAGCTCGCCCACGCTGCGCACGCGACGGTTGCCGAGGTGGTCGATGTCATCGACGTACCCGCGCCCCTCGTGCAGCTCGATCAGGTAGCGGATGATCGCAATGAAATCCTCCTGCGTGAGCACCGTGTGCCCCGCGGGGATGTTGAGCCCCAGCCGCTGGTTGATCTTGTAGCGGCCCACGCGCCCGAGGTCGTAGCGCTTCGGGTTGAAGAAGATGCGCTCGAGCGCGACGCGGGCGGTCTCGAGGTTCGGCGGCTCGCCCGGGCGGAGCAGCGAATAGATCGCCTTGAGCGCGCCCTCCTCGTCCCGCGTCGGATCCTTGCGCAGGGTGTTCTTGAGGAGCGGGCTCTCGCCGCCCTTGCTCTGGGCCCCGCTCGTGAAGATCAGGACCTTGTCGATCCCTGCGCGGCGCAGGCGGTTGTAGAGGTCCGGAGTCATCTCCTGGGCGACCTCGCACAGCACCTCGCCGGTCTCCGGATCGACCACCTCCTCGGCGAGGAGCGAGCCGACGAGCTCGCGGCGCTGCGCGCGGTCCTCGTCGCCCTCGGCCAGATCCAGCTCCCGCGTCGTGTAGAAGAGGCGCAGGATGTCCGCATTCGTGCCGTAGCCGAACGCGCGCAGGAGCGCCGTGGCCGGGAACTTCTTCTTCTTGTCGATGTGGACGTAGATCACGTCGTGGATGTCGACCGTGAACTCGACCCACGACCCCCGGAACGGGATGATCCGCGCACTGAACAGCTTCGAGCCGTTCGGGTGGATCGTCTCCTCGAAGACGACGCCCGGCGAACGGTGGAGCTGGCTGACGATCACCCGCTCCGAGCCATTGATGATGAACGTGCCGAGATCGGTCAGCAGCGGGAGGTCACCGAGGTAGACTTCCTTCTCGATGATGTCCTGAGGCCGCCGCTCGCCGCCCTCGAGCTCCTCCCACACGACCAGACGCAGCGTCGCCTTGAGGGGCGCCGCGTAGGTCATGTCCCGCTCGATGCACTCCTCGACGGAGTACTTCGGCTCCCCGAGCGTGTAGGAAACATACTCGAGCGAGAACTTTTCGTTGACGTCCGTTATCGGGAAGATCTCATTGAAGACCCGCTCGAGCCCCACATCCTCCCGCTCCTGGGCTGCAGCGTCGGTCTGCAACAGCGTCTGGAACGCGCGAACCTGAACCTCGAGCAGGTTCGGCATATCCATGACCGACTTGAGCTTCTTGAAATTGACGACCGGAAGCCTGCCGTTCTGAATAGCCAAGGCGGATCTCCCTCCTCAGGCGACGAGAACCGACCGGGCCCCGCAAGACGCCGCACGATGGCGACATCCCGGGGCAGCGCGGTCGGCCCGCCCGGAAAACAAGCGCAGAAACCCCCGGCCGCCCGCGAGGGCGGTGGGGATGTCGTTTCTTTCGTTGTACGGCGTTCGACTCAATCTGAGCATTGGCGCCTTTGTCGAGCTGGAGTAACCATCCCGGTTGGCCATCCGTCCCCCGGGCTTCCGGGCACCCACGCCGATCGGCGTGGTGTGCGACCTCGTCCACCCGGGCGAGTCGGAAGCGGTCGGGCCGGAACCCCGGGACCGGGGGGAACCCCGGTCCCGAAAGGGCGCCGACCGCAAACAGCGTGATCCGCTCCCGCACCCGCGAAGCGGGACGTGGCGGGCGGGACCGTTACTTCAGCTCGACCGTCGCGCCCTGCTCCTCGAGCTTGGCCTTGATCTGCTCCGCCTCTTCCTTGGACACGCCCTCGCGGACGGTGGAGGGGGCGTTGTCGACCAGGTCCTTGGCCTCCTTCAGGCCCAGGCTCGTGACCTCACGGATCACCTTGATGACCTGGATCTTCTTGGCGCCGACATCCTTCAGGAGAACGTCGAACTCAGCCTTCTCCTCGGCCGCCGGAGCCGCGGCGCCACCCGCCGGCGCAGCGCCGGCAACCGCGACCGGAGCCGCAGCGACGGCGGTCACGCCGAACTTCTCCTTGAACGCCTCGACGAATTCCGCCAGCTCCAGCACGGTCATGCCGCCGATCGCGTCGAGCAATTCTTCCTTGGTAGCCATTTCGCTTCTTCCTGTAATGCGGATGAGGTGTATTGGTGTTCAGGCGCTCTCCCGCTCGGCGCGCAGCGCCTCGAGCAGACCCACGAATTCGCCCAGCATCGACTGGAGGACGTAGGCCAACTGCGCCATCGGCGCTTCCATCGCCCCGGCCAGCTCTGCCAGGAGCTGCTCGCGGGGCGGGAGCGTCGCGATGCGGACGACCTCGTCCGGCGTAACTGCGCGACGCTCGACCACGCCGACCTTCACGGTCGGGCGGTCGTCATGCTCCTTGGCAAACTCCCGCAGCACCTTGGCGGCGGTGACGGCGTCGTCGCGGCCGATGACGAGCCCGGTCGGGCCGACGAAGAACTGACCGACGTCCGGGAGCTCCAGCCCCGACAGCGCACGCTCGGCCAGGGTGTTCTTGACCACCACGTACTCCACACCGGCACGACGCAGCCGCGCCCGCAGATCCGTGATGCTCTTGACGTTCAGCCCGGTGAAGTCCGTAAGAAAGAACGCCTGAGCGTCCTTGAGCTTATTGGCGAGCTCTTCGACCACCGCCTGCTTCTCATGCACTTTCATCGCGCAGCCACTCGCCGGTAGAGGTTGGGATCGATCCGGGCGCTCGGCCCCATGGTGCTCGAGACGGCCACGGTCTTGACGTACGTGCCTTTCGCCGCGGCCGGCTTCGCCCGAATGACCGTGTCCATGAACGCGTCCAGGTTCTCCGCGAGCTGATCCACGCTGAAGGAGACCCGCCCGATCGGAGCGTGTACGTTCCCGGTCCGGTCCACGCGGAACTCGATCTTACCGGCCTTGATCTCGCGAACCGCCTTCCCGACGTCGAAGGTGACGGTACCCGCCTTCGGCGTCGGCATGAGCCCGCGCGGCCCGAGAATGCGCCCGAGCTGCCCGACCTGGCCCATCACGTCCGGCGTCGCGACGGCGACGTCGAAATCGAGCCATCCTTCCTTGATCTTGTCCGCGTACTCCATCCCGGCGTAGTCGGCACCGGCCTCCTCCGCCTCGCGGACCTTCTCGCCCTGGGCGAGGACCAGCACGCGGACCGCCTTGCCGGTGCCGTGCGGGAGCACGACCGTGCCACGGACGATCTGGTCCGCGTGGCGCGGATCGACGCCGAGGCGAACGGCGACTTCGACGGTCTCGTCGAACTTGGCGAAGGCGTTCTCCTTGACGAGCTGGAGCGCCTCCTTGGGGTCCTCCAGGACGAGCCCTCGCGGAAGCTTCTGCTCCGCGGCCCGATAATTCTTTCCGTGCTTCGGCATCAGTCCACCACCTTCAGGCCCATCGAGCGGGCCGTTCCCTCGATCATCCGCATCGCCGACTCGACGCCTGCGGCGTTGAGGTCCTGAAGCTTCAGCTCCGCAATCTCACGGACCTGCTGTCGGCTGACCTGACCGACCTTATCCACGTTGGGCTTCGCGGACCCCTTGTCCAGCCCGGCCGCCTTCTTCAGGAGCACCGCCGCCGGCGGCGACTTCGTGATGAAGGTGAACGAACGGTCGGCGTAGACGGTAATCTCGACCGGAATGATCATCCCCGCCTGGCTCTGGGTCTTGGCGTTGAACGCCTTGCAGAACTCCATGATGTTCACGCCGTGCTGACCCAGCGCCGGGCCTACGGGCGGAGCGGGGTTGGCCGCCCCCGCCGGGACCTGGAGCTTGATGAAGCCGACGACCTTCTTCGCCATGCGCCTAATACCCCTTGAGCTGCGTGTAGTCCAGCTCGACCGAGGTCGGTCGGCCGAACAGGCTCACCTCTACCTTGACCTTCCCCTTGTCGGGGTCGATGTCCTGGACCGTCCCGCTGAAGTCCGTGAACGGACCCTCCATGACCTCCACCACCTGGCCGACGCGGAACGGGATCTCCTCGCGGGCTTCCGCCTCCTCGACCTCTGGCGTGAGTCCGAGGATCTTGTTGATCTCCTCCTCACGCAGCGGCTGCGGCTCCTTGCCCGGCCCGACGAACTTGATGACGCCCTGGATGTTGTTGATGATGTGCTGGGTCCGCTGGTTCATCACCATCTTCACCAACACGTAGCCCGGGTAGAGCCGCCGCGTGACGGTCACCCGCTTGCCGTTCTTGATCTCGACGACATCCTGCGTCGGGACGATCGCCTCCTGGATCTGCTTCTCTTCCGGGAGCTCGCCCGGCTCCTCGGCGATCCGGTGGTCGATCAGCTTCTTGACCTTGTTCTCGTGACCCGAGTACGTCTGGATCGCGTACCAGCGCACCTCTTCCGCCATGGCTCAACCCGCGAAGAGGTTGATGATCAAATTCAGGATCCCGCTGACGGCCAGGTCCATCCCCCAGATGATGAGGGCAACGATCAGCACGAAGACGAGGATGACGAAGGTCGCGTTCTTGAGCTGTGGCCAGTCAGGCCACGTCACCTTCTTCAGTTCGTCGACGACTTCTGCGCCGAAGGCGCGCGTGCGGGCCAGCGAAATCATTCGATCACTCCGCAATCGGCGAGAACCCGCGAAAGCGGTGGACGCCAGGACGCCCGACCGCCGCGGATCACTTCGTTTCCTTGTGCTCCGTGTGCGAGTTGCACCGCGGGCAGTACTTGCGCCGCTCGACCCGCTCGGGGTGCTTACGACGGTTCTTGGTCGTGTGGTAATTCCGCTCCTGACACTGCGTGCAGGCCAGGATGATCTTGTCGCGAGGCATAGGGCCTCCACCTCCGTATCCGCTCCGTCACAAGCCGCGGAGCGATAGCCCGTATAGTAGACTTCCGGCCGTCCGGAGTTCCATTCGGGACGGGCAAATGCGGGCGCGGCAGACCACCGCGCCCGCACTCCCGTTCGCGCCTCTTACTCGATGATCTCGGTGACGACGCCGGCGCCGACCGTGCGGCCGCCCTCGCGGATGGCGAAG
>CAYPGK010000148.1:0-5190 GCA_964410055.1 uncultured Gemmatimonadaceae bacterium | reverse complement strand
GAGGACGTCGATCTCGTCGAAACCGTAGGCGTCGTGCATTGGGCTGTGCTTTCAAAGTAGCAGGGTGTCCGTCGCGCCTAGCGGGCAATGAGTCCATCGTCCGCCAGGCGCGGGTGTTGTGGATATGCGTGGAAATTGGCGTGGGGGTCTGACAGTAGTGGCCAGCTGGCTTTCGGCGCCACCCGGGGTGTGCGATACCCTCGGGCACGATGGTGAGGAGGTGGCCGGCGCTGAGGCCGACGACGGAGCCAGGGTCTGCGCTCATCGTGACGCCCGAGTAGCGGCAGGCCTTGTCCGGCAGCCGCCCGCAAGGTAATTCCACCTACCGTAATCAAGATTACCCAACTACTCGATGCTGCCCATGTTCGTATGACGCAAGCGAGAGATGGCCGTGCTGGAGCGCGAGCTGGAGCGGGCAAATCCGTCCCTGATTGTGGTGTACGGACGGCCGCGCGTAGGGAACTCGACGCTCATCCTGCGTGCGCTGAAGGCCGTCCGCACGTGTATTTCCAGGCGACGCGCGTGACGGACCCGGACAGTCAGGAGCCGGTTCGGTGCCAGGTAGCCCATACGCTGGGCACCGACCCGGTCCTCGAGGGATTATCGGGGTGGGAGGCGCGCCTCGGTTATCTCCAGCGGCTGGCGGAGGCACGGCGATGCTGCTCGCCTGCTACCTGCCCGCCCGGCGAGCCGCGCGGCTCGATCCCGCCGCCGCGCTGCGCTCCGATTGAGGGAGCGGAGGCGGACGGCGGAGAGGGCAGCCGCGCCGTGAGCCGGCACGTCGGCCCGCGCCTACGGCGCCGGGCTCGACGTAACCCCGGCGACGATCGTGGGCAGTGGGCGATGGATCCCGTTCCCCCTGCCCCCCTGACCGGCCGTGTTGTTGCCCCAACAGTAGAGAGCCGCGGAGCCCATGGTGCAGACGTGGGCGTATCCGGCGGACGGGCTGGAGAGCTTGACGCCCGTGGGCGGGCTGACCGGCGCCGGCGTGGCCCGGTCGCCCACGGAGCCGTCCCCGAGCCGGCCGTCCTCGTTCCGACCCCAGCAGTACACCTGGCCGTCTGACCCGTCGGCGCAGGTGAAGTACCCGCCCGCCTGAACGCCCGAAAGCGTGACGCCGGTCGGGGCTGCGACTTCGACGGGCGTCGGGCTCGAGACGAAGGTGGTGTCGCCGAGCTGGCCGTGATCGTTCCCTCCCCAACAGAACGTCCGGCCGTCGGCGCTTTCGGCGCAGCTGTGATCGACGCCGATGGAGAGGTGGGTGAAGGTCACGCCGGCCGGCGCGCTGACCTCGAACGGCAAGATCCGCTCGAACGCCGTACTGTCCCCGACCTGCCTGGCCCCGTTGTATCCCCAGCAGTAGACCGATCCCGCCACGCTGCGGGCGCAGGTGTGGAAGCCTCCGGCTTCCGGATCGACGAGCTGGACGCTGTCCGGTGAGCTCACCGCCACGGGCGTCCACGAGTCGGTCTTCGTCCCATCGCCGAGGGCTCCGTAGAAGTTCGAGCCCCAGCAGTAGATCTCGTCGTCGGAGCCGTTGGCGCAGGTGTGGTGGTCGCCCGCCGACAGGCGCGAGAGGGTGACGTTGGGCGGTGCACTCACCGCGACGGGGGCCAGTCGATTCGTGGTCGAGCCGTCACCGATCTGACCCACCATGTTCTGCCCCCAGCAGTAAACCTTGTCGTCGCTCCCCTCGGCGCAGGTGTGGAAATGGCCGGCCACGACGCCGCTGAGCGTGACGCCCTTGGGCGCGGCGACCCGCGTCGGGACGTAGCGGTGGGTGATCGTCGTACTATCGCCGACCTGGCCGAAGCGGTTGTCCCCCCAGCAGTAGACCCTGCCATGCGGATCCTCGCCGCAACTATGGAAGCCGCCCGTCACGACCCGCACCAGGCTGGCCGTGACGTTCGTCGGGTCCGGGACTGTGGTGCTGATGAGGACGCTGAAAACGAACTCCGTGGCTCCGTTCAGCTCGAACACCCACCCCTTCGGCTCGCTCTCCTCTCCGGGGGCGAGGATCTCGTCCCCGCCCAGATCCGTGCCCGTGTACGCGTAATACTTCGCCGGGTTGCTATCGATGAACGGCTCCGTGCCATCGTGGTTCGAGACGACGACGCCGTTGGTCGGCTCGTCGAAGAAGAAGACGCGCACGCCGTTAGCCGACGGGGTCTCGCCGTCCAGCGTCCCCATCGGCTGGAGTGTCAGGTTCTGCACTGTCACGTACGCGGTCCAGACATCGCCCACGATGCTCGGTGGATCGTTCGCCAGCCGAACCAGGTGGTGCTGACTCCCCACGATCAGGTTCATGTCCGGCCCGTCCGCCGCACCCGAGGGCGACGACGGCTCGCATTCCATGCTCCCTGCCCGAACGTCCACCGCGCAGGCGAGGAGTGTCGCGAAGGCAGGCGCATCACCGATTGCCACATCCTCGCCTCGCAACGGCACCGTCGGTTCGTCTGCGCACGCGGCGGCGAGCAGCAGCAGGCACGCCCCGGCGGCTAGGCGCACGGTGGGCCACAGGGTCGTCATCGACTTCATCGCAACACTCCCCCAGGGAACAGTGGACTCGCCTCCGGGGATGTCGCCGAAGGTATCGGGCGATGCGGAACCGGGTCAAGGATAGGGTGACTGGACCCCGACCCGGGCTCCGGTGGGGCTTCCCACCGGAGCTCCTGAAGGCATCGAATCTATTGGTGGGATCTCACAGTGGTGAGGCGGCCGCTTTTCGGGTGGGCAGACACTACGCCGAAGGCACCCCCACCCCTCACTCGCAATCCCGCACGCGCGTCTCCTCGAGGAAATGCACTGCCCGCTTCACCCTCGGCACGCGCACCATCATGACGGGTGCGGTGAACGCCTGCGTCAGCATGCAGTTCCGTCCGGGCGAGGTCTCGGTGACGGAGACGTAGAGATCGTCACCGGAGCGGTGGACCGCCTCGATCGCGATCGTGTACCCGCCCGTCGCCCTCGAGCCCATGGCGGCGGCGATCACCATCGAGGTCTCGAAGTCGAGGGTCGGCGCCGCGGGCGACGGGTGGAGGTTGGAGTGCACCAGGTCCCAGTACGCGGCAAACGTCTCCTGGTCGGTGAATATCACGCGTACGCGCTCGCCCGCGCCCGAGTACTGCATCCTGGCCAGCGTGTCCACCTCCGTGGCGGGGAGTAGCACCGCCTCGGGCGGGGGCCCGCTCACGTCCGAAGAACACGCCCACGCGCCCAGGGCGGCCAGCCCGACGACAATCGCTCCCACTACGCTTCTTGAACGCATGACCTGCCTCCGATCCGGCATCGAACAGCGCCCGATTCCATACGCACCGGTCTCACCCCTGAAACGAAGATCCGGCGGGATCGTGACAGGGGGTGTACTCCTCCTCGCCCGCCAGCGCAACCGGCGGACCGAGCCCGCTCACCCCTCCGCCAGGCACCCCGCCCCATCCCCGCTCCGCACCTCCACCTCGAAGGCGTACGGCACGAACGACTCGAAGACCCCGACCCCGTCGCCGCGGATGCTCGAGACCCGCACGGGGCCCGACGGGTGGAAGGTGTCGTTCCGGAGGCCGTTGACGTAATTCCGGTCCATCGCGCCCAGGGTGACGCGGACCCGGACGCCCTCGGGGAAGCCGTCGTTGATGGCGAGCATCAGGTCGTTGTCGTAGTTGTGCCGCTCGAAGACGCCGACCTGTGCGGGGACGACGATCGCCGTGTCGCTCTCGGTGAGCGAGACGCCGAAGAGGGTCAGGACCTCCGGGATGTTCGGGATCTCACGCCCCTCCAAAGCCTCGCGCAGACCCTCGATCCTCACGTGCGTCATGTACGCACTCGCGCCCGCCGAGACCGTCCACTCCAGCGCGAGCGGTGTGTCCGGCGGCAGCACGCACTGCCCCACCCCGCCCATCGGGCGCCGGGCCGCGGCGGAGAGGCCGATCGGCTCGTACGACCCCGGCACCGTCGTCCGCCCCAGGAGCCGCTTCCCGTCCGCCGTTTCGATCCGGAGCTCGTAGCCCGCGCCGGGCACGACCCAACGGCCGGCCGCGGCCGGAGAGACGTAGCAGGTGGCGCGGTTGTCGACCGCGGCCTCCCCGTCGGCGTAGGCGGGATCGACCGTCGTGCACGCATCGGCGGGCGCCTGCGCGAAGTCGACCTCGAGGCCGTCGTCACGCCGGACCCGGACCCGCGCGCCCTCCTCGCCGCCGACGATCCTGCCGTTCAGCGCGTGGTGGAGCAGCACGTACTGCTCGTCCCTGCCCGCGTCCAGGATCGATTCGACGATCAGCACGTCCTCGCCGGCCGGGATCGTGACCTCGTCCAGCTCGCACCCCGCGAGGCCGACGGCCACGAGGGTCCCGGCCGCGATCCTCGTCCAACCCCACGTCGTCTCCATCAGAACGTCACCTCCAGCCCGATCGTCGGCAGCAACGGGAACATGCTGAGCCCGGACATCGTCGCGGGACTCCTGTCGAAGTGGAAGAAGTAGAAGAGCGGGTTCTTCCGGTTGTAGGCGTTCAGCACCTGCAGGTACGGCGTGTAGCTGCCCCACCGGCGCTCGTAGGTCCGGCGGACCGAGACGTCGAGGCGGTGGTAGGCGGGGTAGCGCTCGCCGTTCCGGGGCCCGAGCACGACGAACATCGGCGGCGCGTCCGGCTCCTCGCCGCCGACCGGCGCCGGGATCGTGTACCGGCCGGTCGTCGGGTCGTACTCCCACCCGATGCTCTGCGCGATCGGCCGGGTGTAGGGCAGCCCCGTGCCGAAGTTCCAGCGCAGGCCGAGCTCCGTATCCCTCGGCCCCGCGAACTGGAGGACGAGGTCGACGTCGACGCGACGGTCGAAGCCGGGCGCGTAGGTGATCGTGGGCGGCTCGTCCTCCCAGCCGATGGCCAGCGGGTCGGTGAAGGTCCGCTCGGCCTTCAGGGGCGAGACCGTGGTCCACCCCGTCCACCAACCCGCGCTCTTCCGGACCTGCAGATCCAGCCCGTACGACCGACCGGTGCCGGTCAGGTAGTCGTCGGTGGGGTCGTTGAGGTCATCCGCCGGATTGAAGGCGACGAGGCCCCGGAACTCCCGGTGGTACGCCTCGACCGACGCCGACCACCGCTGGCCGCCAGCCGGCCTGCGCGTAAGCGCCCGCCAGTGTGCCTCGGTCGCCCTCGTCCCAGAACTCCGTGCCCCCGCCCCCGTAGAGGTTGCGGGCGT
>CAYPGK010000147.1:2386-5237 GCA_964410055.1 uncultured Gemmatimonadaceae bacterium | reverse complement strand
CACGCCCGCCGGCGCAGCAACGGCCACCGGCGTGTGGCTGTCTGAATCCGTGCCGTTGCCGAGCTGGCCAGCTGAGTTGCGACCCCAGCAGTAGAGCTCATCGTCCGAGCCCTCCGCGCAGGCGTGAAATTCGCGCACTCTCACGTTCGAGAGCTTCACGCTGTCCGGCGCAGCTACGGCCCCTGGAGTGCTTCTCTTCGTGGTCGTGCCATCGCCGAGTTGGCCAAACGAATTCGCCCCCCAGCAGTAGACCTCATCGTCCGAGCCCTCCGCGCAGGTGTGGACGGCGCCCAAGCTCAGGTTTTTGAGCTTCACGCCGTCCGGCGCAGCTACGGCCACTGGAGTCCTTCTTTCCGTGGTCGTACCGTCACCGAGCTGGCCGTCAATGTTGGAACCCCAGCAGTAGAGCTCATTGTCCGAGCCCTCCGCACAGGTGAAATGGAGGCCTAGGGCCACGTTCGAGAGCGTCACTTCCGGAGGCGCAGCTACGGCCACTGGAGTACTTCTATTCGTGGTCGTACCGTCACCGAGCTTGCCGTCTCCGTTGGAACCCCAGCAGTAGAGCTTGTCGTCCGAGCCATTCGCGCAGGTGTGAGAGTAGCCCGCGCCCACCTGCGTCAGACGCACGGCGTACGCGGTTGGATCGGGCACTTCCGTGGAGACGAGCACGCTGAAGACGAACTTCTTCGCACCCTTCAGCTCGAACTCCCACATCTTCTCCCCGCTGGTCTCGCCCGAGGACAAGATCCCGTCCGCGCCGAGATCCGCGCCCGTGTAGCCGTAGTACTTCGCTGGTTCACTGCCCAG
Organism: uncultured Gemmatimonadaceae bacterium; assembly: GCA_964410055.1. Classification (GTDB taxonomy): domain Bacteria; phylum Gemmatimonadota; class Gemmatimonadetes; order Longimicrobiales; family RSA9; genus CALBZE01. The sequence goes on along the minus strand of CAYPGK010000147.1, from coordinate 4,430 downwards.
GAAAGTCGTCGCGCCGGTGGGGTTCGCGACGAGGACGCCGTTGCTCGGCTCGTCCACGAAGAAGACGCGCACACCCACCCCGGATGGGTTGGTGCCATCGAGCGTGCCCATCGGCTGGAGGGTCAGGTTCTGCACCGTCACCTTCGCTCGCCAGATGCCGGAGAATACCGTCGGCGCGGCATTGCCCATGCGCACGAACCGGTGCTGGCTGCCCACGATCAGGTTCATGCTCGGCCCGCCCGCCGGGGTGGTGGGCGAGGACGGATCGCAGCTCATGCTTTCGGCGGTCACGTTGACCGTGCAGGTGAGGTGCACGGCAAAACTCGGCGCCTCCTCGGCGATCACGGCCGGTGTGTCCACCGGCCCGACCGGCTCATCCGCGCAGGCGGCGGCGAGCAGTACGGCCATGGCCAGACCGAGCGCCGGCGATTTCGGTGAACTCCACAGTCTCCGCTCCGTCATCCTCAACCCTCCCTGGTGGAATGTCGTGGAATCTCTCTAGCCGAGCCGCTTCGTCGGATCGGCCGCATTCAGGAAGCTGAAGCCGCCCTCGCCGCCCCAGATCGGAGACTGGAGCGTGAGGTCCTCGAGCGTGGGCATCGCCTCGAGGGCAGGCGTGCGCCACGGGCGGCGGGTCGGGTGGCGTGTCTCGTCGGAGGGGTGTGGCGTCTTCATTTCAAGCTCCCTGTTCGGCGTTCCGGTATGGCTCGCAGCGGGCCGGACCGGCCTCGAGCCGGATCGTAGGGGCACGCCGCACCGCCATGCCGCACAGGCAGACGAGCGCCCTGTGCCCGTTTCGGGCGATCCACGGGGAGCAATCTGGACTGGGGGGCTAACGAACTACGGCGAGTTCGCTAACCCAACGCTGATCGGGGTGTGTGGGAGGCAGTGCAAGTTACTGCAGTGAAGCGGATTCGCGCAGATCGGAGAAGCGCGTGAGATGGATGGCCGCGGCGTCGTATTCGCCGTGGGCTTCGAGGAGTTCGGCCCGGCGGAGGTGGGACGCGGCCAGGTAGGCGAGGTCGTAGCCCTGGGGGTCGGGGAAGGTGGCATACCAGGCATGGGCCGCGTCGTGACGGCCGAGTTCGCGAAGCAGCTCCGCGCGCAACCACCGCTCGTGGGCCCGTGGATAGTCCAGCAGATCGGGGAGCGTCGCGGAGGCCGGGATGTCGGGCTCGCCGAGCGCCTCGAGAGCGGCGGCGGAGTTGCCGTCCGCGCGGGCGAGTTCGGCGCGAAGGAGGCGGGCGAAGTAGTCCTGATAGCGGCGGTCCATTGGAGTACGCGCATCGTCGTTCTCGAGCTCGACGACGATTCGGCGGACCGCGTCCAGGTCACCGATCTCCAGGCTGAGCCGGCCCAGCAGGTACCGTCGCCGGGGTGGATAGATCCCTTCGGCGGTGAAATACGACATTCCCGGTCCGATGAACGCATCTTCGGGCGTGGCGTCGATCTCACGGCGAAGCGCGGCGAGGCGCGCGTCGGCGACGGGCGGGAGCGGTGCGAGCGCCCAGGCGGCGAGCAGTTCCACGGCGCGTTCGGCCGGCAGCTCGGCGGCGTCATGGAGCGTCGAGGCGGCGGCGTCCAGGCGTCCGGCGGCCGCATGGGTCTGTGCGAGCATGGTGACGATCGATGCGGCCATCGCATGGTCGCGGTCGGTGGTCGGCGCAAGCCGCGTGAGCGCAAGCCGAGTGAGCTGGTCCGCGCCCTCGAGGTCCTGCGCGAAGACGGCCACGGCCCGGGCCAGCGTCGCGAGCGCCGTCGCCTCCGCCGTCGCGACGTCGTCGATGACTCGGCGACGCGCCTCCGCGTCGTTGCCGGTAAAGGCCAGAAGTGCGCGGGCCTCGAGAATCAGAGCGTTGTCGCGCGGGAGATCGCGCTCCAGGATCCACCCCGCGTGCTCCTCGAGCGCGCCGCGGTCGCGCTCGCTCGCGGCGATGCGGGCCAGGTGGATGCGCGCGGCCGCGCGTTCCATCGGGAAGGCGAGCGATTGCTCCCACTCGGTACGCGATCGCGTCGCCGACTGGCCGAGCAGGGGATACCAGTG
>CAYPGK010000147.1:0-2286 GCA_964410055.1 uncultured Gemmatimonadaceae bacterium | reverse complement strand
GGGCCGCCGGGCTCGGGCTGCTCTACGGGCTCCCGAGCGCCGACCGCCACCGGTTCGCGGAGCAGCTTGAACGCGACGAGCATTGCGAGCGCGAAGAGCGCCGCAAGCACGAGCCGTCGTGGACGCGACGTCGGGGCGGAATGTGCCGAGGGGCCGCGGACTCGTTCGGCGCTCGGCTCGAAGCCCGGAGCCGGCGCGGGATCTTCGGGGGGCAAAGCGGGCGGGGCCGGAGCCGATGCCGCGCCATCCTGCGCGACGGGCCGCGGCGCCGGCGCGACCGGTCGCGCCCGGATCGCGTCGACCAGCTCACGCGTGCGTGCAGACGGCTCGACGTCCAGCTCTTCGCGTAGCCGCCGAGCGAACTCGTCGTACTCGCGCAAGGCGCCGGCGCTGTCTCCATTGCGGTGGAGACACTCGATCAGCCGTCGCAGCGAGACCTCATCGTCGGGCGTGAACGCCACCGCGCGCCGCGCCCAGCGCGCGACATCCGCAGTTCGCCCGCCCGCCTCGGCGCGCTCGGCGAGCGTCCATGCCGCGTCGGCCAGCGCAACCCGCAGTCGTTCCCGCTCCCGGTCGAGCCAGCGTTCGAACTCGGGAACGCCGGACACGTGGAAGCCCTCGAGAAGGTCGCCGCGGTAGAGCGCGAGCGCATCCTCCAGGCGGTCATCGCGCAGCGCATCGTCGATCGCCCAGACATCGCACCAGACATGGTCGGAGGCCAGTGCGAGTTCGCCCGCACCTCGCCGCGCAAGCGCTTGCGCGCCCAGTATTCCGCGCAGGTAGCTGACGGAGGTGTTCAGTGCGTTTCGCGCACTCTGCGTGTCGTGTTCCGGCCAGAAGATGGCGAAGAGCGTGTCCCGGCGATGAAAGCCACGAGGCGTCGCGGCAGCCAGGTAGGCCAGCAACCCGGACCGCTTCGGCTGAGACGGCATCGCCCCCAGCGGTCTACCTTCGGCGTCGCGCAGGTCCAGCGGACCCGTTACGTGGATGCGGATCATTGCGGCACGAAATCCTGCCCGGGCCGGCGTCCGGGCTGCTGGACCGGGCGAGTAGGCGCGTGTCCCGGGCATTTCATTCCCACGGTGGAATGAACCGGAAGCAGGCCGCTTCCGTCAAGATCGGGACTGGAAGGGGTGAATGCAAGTTCGGGCGGGTGGACCGGACCCGATGCCGGAGTTCATCGACAAAGACAATCTGGAGTTTACGTTGACCGGCCGCCATCCCTTTCGCCTTGCTGGTGGAGGCGAGCCGGAATTATGCTGGATGAGCACCGTCCTGGTCCCTCCGACTGCCAAGGTCGGCCCTACCGGGGACACCTTGCCGTGCACCATATGGCGGCTGCTCCCTCCGATGAACGGAGCTTCTCGACCGTCATGGCGATCGTGCTGACGGCCGGGCGGTTTTCCTGTTCCGGGGGGAGTCGCCGGCCATGGCGGAGGAGTTCGCGCGAACGGATCCATACGCGACGAACGGCCTCGTCACCCGCTGGTGGGTTCGTGAGTGGACGACGGTGGTCGGAAGCGACGCTTCCAACCCGCTGCGGCCCGGGGATGTCTGATCCACACGGACCCACCAGAGCCGTGGGAGCCGCCACGATCCGGAACACGGTGTCCGGCGACCTCGAACACAGGGACGGAGGCATGAATCCAATCGCACAGCACCTCGATGAGATACGGCGTTCGTACCACGGAAACGCCTGGCACGGCCCCTCGCTCCGGGAAGCCCTGGCGGACGTGAGCGCGGCGGAAGCCGCCCAGCGCCCCATCGACGCCCACAGCATCTGGGAGATCACGCTTCACGTGACTGCCTGGATCGAGGAGGTGACCGGGCGCCTCCGCGGCGGCTCGCCATCGACCCCCGAACGGGGCGACTGGCCCATCATTGCGGACACCGCAGAGACGTCGTGGGCAGAGGCGCTCTCGGCGCTCGGGAGTGCACAGCACGCATTGGAGGAGGCGATCGAACGCTTCCCACCCGAGCACCTTGCCAGCCTCGTGGGTGGACCGGTGCGGGATGCTCCACTGGGCACCGGGGTGTCCTTCTCATCGATGCTGGATGGGCTCGCGCAGCACAATGCCTACCATGCCGGTCAGATCGCGCTGCTCAAACGTGCGGTCCGCAGCGTCGGCCCTCGCGAGTCACCGGTCCGGGTGTAGTAGACACGGTGAAAGGAGATCGCTAGATCCATTGCCCGATGGCTGGGGTGCGATCGCCCTGTCGCCGATTCGTGTCGAGCTGCTGAAGTTCCGCGACTCCCGAGTCCACGTCCGAAGGGTGAAGAGGAGG
>CAYPGK010000146.1:0-5307 GCA_964410055.1 uncultured Gemmatimonadaceae bacterium | reverse complement strand
CTCTGGACTTGGGGCTGGTCGGGTGATCTGCTACAGGTTGCTATTGCCGTGGCCCACCCTCTCACCAACGTCTCACGGCACTATTTGTCCGACCTGCGTGGCGCGGAAATTTGCAATATTTAACTCCGTTCCGTGCGAATCTAGAAATTTGAAACGTGGTCCGGGATAGGGGAGTGGTCCGGGATAGAGGGCGGCCGCCCCCCGCTGCCGAAGGCGCGCCGCCCCCGCCGGCGACCAGCCGGCCGCCCCCGCCGGACGCGAAGCGGCCGGCCGCGTCCATCGACGCGACCGGCCGCTCCACAGAACCCCAACCAGCGCCTACCCTACTTCTCCCACCAGAACTTCCCCCGCGCCTTCTCGTCCGGCCCCACCCGGTCCATCGTCCACGCGTCGTACAGCGCGCCGTTCACCATGACGTACCGGACCGTCTCCGTATTCCGGATGTTCTCCAGCGGGTTGCCGTCGAGGACCACCAGATCCGCCAGCTTGCCCACTTCGATGGAGCCCAGATCGCGATCCAGCCCGAGGTACTCCGCCCCATGCAACGTCGCCGCGCGGATCGCCTGGAGCGGCGTCATCCCGCCCTGGGCGAGCATCCACAGCTCCCAGTGTGCACCGAGGCCGTCGAGCTGGCCGTGGGCGCCGAGCTGGACCTTGCCGCCGCGGTCGACGATCGCCTTGGCCGCGCGGGCGACCTCGACGTAGAAGTAGTCGTCCTCGGCAGCCTTCTGGCGGCGGCGCGAGCGCGCCTCGACCTGGCCGGGCGGCGTGAAGCGGATCAGCCGCTCGTTCTCCCAGACGTTCGACTCCTGGTACCAGTAGTACTCGCCGCTCAGCCCGCCGTAGTTGACGACGAGCGTCGGCGTGTACCCCGTCTTCGAGCGGGCGATCAGCGTGAGCGCGTCGTTGTAGAGCGGCGCGACGGGGATGTTGTGCTCGAGCCCCGTGTGGCCGTCCATCACGTGCGTCATGTTGAAGAAGTAGGTCGAGCCGCCTTCGGGGACGACCATCATGCCGAGCTCGCGCGCGGCCTCGATGAACTGCTGGCGCACGTCGCGGCGCGGCTGGTTGTAGCTCTTCACGCTGAACGCGCCGACCTTCTTCATGCGGCGCAGGTGGCTCATCGCGTCGTCGTAGTCGCGGACGACGGCCTTGTAGGAGCCCTCGGCGCCGTAGAGGATCGTGCCGGTCGAGAAGATGCGCGGCCCCACGACCTCACCCGCGCGGACCAGCTCCGACGCCGCGAAGATCGACTCCGTGTCGTTCGACGGGTCGTGCATCGTCGTGACGCCGAAGGCGAGGTTCGCGTGGAACGGCCAGTGCTCCTTCGCCAGGAACCCGCTGTTGCCGCTGCTCACGTGCGCGTGCACGTCGATGATCCCCGGCATGATCGTCTTGCCGGCGACGTCGACGACCTTCGCGCCGCGCGGGATCGAGACCTGCGACGCCGGGCCGACCGCCGTGATCCGGTTCCCCTCGACCACGACCGTCGCGTTCTCGAGCACCTCGTCGCCGCGCATGGTGATGACGCGCGCGCCGACGAGCGCGACCGTGCCCCGCGGCCTGGCCGTCGGCGCGCGGAAGCCGATGTACAGCCCGTCGCCCTCGGGCGCGGCCTTCACGCCCTCGGCGCTCGCGCCGTCGAAGAAGGCGAACGTCTCGACCAGGTCACGCTGGAAGAGCTCCGGCCCGAGCGACCAGTAGAGGCGCCGCGAGTCGGACGACCAGTGCAGGTTGTACCCGGCGTCGCGCGAGACCTGCGCCATCGGGTACTCGTTCTCGTTCGGCCCGATCGTGACCGGCTGCCCCGTCTTCGGGAACGCCGCGACGTGCACGTGGTAGCGCTCGTGGATCGCGACGTAGCGCTCGTCGGGCGAGGGGACGATGTCGGTCGCGTTGTCGGACGTCAGGTGCACGACCCGGTGGTTGCCGTGCAGGTCGACGCTGACCAGCGCGCGCTTGCCGCTCTCGAAGGCGAAGAGGAAGATCCGGTCGCCGGTGCGGTTGAAGCGCGGGCGGCTGCCCTGCGTCGTGACGAACGTCGACGCGCCGCCATCCGCCGGCACGAGGTAGATCCCCGTCTCCCGCGCGTGGTAGGGCGAGCGCGTCGAATGCCCGCCAATGCGGCGGTAGACGACGGTCCGCCCGTCCGGCGAGAAGGACGGCTCGACGTAGTGGCCCGGCCGCGTCGTCAGCTTCTTGCGGTCCTTGCCGTCCGCGCGCACCGTCCAGACCGCGCCCAGCTCATCGTCGTTCCACGTCGTGAACGCGATGCGGCGCCCGTCCGGCGACCATGCCGGGTACAGCTCGAAGCGCGTCTCATCGTTCGTCAGCCGCCGCGGCTCGCCGTTCGGCAGACTCTTGATCCACAGCTTGCCCAGCGCGTTGTAGACGACGCTGCGCCCATCGGGCGAGACGCTGACCCAGCGCAGCAGCCGCACGTCGAACGTGTCGGGCGCGACCTCCTGCGCGAAGCGGACCGCCTCCGTGATCTGCTGCTTCACGTGCGCACGGAACGGGATCACCGTCGCCTGGCCGGACTGCACGTCGATCCGGTTCAGCTTGCCGCCCGCCCAGATGACGATGCTGCGGCCGTCCGGCGTCCACGAGAAGCGCGGGTAGACGCCGAAGATCGCCCACGCCTCCTGCTGGTCGTGGTCGAGGCGGTCGAAGACGACGCGCTCCTGGCCGCTCTCGATGTCGTGCAGCGCGAGCACGGACTTGAGCCCGACGCGCTTCACGTACGCCAGAGTCTTGCCGTCCGGCGAGAGGACCGGCCGCGCGGCGCCGCCCGGCCCGCGCAGGAACGTCTCCGTCTCGCCGGTCTCGCGGTCCAGACGACGGATCGCGTAGATCCCCGGGTACGGGTCGCGGTTGTACTGGAACCCGCCGCCGGGCGTCATGTCCTCGCTCCAGTACAGCCAGCGGCCATCGGGCGAGAGCTCCGGCTCCGCCGAGTTCTGCTCCCAGTTGCGGCGCTTCGTGAGCTGCAGCCCGCTCCCGCCGCCGACGTGCCAGATCCACATCTCGCCGGCGCCGAGCGAGCGCGTGTTGCGGTAGTGCTTGCGCGCGATGATGTAATCCCCGTCCGGCGACCAGATCGGGTCCATCACCTGCCGCTCGCGCTCCTTCGTGATCTGGCGCGGGTTCGAGCCGTCCGCGTCGACGACCCAGATGTTCTCCAGCCCGTCCCGATCGCTCGTGAAGGCGATCTTCGTCCCGTCCGGGCTCCACTTCGGCTGCGTCTCGTACGCCGGCCCGCCCAGCAGCAGCTTCGCCTCGCCGCCCTCGATCGGCATCACGTAGATGTCGCCGAGCAGGTCGAAGACGAGCATCTTGCCGTCCGGGCTCACGTCGACGGCCATCCACGTGCCTTCGTCGGTCGTGAACTCGATCGTCTCGACCGGGCCGTGCGGCTCCGTGATGTCCCAGCGCGCGGACTTCTGCGCCGTCTCCTGCGCGATCGCCGGCGCGGCCGCCAGACCGAGTGCGACCGTCAGGCCGAGCGTCAGACGCGGGGCGGTGGAACGTTCCAGCCAGGTTGGGGATTCGAGGGCTCGGTAGCGCATCGACCGTGGATTCATCGCGTGCCTCGGGGGTACCAAGTCGTCGCATTCGGGCCGGCGGGCGCCGGACCGGACGGCGCGCTCGGGCGCCGATCTTCCAAAACAGTGAATGCCGTGAAGATAAGCCCTCGAGGGTGATCGCGTCGAGGGTCGGGGGGATGATGATGCCGGATTCGAAGACGACGCCGCGGCCCGCGGGACGCCACGCCCGAGCCGACTCGCCCGGCCGCGCGCGCCGCATGCGGCTCTTCCTGCACGAGCTGGATCGACTGCTCCGCACCGCGGGCCCGATCGTGGTCAGCCAGCTCGGGCAGGTGGGGATGAACACCGTCGACACGCTCATGGTCGGCCCGCTCGGCGCGACCGCCCTCGCGGCGACGGCGTTCTCCGGCGCCATCCACAACACCACGATCCAGATCTGCTTCGGGATCGTCATGGGCATGAGCCCGCTGGTCAGCCAGGCGTTCGGCGCGGGCGACCGGGCGCGCTGCCGCGAGGTCCTCGTCCAGGGGCTCTGGCTCGCGGTCGCGCTCAGCATCCCGCTCTTCTGGGTCTCGGTCGAGGGCGAGGCGATCGCGAACGGGCTCGGTCAGGACGGCGACGTCGCCTCGCTCGCCGGCGGCTACCTCTTCGCGCTCGCCTTCGGCGTGCTGCCGATGCTCCTCTTCATGGCGTTCCGCCAGTACCTCGAGGGGATGGGGTTGACCCGCGCGCCCATGGTGATCACCCTCTTCGGGCTGGTCCTGAACGTCTTCGCGAACTGGGTGTTCATCTACGGCGTCGAGGGGTGGATCCCCGCGATGGGCGTGGTCGGCACCGGCTGGGCGACGTCGTTCGTCCGCTGGGCGATGCTCTTCGCCACCCTTGGCTACCTGGCCTGGCATCCGCGACTGCGGCCGTTCCACGGCGTGCGCTGGCGCCCCGACCGCAGGCTCCTCGACCGCATCGCCCGCATCGGCACGCCGATCGGTGCGCAGCTCGGCCTCGAGGTCGGCCTCTTCGCCTTCGCCGCCGTCATGATGGGGTGGTTCGGACCCGTCGAGCTGGCCGCGCACCAGGTCACGATCAACATCGCCGCGACCACCTTCATGGTCGCGCTCGGCGTGAGCGTCGCCGGCTCGATCCGCGTCGGTCAGCACATCGGCGCGGGGAGCCCGCGCGGCGTGCGCCGCGCCGTCGTCGGCACCTACATCCTTGCCGTCGGCTTCATGGGCGTCTGCGCGCTGCTCTTCGTGGCCGTGCCCGAGTCGCTGATCGGCCTCTACACCGACGACCCGGCGATCCTCGCGCTCGGCACCGCGCTGCTCGCCTTCGCCGCCGCGTTTCAGCTCTTCGACGGCGCTCAGGTCGGCGGGATCTTCCTCCTGCGCGGCGCCGCCGACACCAAGGTCCCCACCGTCCTGGCCGCGCTCGGATACTGGGGGATCGGCGTGCCCACCGCCTACGCCCTCGGCTTCCACTCGCCGCTCGGGCCCGCCGGGATCTGGGCCGGCCTCGCCACCGCCCTCGCCGTCGTCGCACTCCTCATGGGGCACCGCGTGCGCAGGATGCTGTGGCTGGGAGAGGTGAGGAGGGTGGAGCTGGGGGAGGCGGCGGCGGCGTAGCGCGCCTCCCGCCCTACAAGGGCCGCGCCACCATGATCCCGTCCTGCCCCTCGATCCGCCGGATCCGGTCCGAGAGCGGGACCTCGCTGATCTCGACCGTCTTGCCGACCAGCGGCGCGTGCATGAGGTGGAGCCGG
>CAYPGK010000145.1:0-5309 GCA_964410055.1 uncultured Gemmatimonadaceae bacterium | reverse complement strand
CGGTGGCGAGCATGGTGGTCTGGTTGGCGACGCCGATGCGGACGAGGTCGGTGTCCGGATCGAAGCCCTCGGTGGCCTTCTTGCGGAAGTGCTCCTGGAAGGCCTCGCGGGAGAGGGCGTTCTCGTTCTGCTCGATGTAGTCGCAGACGATGCGGGCCTCGTCCATGTCGCGCACGACGATGTACTTGCCGCCCGGGTGGTGGAGGACCTGCGATGCGGTGGCGCGGGACTCCTCGTGGGTGTACTTCCCGTGGATCAGCGCGGTGAAGCCGTCGCGGGCGTAGGACTCGACGCGCTTCCAGACGTTGAGGACGGAGCCGCAGGTGGTGTCGACCAGGATGCAGCCGATCTCGCGCAGGTGCCGGAAGTCGTGGACCGTGACGCCGAAGGCGGGCATCAGGACGACGTCGTCCGGGGTGATGGCGCTGAAGTCGAAGCGGCCGTCCTCGTCGGGGTAGAGGAAAGTGATCCCCATCTCCCGCATGCGCTGGTTGACGTGCGGGTTGTGGATGATCTCGCCGACGAGGAAGAGCCGCTTGTCGGGGAACTTGTGCGCGGTTTCGTAGGCGTAGTCGACGGCGCGGTCGACGCCGTAGCAGAAGCCGAACTCCTTGGCCAGGCGGATGGTGACGTCGCCGAACTGCGCGGTGTAGCCGCGAGATCTCAGCTCCTCGACGATCGCGCTGTGGTACTCGGCGGCGACGATCGGCTCGATCGTCTTCTTGAGGCCGAAGCCGCGCCGGAAGTAGGTCTGCTCCATAACACCGCCTATGGTCACGCCGCCCGGGGCGTCCGTTCTCGAGAGTGGTCCGCCGGCTGCAGCAATGCCGGCCGGGCGCGCGGGATGGACCGGCGCCCGGTCCAATGGTACGGGAAACCACGTAGCGGATCAAGCCGACGGCGCCGCCGCGCTCGCGCGTCGCCGGCATCCCCGCTCACGAAAGGAAGGGCCACATGGCGCGATACTACCCCGGTTGGGGGCTCGCCGTGCTGCGGCTGGTGTTGGGGCTGATCATGCTCGTGCACGGCTGGGACAAGCTCTTCGGGGAGGCGGGCGTGGCCGGCTTCGCCGGGGGGCTGGCGGCGCTGGGCATCCCCGCCCCGGGCCTCATGGCCTGGGTCGTCACGCTCGTCGAGTTCCTCGGCGGGCTCCTCCTCCTCGTCGGCTGGCTGACACGCTGGGTCGCGGCGGTGGTCTTCGTGGAGCTGCTCGTCGCCACCTTCACCTCGCACGTCCAGCACGGCTTCTTCGTCTTCCGTCCCGAGGGCGAGTGGGGGTACGAGTACAACCTGCTCCTCCTGGCCGGGCTGGCCACGCTGATCCTCTCGGGCTCGGGAAAGCTCGCACTGGACGACTGGCTGGTGCGGCGGGCGGCGGGGTGAGCCGGCGTCCGCACGGCGGCCGCCGGGAGTGGCGAACGCGGCCGCGCGCACGCGCGCCGCGCCTCGATTTGCGAACTGGTTTCCGGCGCGCGCGGGTCGTATATTGAGCGGTCTGGCGAGGATCAGCCCCGGAGGACGAGGCGGTGCCATCCACGGAATTCCTGAAGCGGCTCCTCGACACACCCGGCCCGAGCGGGTTCGAGGCGGCGGCTGCGCGCGTCTGGCGAGAGGAGGCGGAGCGCTTCGCCGAGCGGGTGGACGTGGACGTGAGCGGCAACTCGTACGCGACGGTGGGCGCGGGCGGGTCGCCGCGTGTGATGCTGGCCGGTCACGTCGACGAGATCGGCCTCATGGTCACGCACATCGACGACGACGGCTACCTGTACTTCGACGGGATCGGCGGGTGGGACCCGCAGGTCCTGGTCGGGCAGCGGGTGCGGCTGCTGACGAAGTCGGGCGACGTGCTGGGCGTGATCGGCAAGAAGCCGATTCACCTGATCAAGGGCGACGAGCGGGAGAAGGCGTCGAAGATCCAGGACCTGTGGATCGACATCGGCGCGAAGGACCGCGCGGCGGCGCAGGCGAAGGGCGTGCGCGTGGGTGACCCGGCGGTGATCGACGCGCGCCTGATCGAGCTGGGCGACGGCCTCATCGTGAGCCGCTCGATCGACAACCGCATCGGCGCCTACGTCGTGCTGGAGGCGCTCCGGCTGCTGGCGGAGGACAAGCCGAGGGCCGAGGTGACGGCGGTCGCGACGGCGCAGGAGGAGATCGGCTACAACGGCGGCGGCGCGCGCACGGGCGCGTTCCGGCTCGAGCCGCAGGTCGCGCTGGTGGTCGACGTCACGTTCGCGACGGACGCGCCGGGCGTGGAGAAGAAGGAGCTGGGCGAGCACAGGATCGGCGGCGGGCCGGTACTGACGCGCGGCTCGGCGGCGCACCCGCTGGTCTTCGAGAAGCTGTGCGAGGTGGCGGAGAAGAACGGGATCCCGTACACGATCACGGCCTCGCCGCGCTACACCTCGACGGACGCGGATGCGATCTACCTGACGCGCGCCGGCGTGGCGACGGGGCTGATCTCGGTGCCGAACCGCTACATGCACTCGCCGAACGAGATGGTCAGTCTCGAGGACCTGGACCGAGCCGCGCGGCTGATCGCCGCGTTCGTGCGGGAGCTGGGGCCGGACACCGATTTCGTGCCTCGCTGACGGACGTTAGATTCGTGGCCGTACCGATCCAGATCTCGTGGGACCTGCACCTGGGGCGGGTGGCGGTGTGGTGCGAGTGCCTGGCCGCCGGCGTGCGCCGTGCGGTGCTGCTCCCGCGGCTGGACGCGATCTTCTCGCCGGTCTCCGAAGACCCGTCGCGCGAGCTGCCGTATACGGAGCTCGACTGGCGGCTCGTCTCGCCGACCGAGGCGGACTGGGACCGCTACCGCGCGCTCGCCGAGAAGCAGGCCGAGCGACTCGGGCTGCGCTGCCACGCGCAGCGGGTCGAGAACATCGCCCGCTGGGTGGACGGCCAAGCCGTCGCCGTGCCGCAGTACCACATCTGGATCTACCGCGACGAGGCCGTGGGCGAGGCGATCGAGCGGCTGTACGACGAGACGGACCCGGGAGAGCGGCGAGCTCTCTGGCGCTGGCTGCTGGCGTGGACCGCGCCGGCGAAGACCTTTGAACCCTACGACCCGAGGTGAGACCGGGATGCTGGACGCTGGTAAGCTGGTGAAGCAGCTACAGGAGATGCGGGAGGGTGGCTACCTCTCCGACGCGATCATGCGCGAGGCGGTCAAGACGATCGCCGACGCCGACGACCGCTACAACTGGGTCGGCATCTACCTGCTGAACCCCGAGGAGAACGTCCTCTGGCTCCACAACTACGTGGGCGAGGGGACGGAGCACGCACGCATCCCGGTGGGCGAGGGCGTGTGCGGGACCGCGGTCGCCGAGGGCAAGAACCAGAACGTGCCCGACGTCACCGCGGTCGACAACTACCTGGCCTGCAGCCCGAAGACGAAGTCGGAGCTGGTCGTGCTGATCCGCGCCGGCGACGAGATCCTCGGCCAGATCGACATCGACAGCCATACCGAGGCCGCCTTCAAGGAAGAGGACGAGCAGGCCATCCAGATGGTGGCCGACAAGCTCGCCGAAGTCCTGATGTCCGAGCGCCGCTAGGCGCGCAAAACCGGGTGATCCGGAGCGTTCTCGCCCCGAACCCGTCGCCCCTGACGCTGGACGGCACGCGAACGTACCTCGTGGGCCGCCGTCGCCTCGTCGTGATCGACCCGGGGCCGGACATCGACGCGCACCTCGACGCCGTCGCCGATTCCATTGGCGACGGCGTCGTCGTCGCGGTCCTCCTCACCCACACGCACCCCGACCACGCCGCCGGCGCGGGCCGTCTGGCCGAACGCCTCGGCGCGCCGCTCCACGCCGCCGCGGACGGCACGCTCCGCGATGGCGACACCTTCGAATGCGACGCGGGCGACGTCGTCGCCGTCGCGACGCCGGGGCACACGCCCGACCACTTCGCCTTCCACCTCCCCGCCGCGGGCGCCGTCTTCTGCGGCGACCTGATGACGGGCGGGATGGACACCGCCCTCGTCGCCGCGCCCGAGGGCGACCTGACCGACTACCTGGCCTCACTGGAACGGATCCGGGCGCTCGCGCCGCACGTGATCCACCCCGGCCACGGCCCCGCGTTCGGCGATCCGGAGGCCGCGATCGACGCGTACGTCCGCCACCGGCGGGACCGCGAGGCGCAGGTGCTCGCCGCGCTCGAGGCGGGCGCCGGCTCGCTGGATGAGATCGCACGCAACGTTTATGGCCGGAAGCTGCACTGGATGCTGAGGGAGTTCACCCGTGGAACGACCGCCGCGTACCTGGAACATCTGGAGCGGTCGGGGCGCGTCAGGCGGGTGGGTGAAAGGTGGGAGGCGGCGGAGCGGTAGAGGCGAAAACCACGCATAAGGGTTGCGACCCCGGTCAGTTCGCACAAGGCCGTCCGGATCGACTTCGGCCCGGACGGGAATGCATGGGGCGCCGACCCGAGGACCGGAGCCGGACCGGCGTCTTCGATCCGGACTGACGGTACCTGGGCGTGGACGAGGTGCCGTTCGCACTCGCCACGGATCCCCTGCCGATCGTACGCCGCGACACGCTCTACGGCGTGACGACGGACGAGTTCGACGTGCCGTACGTGGTGGTCGCGAGGGTGGCGAAGGGGCGGTGGCGGGACGCCGTCACAGAGATCGAGCCTGCCACTCCCGGTGCCGGAGCCCGTTCCTTCACAAAGAAGGGGGGAGCAGCGCGAGAAGTCGCGGGCTCATTCACTAGAGTCGTAGAAAGCGATTCCGTAGTTAATATCGATGACCGCTCCAGTCGCCGCAGCCGTGCTCTGGCGTGTCTGTTCGTCCAGCCACTGGAGGGCGTACGGCTTGCCACAACGCTCGTTGTTGGTTGCGGGGAGTCGGCGCTTGGGTAGAACTTCTGTGCCTACGCCGCCATCGGATGCAGCGAGCCCGGCGATCAGACCCGGGGCCCTTCTCTGGACAAACCAGAGGACACCCCGTCCCAACCACCGGGCTCATTGGAGAGATTAGCAACGTCTGAGCCAGATGTCAATCTTGCAGATGAACTTCCTCGCCGCCAAGCCGGCGAGAGCGCCAATCGCCGATTCACGCCGCCGCACAATGGGTCACCGAACCCCAGACATAGTCCACTGAACCGGGGCAAAACCATCCTGGAGTTGACGGGGAATCGCCGTTGGGGTACAACCAGCGGGGCGGGCGTCTCACCCGAGATTATCGCTGTAGCTGGCGGGGAATCGCCGTTGGGGTACAACTGCCGAAGCTCGAGCACGCCGGACGCCGGCTGTAGCTGGCGGGGAATCGCCGTTGGGGTACTGGAGTTGACCCGGTTTCGTGG
>CAYPGK010000144.1:0-5346 GCA_964410055.1 uncultured Gemmatimonadaceae bacterium | reverse complement strand
CCATCCCCCCACCCCCTCGATCTCACCGAGCCGTCCGGCGCTTCTCCACGGCCCGGCGCACCGCGCGTTCCGCGCTCGCGAGCGCGCCGTCGATCGCCGTCCAGAGGTCGTGATCCTGCTTCTCGACCACGACGGTCGGCATCCCCACCATGACGACCTTGATCCTGCACAGCTTGTCCACGCCGCCGCGCGGACCGTTCACGTCCTCGATGCGCACGCTCGTGCGCTCGATGTGCGACACGAACTTGCCCAGCTTGCGACCCAGCTTGCGCCGGATCGTGTCGCGGGCGACGACGTCGAGCTCCGGCCCGACCGACCGGATGTAGGCGGGGACCTCGAGCGGCGTCTCCCGGCCCGTCTCACGCTTCTGCGCCCGCGGGATCCGCTCGGCGAACGGCGCGCGCTTCACGCTATCCGGCTTCCGGCCCCGCGTGCGGGGCTTTGCGCGCGGCGCGCCGCCCCGCCCCAGCTCGTCGAGGACGTCGGTCGCGGTCACGATCCCGACCACCTCCTCGCCCTCCAGCACCGGGAGCGACCCGATCGGCTGCTCCCGCATGATCTTGAAGGCCTCGTCCAGCGTCATGTCGGGCGTCGCGGTCTTGACCCGCGGGGTCATGAGCTCGCGCACCGTCCGCCCCTCCCGGACCGCTTCGCCCTTGCGGCCGCCCAGATCCTGGATGGAGAGGATGCCCACGAGCCGGCCATCCTCCATCACGACCAGGTGCCGGATCCTCTCACGCTCCATACGCGACCACGCCTCACCCGCAGTCTCGTCGGGTCCGATGGTCACGAGATTGGTCGTCATGATGTCGCTCAGTTTCATCGTTCACCGTCGCTCGCTGCGGTTGGAATATCGTGGCCCGGGCCGCGGGGGCCGGGGTTCGGAAGTCGGTCGAAAGCGGCCACTGAGGCCCTTTACGCGCGTGGGCGGATAATGAGATGCGGCTTTGGCGGGGTCAAGGAGGGGGGACCGGGGACCGATCGGTCGGAGCGGAGGAGTCGAGGAACGCTCGCCGATCGGTCGCCCGGCGTATTCTACTGCACCTTCCAACGATAGTCCGGATGCACGACGTCCGCTTCTTCGGGGTGTCGCTCGATGTAGGCGACGGTGAACGGGCAGACGGGTTCGATGGCCACTCCCAACTCCCTCACGTGGGCCAGCGCCTGCCGCACCAGCTCACTGCCGACTCCTCGCCCCTTCATGCTCTCCGGGACCTCGGTATGCTCGAAGACCCAGAGGTCGGGGCCGGGCGTCACTGCAAGTCCGGGCCCAGCCTCCGCACGACGTTGCCGTCCGCGTCCAGGAAATCGATGAACGCCGTGCCGTCCTCCTCCACCACGAAACGCAGGCGAGCCTTGCCGCGGCCGTCCCGGAGCACGATCGCCGCCTGCCCGGCCGCCGTCCGGCCGACGAACATGCGTTGCGCCCCGAAAGCGCCGGCCTCCTGGAGTTCGGCGTAGGCCCGGCCCCGCTCCTCCGGATCCTCGATCGCCTCCAGCTCCTGCACGAGGGCGATCGTCTCGAGGAGATCCCGGTCGGTCGGCCGGTCGACGATGAGGATCCCCGTGTTGCGCTGCCGCCGACCGTCCTCGTCGGTCCACTCCTGATTGAGGAGCTGGAAGACCTGGTCCTGGCCCGCCTGGTCGAAGGTCAGACTCTGCGCGCCCTCGGTCCGGTCGCCGCCGAAGATCAGACCGCCCACCTCGTCGCCGTGGTCGTTGAAGTAGATCAGCCCGGCGGGACGCGTGCGGTCGAGCGGTACCTCGACCCCGCCCATCATGCCCTCCGTCTGCCGCGCACTGCTCGCGATCACGAGCTTCTTCCTCCCGTCCGGCTCCACCACGTTGATTCGCTCCACCGTGATCTCCTCGAAGTACGGCGGGTCCGCTCTCTTCGCGAGCGCCGCGAAGAGGAGCACGCCCAGGACCGGGACGCTGAAGACGACGTAGAGACGAAGCAGTCGGAGTTCCTTGCGAATTTGATCCTTCATGAATCGTTTTTCTGGTTAGGGTCGATAAAACAACAGGGGCGCGCACCACGCAGGTGGGCGCCCGTGCCGCGCACATACGGCGAGTGATGCGAGGTGGTTTCGGACTCGAATCCGCCGGCTCACCCGTGATTTCGTGGGACTCAGCCCCGGCTCGTCGAGAGAACGCTGGGGCCGATTCCCGAGATGGGCAAGAGGCACCTCACTCGTTCCTGGCTGCGAGCGCGCGTTCGGCGCTCCGTGCGGCCTGGACAATGCTATCCAGTATGGCTTGCTTGCCCGTGCCGTAACACCCCCACCACGGAATCTCGAGAGATTTCCGCAACTGACGCCCGAACTCCGTCCGGACGAAACGAGAAACGACGACGCCATCGTGATGTGCCAGCCGGCGTTTCAGGTCGTCCAGTGTTCGTCCCCAATGGCTCCCCCAGCCCGGATGACAGAACTCGACCGTAATGTTTGGGTGCTTCCGCCCGAGTTCCTCTCGAACCGCTGCATCGTACTGCGCCTGCCTTTCATCTCCGCCCACGAAGAGGATTCGTACCGGCCGGCGCTCCTGGATCCGGCTCGGATCCGCATCCTCGGCGGCCGCCGCCTTGACCGCCCCGAGCCTGTTCAGGAGCGATGTGACGTAGTCTTCGGACAGCCCGTACTCACGTATCTGGCCGATGATGGATTCCGCCTCGCTGATCCCATCGTCACCGTTCTGGCTGAGGATCCTGTGAAACTGTTCCGTGAGGATGCGAGCCGATTCCACGTAGTTTCCGGCGACCTCGTAACAACGGACGAGCGCCCACCTCGCGTCATCCACCTCCCACGCCGGTGAATACCGGGCCGGATCCTTCAGGATCTCGATGAATTCCTCGCGTCCGAGTCCCCGAAAGGCCGCGGCCTCCAGGTAATCCAGGGACTCGGCAGCCTCATCGAAGTACTCGTGTGCGATGAGAATCGGGATCCCCTGCTGGAAGTCCTTGACCCGGGCGACCTCGGTTCGACCGGCATCGGACGCGCGATCGAACAGGGCTCGTGCGACGCGCGCGGTATCATTGCACGCTTCGGAAGCCAGGAGGAGATCGAGGACTTCATCGCCGATGACATCGAGCAGGAGATCGCCGAGCTCTCGGGCATACGGTCTCGAGATCAGGGCGAGTGCATCGAGTGTGTTGCTGATCAGGTAATGCGGGAGCCGGGCGCCCCGGGAAACCGATTCGCGAATCAGGTCGGCGGCCCGCTTCATACGCTCCTCGCGCACGTCCAGGCAGAGCGCGAGACCCAGATACAGCCGCGCATTCCGCAGCAGGTCCCCCGGACCGTAGCGGTCCGGTTCGGACTCGAAGACGGAGAGTGCGACCTCGAGATGACCGACGGCCGCGGCATACGACTTCTGCACGAACGCAAGTACGCCCAGACAGTAGCGCGCGTGGGCCGAGTAACGCACGTCGAGAGCCATCGCCTCTTCGAAACGTGGGACGCCCCGTGCGAGCGCAGCCTCGAACCCTTCGAGCCGCTCCTCGTCGAGTGGGATCGACAGATCCGCCAGACGTCGGAACCCGCCGTCGATCAGCCCGAGGTCCGTCAGGACCATCGCCCGTACGTCCGGATCCGGCTCTTCGTTCAGGAGCTCGGTCAGCAGGTTGCGCGCGACGTTGAGCTCACCCAACTGACGATAGCAGTGCGCGCGACGCCGACGCACCTCGAGGAACTCCCTCTGCCCCGGCGGCAAACCCTGCTGCGTCAGCCGGTAGACCACGTTCGCGAGCAGATCGTAGACGGTGCGAGCCTCGGCTGCCTTGTCCTGTCGCAGCAGTGTCTCGGCCTCCGACCTCAGGAGGTGGAACGCGCCCGGAGAGGAGACGACGGTGTCGACATCGAGGAACCTGGCCGCCTCACCGGCCCGCCCGTGGCGACACAGCGCTTCGGCTATGTGTGGCGCCGCCGCGCGCGCGGCGCCGATCGCACCGGATGCCCCTCGCTCGCTCTTGCCGAGGTCACGAATCATCGGCTCCTGGTCGTAAAGCCGGACCACCTCGTCCCAGCGGTCCTCACGTACCACACCCTGGATGTAACCAGCCCAGTACCAGAGCCGACGGGTCGTGTTCGATGCCGGCAATCCATCGCGTGGGGTCTTGTCCAGTACCGCGTCACGGAACCCCGCATGGAAAAAGGTCCGGTGGCGCTTACTGTTCAACTCGAGGATCTCCTGCAGCAGGTCGTCGAGTTCGTCGACCGTCAGCGCGCCCTCGATCCCTTGAGCCACATCCACGATCGTTCGCACGAGCTGCCGATCCAGCGTGGTGAACTCGTCCGTGTCCTCGGCGGCTACAGGCTCGGGCCCCAGGGGATCGGCCTCGACCTCATCGCCCGTGGAATCATCGTCATCGGGAGCGGCAGGCTCCGTCGCATCCGCAAGATCGCGCAGCCACTCGTCGAGGCCATGGGCGAAGGGGTAGCGAAGGGCGAGGAGTGAGAGGAAGTAGGTTACGACTTCATCCAACGGATACATCGGCAGCAATCGATCCGCGGCCCGTTTCACTTCCGTGGGAGCGACCTCGATCGTCCCGATATCCTTCGTGATGACGCCGTCGTCGTGCTCGACGCCGAGCCCGTCGAGGTAGTCGGCGAGCATGTCTTTGCGATCGGGGAGGTGCAGGTGCCGGAGAAGCCCGGTAATGATCGACCTGCTCGTCGGAGCCCGGCGCGCAACCGCCCTGGCGATGCGGAGCTCGGGCCAGCTCGCGAGGGTCTGGGGTCGGAAGTGATGCAGCCTGGCGGTTTCACGGACGAGATTGTGCCGCAGCTCCCGAGGAGCGTTCTCGAGCAGCGAAAGCGCCGCGCGTTCCCGCTCCTCCGCCGTCAACGCCCTCCAGACCTTGACCGGGGTGACTGCTCCCGGTTCGGCGGCGAGTCGGGCGAGCGCGGACCGCAACTGCTCCTGGCCGTAATCGGGTGGGTTCTGGGACATGGCGCCGTCACCTGTCTGGAGAAGACATCGGGATCGATCCCGGCCGTGAGGCTCCCCCCACGTTCGTGGCAGCGTGGAAGGATACGCAATGGGTATGACGACGACGCACGCGGCGGTGGAGCCGATTGCTCGGAGGAGCCCTGAGATCACCGATCGAGGTGGCCCTACTGTGACGCGTCACGTTACACGTGTCAATGTCGATGCGTGGCTGCCAGGGGTGTCGCAGGGGTGGAGTGCGAGATCATGACCGGGACCGCCCAACGACAGCAGGGGGCACGCGAGCGCTGAATCGCCCTCGCGTGCCCCCTGCCTACCCGTGCGCTGTCTCCGACCGCGCCGGCCTACAGCTTCACCAGCTCCACGCGCCGGTTGCTCTGCCGCCCCTCGGGCGTGTCG
>CAYPGK010000143.1:0-5400 GCA_964410055.1 uncultured Gemmatimonadaceae bacterium | reverse complement strand
CCTCCCCCCCACCTCCACCACCTCCACCCCACGCCTACGCAACAACGACATCAACGCCGCCGCCGTGCCCTGCCTCCGCACCAGCACCACGCACACCTCGCCGTCGGGCGGCTCGTCGAGCCCGGCCTCGATCGTGATGAAACAGACGTCGCCCCACTCGGCGGGGACGGCCACCCGATATTCCCGGCCGTGCCAGGTGAACCCGATCGCGTCGATGGGCGGCGCGCCGGCCTTGATCTCACGCTCCAGGAAGTAGTCGCGTTCGACCTTCCACACCCCCTCGGCCACGGATTCGCCCGACCGGTAGAAGAACGGGTCGAACGGCTCGCCTTGCGTCCGCTTGAAGTTCTCGTCGACCGCGTAGTCGACCGCCTCGAGCGCGTCTTCGTCCGCCAGCCACTCCAGGTGGTGCTGCAGCTCGTGCGTCAGCGTCTCCCACAGCTCCTCTTCCCAGTCGAACTCCGGGTCGAGACGCGACAGGCGCCAGAACGAGCCGTAGTACAGAACGACGGCGGACCGGATCGTCTCCGGTCCGCCCCAATCCGACGGATACGCCTCCGTCACGCACTCGCCCAGCGTGTAGACGTCGGGCAGCGTGGGGTGCGGCAGCGCGCCGCGCTCCACGATCAGCCCGTCCACCCCCTCCTTGTACTCCTCCGGTATCTCGTCCCAGTAGCGCCAGGCGAGCGCCTCGAAGGCATCGAACTTCATTACGGGATCGACGCCGGCATCCCGCTCTGCGAAACGGGCTCGGTCGCGGGCTCCGTCGCCTCCGTCCGCGCGACCATCCACCGGTTGAGCGCCAGGAAGACCGTGATCGCGATCCCCCACTGCACGACCGCCCAGCCGATGCCGTAGGTGCCGAAGAGTGCGCCGAAGTTCCCGGCGAGCGCCTGCGTGATCCCGCCCTCCATCCAGAACCACCAGACCACGAGCACGAGCGCCTCCACGACCACGAGACGTATCGCCCAGTCCCACCAGCTCCCGATCCGGATGTCGCTGTCCTCCGTGTTGATCAGCGTCTCACGGAACTTCGTCACGCCGTAGCGCAGCACCGCGATCGCGAAGAACAGCCCGGAGACCATCAGCCCGACGCCCCAGATGAAGTCCTGGTTCTGGAACATCGCCTGGTTCAGCGCGGACGGGACGCCGAAGATGAAGCCCGCGCCACCGATCAGCGCAATCGCCCGCCCACGCCGCATCCCGCCGTCCATGAGCACGCGCGTCGCCATCTCGATCATCGAGATCAGGCTCGTCCACGCCGCGAACATGAGCGACAGGAAGAAGAACGTCATGAAGATGCGGCCGGCAGGCATCTGCTGGAAGAGCTGCGGGATCCAGATGAAGGTGAGCCCCTCGTTCCCCGCGCCCACGATCTCCGTCGCCGCGTTCGGCATGATCGAGAAGACCGTGCACAGCACCATGATCCCGGCCAGCAGCGAGACCGAGTTGTTGCCGAAGCCGAGCAGGAACGAGTTCAGCGCGGTGTCCTCCCGCTTCCGCATGTAGATCGCGTACGTCACGATCATCCCCCACCCGGCGCCGGTGTCCCAGGCGTTCTGCGTCAGCGCCTGGAGCCACGTATTGTAGTCCTTCAGCTCCGCCCACGACGGAGTGAAGAGGAACGCGAGCCCCCGCTCAGCGCCCGGCAGCGTGACCGCCCGGATCGCGAGGACGATCACCATCAGGAAGAGGGTCGGCATGAGAAAGCGCGCGGCAGTCTCGATCCCCCGAACCCCGCGCGCAACCACGAACACGCCCAACCCGATCGCAAGTGCGTGGAACCACAGCACCTTCGGCGTGAAGGCGAACGACTCCCACAGCGCCGCCGGCTCCGCATTCGACAGCTCGCCCGTCAGCGAGACCAGGAAGTAGTGCGCCGTCCACCCCAGCACGACCGAGTAGTAGAACATGATCGCGGTCGTGGTGAACACGATGAACGCGCCCATCCACGCGAACTTGGGCCCGGCCACCTTGATGAACGAACCGACCGGCCCCCGGCGCGCCGCCTTCCCCATCGCGAATTCCGTCAGGATCAGCGGGACCGACCAGAGGAGGAGGAAGCAGACCCAGGCGATCAGGAAGGAGCCGCCCCCGTTCGATGCGGCGATGCGTGGGAACCGCCAGATGTTGCCCGTCCCCACCGCCATGCCCAGCATGGCCAGCATCATCCCCCAGCGGGACGTGAATTGCTCGACACTCTTGGCCACTTCGCCTCCTTTGAGTTGAGCCGTGCGCCCGTGGGGGCGCGGTCTACGGGAGCCGTCTCAGACGATGCGTTCCCGAACGTACTCCAGGACCCGATCCACCCCGACCCGCTGCTGCCGGAGGGTGTCGCGGTCCCGGACCGTGACCGTGTCGTCCTCCAGCGTCTGCCCGTCGACCGTCACCGCGAAGGGCGTCCCCGCCTCGTCCTGCCGACGATAGCGCTTCCCGATCGAGCCGCTGTCGTCGTACTGCGTCGGGATCCCCGCCACGCGGAACTCACGATGGATCCGCTCCGCGACCTCGGGCATGCCGTCCTTCTTGACCAGCGGCAGCACCGCCGCCTTGACCGGCGCCAGGCGCGGGTGTAGCCGCAGCACCACCCGCTGCTCGCCGTCGACCTCCTCCTCGCGGTACGCGTCCGCCAGCACGACCAGCGTCGTGCGGTCCGCGCCCGCCGACGTCTCGACCACGTACGGGATGTAGCGATGGTCCCGGTCGACCGGGTCGATGTACTCGAGCCGCTTCCCCGAGTACTCCTCGTGGCGACGCAGGTCGAAGTCGGTCCGGTTGTGGATCCCCTCGAACTCCTGCCAGCCGAACGGGAATTGGTACTCGATGTCGAACGCCGCCTTGGCGTAGTGGGCCAGCTCCTCGGGCGCGTGCGCGTGATAGCGCAGCCGCTCCGGACGGATCCCCAGCGAGACCACCCACTCCATCCGCCGGGCCTTCCAGTACTCGAACCACTCCTCGTCCGTGCCCGGCTCCACGAAGAACTGCATCTCCATCTGCTCGAACTCGCGCGTGCGGAAGATGAAGTTCCCCGGCGTGATCTCGTTGCGGAACGCCTTGCCGATCTGCGCGATCCCGAACGGGATCCGCTGACGCGACGTCGTCAGTACGTTCTGGAAGTTCACGAAGATCCCCTGCGCCGTCTCCGGCCGCAGGTAGATCGTGGCCGCCGCCTCCTCGACCGGGCCCATGAACGTCTTGAACATCAGGTTGAACATCCGCGGCTCGCCGAACGCGTCCTTCGTGCCGCAGACCGGGCACTGCCCTTCCTGGATCTCGGGGTTGTCCGCCCGGAACCGGCGATGGCAGTTCTTGCATTCGACCAGCGGGTCCGTGAACCCCTCCACGTGCCCGCTCGCCTCCCACACCCGCGGATGCATCAGGATCGCCGCGTCGAGACCCTCGACGTCGTCCCGCTCGTGCACCATCGAGCGCCACCACGCGGCCTTGATGTTGTTCTTGAGCTCCACGCCGAGCGGGCCGTAGTCCCACACCGAGCCCGTCCCGCCGTAGATCTCCGACGATTGGAAGATGAAGCCCCGCCGTTTGCACAGCGAGACCAGCTTGTCCATGAGTTGCGTGTCGTTCGCCATACGCTCGCGATCCCGTTCCCGCGCCCTGTCCCGAAATTCATGGAAATTATCCGCCCCGGCCAGTCAGGGCAATGGAACGCGTCTTGCCCACCGGCGCGGCGGAAGCCCCGAATCGAACCGTTCACCCCCGGAGCGTCGCCCATGGCGCTGGTCCCCCTGTCCGAGCACGGAGATCCCCGACAGTCGGTCGGCAACGTCGACGTGCGCGGCTGGACCGTCCGTACCGGGGAGGACGACGCGCAGGCCGGCACCGTCCACGACGTGCTCCTCGACCGCGAGGGGCGGCCCCTGTACCTGGACGTCGACCTCGGCGTACTCCGCAAGCACGTGCTGGTCCCGATCGGGCAGGCGCGGGCGGAGCCGGAGCGGGCAGAGGTGCGCCTGCCGGGCGTCTCCCGCGAGCGGCTCGCCGGGATCCCCGCGTGGGAGCACCGCCTCGGCCGCCTGACCCGCGAGTACGAGGATGGCCTGGCGACGGCGTACGCCCGCGCGTACGGCGACCTGCGTCCCCGCCCGCGACCCCCGTACGCCGGCACGGTCTACGGCCCATCCGAGCTCGAGTCGCCCGTGCACGTCGAGAGGGCGCCCGCGTTCGCGCCGCTCTCGCGCCTGGCGGGCCACCGCCTCGCCGGGAGCGACCCGGACCCGCGCGGCTGGCCCGTGCGCACCGCCGACGGCGGCGACGTCGGCGCCGTCGAGGAGCTGATCGTCGACACGACCGCCCTCAAGGTCAGCCACCTCGCCGTGCGCACCACGGATGCGACAGGCGGCGGGCGCGTCCTCGTCCCCGCCGCGTACGTGCACCTCGACGCCGGACACCGGCTCGTCCGCCTCGACCTCGACTCCTCCGACGCGCTGCAGGAATTCCCCGTCTGGGACGGCCGCGCCGAGCCCGGCTCCCTCGACCCCGGGCCCGACTACTACGACCACCCGCGCTTCAGCGCCCGCCGCTTCCTCGGAGGCACGCCGCGATGAGCCGTCGCCTCCCGCGCGTCCCCGCCGTGCCGACGCTGTCGCCCGGGGAGCGGCGCGCCGTCACCGAGCTCCTCGGCCGCGCCCTCGAGTCCGGCGCGCCGCCGATCCTGCGCGCCATCCTCTTCGGCTCCAAGGCCCGCGGCGACTTCCGCCGCGACTCCGACGTCGACGTCCTCGCCATCTGCGACGTCGACGTCCACGACCGCGACGCCGCCGCCATCGCACTCGCCCGCCACGCCGACCGCGTCTCCCGCGCGACCGGCGTCCGCGTCGAGCCCTGGGCCGTCCCCGCCGCCGACCTCGAAGTCGGCCGCCGAACGCCCATGCTCGTCGACGCGCTCGACGACGGCATCCCCCTCTGGCCGCCCGGCGCGCCCCCGATCCGACTCGCCTTCACCCCCGCCGACGCCGTGTTCTGCGCTGGTTGCCTCATCGACTGGGTCGACGCCGGCGGCGCCATCGCCCGCCGCGCACTCGCCGAGGGACGCCGCGCCGACGCCGCCATCCGCATCCGCGACGACATCACCCGCATGGCGACCGCCGCCCTCCTCCTCGACGGCGACACCCGCCACCGCCGCGCCGGCTCCCTCCACCGCTTCGCCCGACGCTGGATCGCCACCGGCCGCGTCTCCTCCGACGTCCTCCCCGCCCTCACCTGGGCGGCTGAGGCTTACCCTCCTCGCCGCGCCCCCCATACCCGCCCCCTTGCCCCCACCCCCGCCGCCATCCGCACGGTGCGGCTGGGTCTCGCGTATGCCCGGACGCTGGAAGCGGAGTTGATGCCCTGGCTCCTCGCCCAGCTCCGCCTCGAGGTCTCAGGTCCTAGGTCCTAGGT
>CAYPGK010000142.1:0-5423 GCA_964410055.1 uncultured Gemmatimonadaceae bacterium | reverse complement strand
ACCGGCGACCTTCTGCATGGCAAGCAGACGCTCTACCAACTGAGCTATTCCCGCGCTCGGAGTACTGAATTCTAACGAAATCAGGGGTCGCAGTCAACCGCACGCGCGCGTCCGCGCCGCCCGGCATCTGCGGAGCGACCTGGAGGTGCCGTCCTCACCACCCACGGTGGCGCCGACTCTCGATCGCTTCCTGGTAGAGCCCTTCGTACGCCGCCGCCGAGCGGTCCCAGGAGTGGTCCACGCGCATACAGCGTTGCCGGAGCGCGTTCCACTCCGGTGTACGCCAGACGGCGCACGCCCGCTCGACGCCGTCGATCAGCGCCTCGGGCGTCGCCGGGCGGAAGGCGAAGCCGGTCACCCCATCCTCGACGGTGTCGACGAGCCCGCCCGTGTGTCGGACGACCGGCGGCGTGCCGTACCGCTGCGCGATCATCTGACCGAGCCCGCACGGCTCGTAGAGCGACGGCATGAGGAAGAAATCCGCGCCGGCGTACATGCGGCGAGCGAGCCGGTCGTCGAAACGGAAGGCCGCAGCGACGCGGCGTGGGTGCTCGGCGGCGGCCTCCGCGAGCGCGCGCTCGTATCGGAACTCACCATCCCCCAGGACGGCCAACCGAACGCCCAGACGGAGCAGCTCGGGGAGCGCCGCGAGGACGAGGTCGATCCCCTTCTGGTGCACCAGGCGCGAGATCATGACGAAGACGGGCCCCCGTCCATCCAGCCCGAGCTCGTGGAGCAGTGCGTCCCGGTTCTTCTCCTTGCGACGCACGTGCTCCGCATCGTAGCGGGCGGAAATGGCGGAGTCGGTGGCCGGGTCCCAGAATTCGGGATCGATCCCGTTCAGGATCCCGCGCAGCTCCCTGCCCCGGTGTCGCAGCAGCCCGTCGAAGCCGGCGCCGAAGTCCGGCGTCTGGATCTCCTCCGCGTAGCGAGGGGACACGGTGTTCAGCCGGTCGCTCAGCGCGAGGCCGCCTTTGAGGAAGGAGGCCGAGCCGTAGAACTCCACGCCACCCTCGACCCGGTAGAAGTGCCAGGGCACCCCGATCTCGGGGAGGAGCGATGGCGGGAAATTGCCCTGATAGCCCAGGTTGTGGATCGTGAAGACGGTCGCCGCGTCCAGCCCATCGACTTCGCCGTAGACCGGCACCAACCCGGTCGGCCAGTCATTGAGGTGCACGACGTCGGCTTCCCATTCCCTGGCCCGCTCGACGATGGCGCGACAAAAGAAGGCGAAGCGTCGCCCCGCGGCGATGCGGTCGAAACGGGTCGGCCCGTAGGGGTCGGCCACGTCGAAGAAATACGGCTGATCCACGAAGAGCGTCGGCACCGCGCCCTCGGGGCGGTGCTCGAGGTACCGGGCGACCATGTCGCCGCCCGGCCAGGGGAGGCGGTGGATCCCGACCACCTCGACCGGCGGCGGCGCCTCGCGCAGCGCCCGATAGAACGGGTGCACGATCAGGACGTCGTGGCCGCGCTCCCGGAGCGCCTCGGGGAGCGCACGCGCGACGTCGGCGAGCCCGCCCGTCTTCCAGAACGGGACCGCCTCGGACGTGGCGAAGAGGATTCTCACCCGATCAGTAGCTTCCCGTGGACATGGGTCGGTTCCCGCTCACGCGCTCCTCGAGGACCAGCTCCCCGCCGTCCGACACCTGCTCGCCGATCGGGTGGTCGAGGTAGATCCCGTGATCCGGGCGGTCGTCTCCCCGGTATCGGAGCTGCCAGCGCTGCTTCTCTTCCGGCGGAATCCCGAAATGGTACAGGCTGCGCACGAGGAGTTGGTCCGCCCGCTCATCTCCGGGGACGGCCGCGTGGTATACGTCCGACTCGTAACGCACCGTCACCTTCAATGGACTCGCCATGCCGCCTCCGTTGGTATGGATCCCGGAGGCCGAAGCGTGCAATCTCCACGCCCCGGAGGCTCACCCCTCGAGCGCGGCCCAGAGCGTCCAGGCCAGGAGTCCGGCCACGCCGGCGTGGAAACGCTCGGCGGCGGGCTCGCCGGTGTCCGGGTCGTACCAGCCGCAGGCGATGCCGTCGTCCAGGCGAAGCTCCACCAGGCAGTCGAGCGCGGCGCCCCGTCTCGGGCCGAGGAGGTCGGCGCAGAGGGCCGCAAGGCTCGCCCGGTCGGGGTGCTTCCTCGAGGCGAGGCCCGGGTAGCGCCGATCGCCGAGCCAGAACGGATTGCGCTCCGAACGGAGCAGTTCGACCGTGTTGCGCCAGACGGGGTCGTCGCCGTCACAGAATCCGAGCTCGGGCAGGAGGGCGAGGCTCCCCTCCGGATCGTCGTAGACCGCCGCCTCGCCGGTGAGGTCGGTGGACCAGGCAAAGACGCGAAGCCCATCGATTTCGGCGGTGCAGTGCTGCCAGATCGCGGCCTCGACCTCGTCCGCCGCGTCGACGAAGTTCCGCGCGCCGGGCGCGTCGGGGCTCCCCCGGGCATACGTGCCGAGGGCATGGCACAGCGCGTGGACGAGGACGTTGTCGTACGTGACGTACGGGTGCGTCGCGCGCTCGCCGGACGGGAGCACCTCGGTAGCGGCGAGGAGGACTTTCGGGTGCAGGCGGTCGAGGAGCAGGTCGTCCAGCTCGATGAGGACCTGCCCGATGATCGGCTCGTCCAGAATGCCCTCGTCGCGTGACTCGCGGATGTAACGGTCGAGGGCTACGCCGTAGGCGCAGAACTGGTCGAGCGCGAAGTCGGGGGCGACCACACCGCCGTCGAGATAATGGCTCCGGGCGCCGGGACGATGGGAGAATTGCTCGAATGCCCGCAGGAGCAGCTCCCTCGCGGTGCCGGGGTCCGCGAGCTGGATCGCGGGCAGACTCCAGAGCAGCGCATCGCGCTCCCGGAACACAGCCGGACCGCCGCTCAGAGGCGAGCGGGAGACCAGCGGGTAGAGACGCTCATCGTCGATGGCGCGGGCTACGGCGTTGAACGTCGCAAAGATGAGGTTGCGGTTGAAGAGCATCCCCAGCGCGGCGTCGGGGACCGACCGCACCATCTGCGAGATCTGGAGGCGCGCGATGCGCAGCAGGTCGGCCGCCCCGATCGCCCTGAGCGACTCGGCCCGCGCGAGCGCGCCGTCGCGCTCCACGGCGACCGCCAGGTAGAACGCCACCGTGACGCGCTTGCCGGCGCCAACACGCACCCGCCGCGCGGCCCGCACCCTCACGGCGCGCCCGTTCTCTACGACGACCTCCGAATCCTCGCCCGGCTCCGACCCGGAACCGACCGCCTCCGCCTCGTATTCGACGTCGTCGCCCGAGCCGACGATGGCGAGGGCAGCAAGGCCCGGCTCGCCGCCCATCTCCAGGACCATCCCCCGTCCGCCCCCGGCGCGCCAGACCCGATTCGGGGCGCCAAGCGGCCGGCTCGTCTCGACCGTCCGCAGCGCCCAGCGCCACTCGCCCGCCAGCCCTACCTCGAGCGTCCGATCGGCGTCCGACGCGTTCTCGATCTCCAGAGCGTACACCGCGCCCGGGAGCAACACCTCGCCGCCGCCGGGCGCGCACAGCGTGCCGCGAACCGTGAGCCCCGGCTCCGGCTCCGCCTGGAAGCGCGGGATCCAGCGCTCGAGCCGGTCCCACCTCAATGCGCCGAGGGAGAGGGCCCGCCCCTCCACACGCACCTCGGGCGCGAGCAAGGCGACGCCCCCGTCACGCGTCGCATCCCGTGCCGATGCCCACTCCAGCAACCCGAGTGCGCCACGGTGCAGCACGTTCAGCCGGTGGATCCCCCCGTCGCGGCGTGAGACACACGGGAACGCGACGAAATGGTTACCCGTTACCTCCCACGCGGCCGCACCGCCAGCCACTTCCGCCATCCGTCTCCCTTGCCTCGTGCCCTGTCCTCATCGCCGGTCCAGCAGTCGTCGCGCGAAGTATGGTCGCGCCGGAGTGGACCGTCAATCGAGGCCCCGATAGGCGCGCCCTTTCAGTCGTTGCAACACCTGGCGTTTTCCTTGACTGACCGAAGATCTCCGGCCTATATTGCGTCAAATTGCTGCCAAGGCTTCACCGTTCCGGCGGCGTGCCGCGGGCCACCCGGTCCGCGTGCGATTGACCGAGCACCATTATCTCTTGCCTCTCTCCCCAATCATATTCGAAGCTGTGTCGCGGGTCCGCGGACTCGCTTTGCACCCGACCCGTCCGAGCCATCGGCGCGGGTCCACGTCGCACCTTTTTCAGTCGAGGGAAATCCCCATGGGCGTCAAACTCCGGACATGCCTCCTGGCCGTCTTCGCACTCGCGCTGCTCGCCGCGGGGCCGGCGTGGGCGCAGACCGGCACCATCACGGGCCGCGTCACGGATGCCGCGACCGGTGCGCCGCTGGCCGGCGCCCAGGTCGAGGCCCTGGCCGATGGCCGGGTCACCGCGAGCGTGATCACGGATGAAAGCGGCCAGTACCGCCTGGCCAACCTCCAGGCGGGGACGTACTCGATCGTCGTTTCCATGGTCGGCTATGCGCCGCAGCAGGTCGACGGCGTTCGGGTCGTGGCCGGCGGGACGAGCATGCAGGCCTTCTCGCTGAATGCGACCGCCTTCGAGCTGAACCCGATCATCGTCTCTGCGTCCAAGCGGCAGGAGAAGGTTCTGGACGCACCGGCCTCGGTCGCGGTCGTCGATTCGCGTGCGGTCCAGGAGAGGCCGGTCACGACGCCCGTCGACCACCTGCGTTCGGTACCCGGCGTCGACGTCGCGACGCACGGCGTGCAGGCCACGAGCGTGGTGGTACGCGGCTTCAACAACATCTTCTCCGGCTCGCTGCACGCGCTGACGGACAACCGCATTGCCGGCGTGCCCTCGCTGCGCGTCAACGCGCTGCACTTCATCCCCACGGGGAACGAGGACGTCGAGCGGATGGAGGTCGTGCTCGGGCCGGGTGCCGCTCTCTACGGGCCGAACACCGCCGACGGCGTGCTCCACATCATCACGAAGTCGCCGCTCGATGAGCAGGGCACGAGCGTCTCGATCGCGGGCGGCACGCAGAGCGTGCTGAACGGCTCGTTCCGCAGCGCCCAGCGGCTGAGCGACAACTTCGGCGTCAAGATTTCCGGCCAGTTCTTCCAGGCCGACGAGTGGCAGTACGTGGATCCGGTCGAGGCCGCCGAGCGCCAGAAGTTCGCCGAGGACGAAACGAACTTCTTCCGTAACGACCTTATCAATGCGACCGGGATCACCGGTGACGAGGCCGATCGCCGGATCGCGCTCATCGGCAACCGGGACTACGACGTGCAGCGCTTCGGCGCCGACCTCCGCGCCGACTGGCGCGTCAACGATGACCTGACCGCGATCTTCGCCGCCGGCATGACGAACGTCGGCACCGGAATCGAGCTGACGGGTCTCGGCGCCGCGCAGGCGAAGGACTGGACGTACAGCTACGTCCAGGCGCGCGCGATCTGGGGCCGCTTCTTCGCCCAGGC